>JAYWEO010000354.1:0-4225 GCA_043779225.1 Prosthecobacter sp.
CAAAAACCGGAAAAGCCTCCGACATCGAGGATGGTCATCGCCGGAGTCGGAGCGCACAGCCGCAGGAATTGCTCCATGCGCTTGCGTCGGAAATTCCGCGCGAAGCGGTACAGGCTCTCAAATTTCATCGCTCGTATGGGAAAGGGGAGGGGCAATCCTTGATGGATTGCCGAATCGGCCAGAGACGTTCTCTGCACACGGCGGCGCAAGACAAGGGAATTGAAGCCACGGGATTCTGCCGTTCCATTTTTGTGCAAGATGGCAGGCTCATCGCGTGCACGCCCCGGCCTCCTTGAAGACGGCGATGAACTGCTCGATCTCCCGCTCGACGGTGAAAAGCCGCGCGCGTTCGCGGCCCTTTTGTGCGAGTGCCTCGCGCAGCCCCGGCTCGGTGAGGACGCGCCGCAGGCAGTCCGCGAGTTCGCCAGCGTTTTCCGGATCAAAGAGCAGGCCCGCGTCGCCGATGATTTCCGGCGTGGCGGAAGTGTTTGCACCGATCACGGGACAGCCGCAGAAAAACGCCTCGGTGACCGTCTTGCCGAATGTCTCGTAGAACGACGGCTGCACGTACACATCCGCCATTTTATAAAATGAGCGCAGATCCTCCGTAGGCACCGGGCCGGTGAAGCGCAGGCGATCTTCCACGCCATGCTGCCGCGCGATTTTGCGCAGCGTGTCGCCGTAGTCGCCACCGTCGCGGCTGAAGGGATCGAGCCGGCCGACGAAGACCAGCTCATGCGGCAGCCCGGTTGCGGCGATGAATTTTCCGAATGCCTCGGTGAGCGTGTGCGCGTTCTTGTAGAAGTAGATCGTCGAGAGGAAGAGGACGAACGGCTTGCGCAGGCCGTAGCGATCGAAGCGCGCGCGCTCGGCCTCATCGAGCGGGCGCTCGTGGTAGCGGCTTGCATCCATGCCGTGCCAGATGATCGCGGCCTTGTCGCGGATGTCCACCTGCGTGCAGATTTCGTCGAGGCACAGTTGCGAATTCACGATCACGCGGTCTGCGCGCTTCAGCGACGGGATCGCGAGCCAGCGACGGTAGAGCGAGCGGAGGAGCCCGATTTTTAATCCGCCGCGAAGGTGCTGCGTCGCATACACCGCCAGCACGAGACGCGTGCGGCGCGGCACCCACACGGGCGCGATGCCGCCGCCGCTGCTGGTGAAAAAGACATCGATGCCGTGCTTTTTCAGCAGCCGCGGAATGCGGAACTGCTCGCTGAGAATCCGCAGCGCGCGCCGCTCATTGCTCGCGCCGGCCTCGATGAGCCGCACGTTCGGCGCGGCCGGCTCGAAGAGATGCCGGTTCGTCCTGCTGACGAGGATGAAGTATTCATTCCCCGGATCGCGCGCGGCGAGTCCGGTGATCGTCTGCTGGAAAAAATCGAGCGATCCCGTCGGCTTCTCGGGATTTTCGGAAAGGGTGGCGAAGGCGATGCGCACGCGGAGTGTGGCGGATATGGCGAATGAGCGGATGGGATTTCGGATGCAGGCTTGTCCGGCCGTTCGCGCGTGGCTTGAGTCCGGGGCAACGCCCGCTATTACACTGCAATCCGAATGGCCTACAAGATACTCTGGCTGCCGACTCCGCCCAGCGAGGGCTGCGCGAGCATGGATCGGTACTGGCGGGAACTGGAGCGCGAGTTCCGCGCGCCGGCCCTCGTGGAGTTCGAGGTGCGCTGCCCCTTTGGCGGAGCACCGGCGCATTCGGCGCAGGCTCCGAGGCTGCGGCGGATCTGGGACAAATACTTCCGGCTCCCGCGTCTCGTGGGCCGCGCCGGCGATGCACAGGTCGCGCATGTGCTCGATCACAGTTGCGCACACTTTCTCCGGCGCATCCCTGCCACGGTGAGAAAAATCGTCACCGTGCATGACCTCGCGCCGCTGGAGGATCCGGATGGGCTGACGCCTGCGCAATTGAATCGCTTTCGAAACACGGTCTCGAACATCCGCCTCGCCGATCTGCTCCTCGCGGA
Organism: Prosthecobacter sp.; assembly: GCA_043779225.1. Taxonomy (GTDB): domain Bacteria; phylum Verrucomicrobiota; class Verrucomicrobiia; order Chthoniobacterales; family Chthoniobacteraceae; genus SXWH01. The sequence continues at coordinate 1,974 of JAYWEO010000354.1, forward strand.
TTCGGCGTACACCGCGCGTGCGATCACCGCCTTTCTCGGCGAGGAGCGGAATGTCCACGTGCTCCCGCTCGGTGTGCATGCGGAGCATTTCGCACAGCCCGGTGCGCTGGCGCCGGGGCGCGTCCTGCCGCAGTGCCCGCGCATCCTGAGCGTCGGCAGCAATCTGCGCCGGAAAAATCTGCGCATCCTTCCAGAGGTGATGGGTGCGGTGCGGAAAGATTTCGGTCCCGTTGCGCTGATCCGCGTCGGCGCGCGGCTCGATGAGGCGACGCTGGGCCGACTGCACGAGGCCATCGGGCCGGAGCATGTCGTGGAGTTGGGCAACTGCGCGGACGACGAGCTGGTCGCGCTCCTGCACACTGTGGACGCGCTGTTTTTCCCATCCACGATTGAGGGATTCGGCCTGCCGCTTCTCGAGGCGATGGCGGCGGGCTGTCCTGTGGTTTCGAGCGATGCGTCGAGCCTGCCGGAAGTCGGCGGCGATGATGTGCTGTACTTCAGGCCCGATCAGCCGTCCGAGGCCGCCGCTCAGATCGTCTCACTCCTGCGGCAGCCGCGGCTGCGCGGGGAATTGATCGCGCGGGGCGGACTGCGGGCGGCGGAATTTTCCTGGGCAAATCACGCGCAAAAACTTGCGGAGCATTATAGAAAGCTCGCCGGAAGCGCTCCGAATCACCAAGCTGCGACATGCCCCGCGCACTGATCACCGGAATCACAGGACAGGACGGATCGTATCTCACCGAGCTTTTGCTCGCGAAGGGATACGAGGTACACGGAGTCGTCCGCAGGACGAGCAGTCTGGAACGGTCGCGGCTCGAGTCGCTCTATTCCGATCCGGCGATCTACGGGAAGCGGCTCTTCCTCCACTATGCGGACCTCGACGATCCGACGACGCTCCGGCGCGTGCTGCTGAAGGTGGTGCCCGATGAAATCTATCATCTCGCGGGGCAAAGCCATGTCGGCCTGAGTTTCGAGATCGCGGAATCCACCTGCGAGATGACGGCGATGGGCACGCTGCGCCTTCTGGAAATGGTGCGCGACCTGCCGAGCCCGGCGCGGCTTTTCCACGCCGCGTCGAGCGAGATTTTCGGCAAGCCGGCCTCCTCGCCTCAGGATGAGGAGACGCCCATGCGGCCGGTGAATCCGTACGGCTGTGCGAAGGCGTTTGCGACGCGGATGATGGGGATCTACCGCGAGGCGTTCGGAATTTTTGCCGTCAATGGCATCATGTACAACCATGAGTCTCCGAGGCGCGGCGAGAATTTCGTGACGAGGAAAATCTGCCGCGCGGCGGTGGCCATCAAACGCGGACTGCAGGATCGCCTGCAGCTCGGCGACATGTCCGCCAGTCGCGACTGGGGCTACGCGCCGGACTACGTGCGCGGCATGTGGATGGCACTGAACCACAGCACTGCGGAAGATTTCGTCTTTGCGACCGGGACGCTGCACACGGTGCGCGATGTGGTGGAGGTGGCGTTCCGCACCGTCGGCCTGGACCCGACGTCCTGCGTGAGCACGGAAGCGCGGATGCTCCGGCCTGTCGAATCGGTGAATCTCGTCGGCAATGCCAGCAAGGCCGCGCGTCTGCTCGGATGGAAGCCGGAGGTGCAGTTCGAGGAGATCATCGCAAAGATGACCGAGGCGGAAATGGCGCTGCCGCCCGCGTAGGCCGTCGCGCTGAATCAGGAGGCCGCGGGTTTCCGCGCGATGGCGAAAAGATCCGGCGCAGCCGTGAAGGCGTCGATGCCGGCCGGTGCCGCGCCGCCGTGGCGCGCGCGCAGGAGCACGCGGGCGATTCCGCCGCAGATGCGCCAGATCCATTTGCGCACGAAGCCGCCTGTGGTCGCCGGGCAGATGTGGACGCCGCGGATGGAGATGACTTCAAACCCCGCCGCGGTGAGCACCTGCCGCATGCTCGTGGGCGTGAGCCCGATCTCATGCGAGAAATCACCGTAGCGTGTCGCGCTGGCGAGCGGGCTTTGCGCATTGAAAGTGAGCAGCCAGAGCTGTCCGCCAGGCTTCAGCGCAGAACTGCACGCGTCGAGAAATGCAAACAGCTCATCGGGCTTCAGGTGCTCGATGAGATCTTTTGCATGCAGAAGATCGAATCGGCCCGGCTGCGTGCGCAGTGCCTCGGCGATGCCGTCCTCGATGAATTCGATGCCGGGATTTTGCGCGCGTGCCATCGCGAGATCGCCGGGGCTGCGGTCCACACCCCAGAGCGCCGTGAGTCCCTGCGTGCGCAGCCACGC
>JAYWEO010000355.1:0-8441 GCA_043779225.1 Prosthecobacter sp.
GGCCTGCGAGCGCTTGCGGCTGCGGAGGAAGTTCGGGACGGCGATGGCCGCGAGCAGTGCGATGATCGCGACGACGATCATGATTTCGACGAGCGTGAAGCCCGCGTGTTTGGTGTTCAGTTTGCGAAGCATGGTATGATGATTTCTGATTGTGTTTGTTTGTGTTTCACCCGCACCGTGGTTAGCGATGCGGATGCTAGGACTTGTAGCATTGACGATGCCAACATCGGATTCGCCCGCCATATTTTTATAGAAACCACACCCATGACAGCTTTCGCAAGCGGCAACCGCCGACTGATTTCCAAAATCCCGCCATGGCTTTTCGTCTGGGCCGGGGCCTTCCTTGTGCAGTTCCTCGTGCTGAACAGGATCGCGGATTCGCGGCACTTCCTGCCGGATGGCGATGACATGAAGTTTTACAATGACTGGGCGCTCCGCATCCTCGGCGGCCAGTTCACGGACGGGAAGGCTTTCTATGGGCTGCCGGGCTATGCCTATGCGCTCGCGGGCATCTATAAAGTGACGGGCGGCTACAGCCACACGTTTACGCCGTTTCTCGTGGCGCAACTCCAGGCGGTGCTGCACGCACTCACGGCCACATGGCTTTTCCTGCTAGGCAGGCGCGTCTTCGGCGGGGACTCGGGAGGGGAAAAGCGGCGCGGCTCGATCATCGGCGCAGTGGCGGCGGCGGCGTGGGTTCTGTTCACACCGGGGCAGATCTTTTCTGCAATCCTCATGCCGACGGCCTGGGTCGTGTGCGCTTTCTGGGGGGTGACTTACTGGCTCGTATGCATCCATGAAAAAGGCGCGGCCTCGTGGTGGCGTCCGTGGCTTTGGATCGGTCTGCTCGCGGGATTTGTGGCCATGATGGTCGCGACCATTCTCATGCTGCTGCCGCTGGTCGTGCTGGCCATCGCGCTCGCGGTCGCGCGCGGGCAGTCGCTGAAAATGAGAATCCTCCCCGTACTCGGCGCCATCGCGGTCCTGATGACGGGAGTCTATGCGGGCTGCTCGCCGGTGTGGATTCACAATTACTTCATCGCCAAGGATCGCGTCCTCCTCTCCGCACACGACGGACTGAATTTTTACCTCGGCAACCACGCGACCTCGAACGGCTACACATCGATCCCGAAAGGCCTCCGCGCCTCTCAGCAAGGCCTGCTGAAGGACTCCCTCACCATTCCCGAGAAGGAACTCGGCCACCCGCTCAAGCGCTCCGAGGCATCCGCCTTCTGGAAGGAGAAGGGCAAGGCATTCATCCGCGAGCAGCCTTTCGCATGGATGAGACTCCTCGGTCTCAAATTTGCGAATTTCTGGAACTCCTTCCAATACGACGACCTCAGCATCCTCAAGCTCCTGCGCGACGAACACGCCGTGCCGCCAGGCCTCCGCTTCGGATTCGCCGCCGCGCTCGGACTGCCAGGCCTCCTGCTTTGCTGGCGGCGCTGGCCGCGCAGCCGGTGGGTCGCGGGCGCAGTGCTCCTGCACATGGCGGCGCTGATGCCGGTCTTCATCACGGAACGCTACCGCCTCGCAGCCGCGCCCGGACTGCTGCTCCTCGCCGCCGGAGGGCTCTGGCTTTTTTGGGGAAATCTCGCCGCGCGTGCTTGGGACAAGGTCGCGCTGCAGTTCACGCTCACGCTGGCGTGCGCGTGGTTCGCCTCCAGACCACAGGAGGACATCGGCCTCTGGTCGCTCGATTTTTACAAGGCCGGCATCCGCGCCACCGAAGGACGCACCGAGGCAGCGGCTCAAAAGGATCCCAGACTCGCCGCCGCCTACCTCGCGCAGGCACGGCGCAATCTCGAAACCGCCTACGCCTACGTCCCCGGAAATGCCGAGATCGCCTTTGCCCTCGGCAATGCGTGGTATTACGGTCACGACAATGTGCGCGCGAAAATCTGCTTCGTACGCGCCGTGCAGATCGGCGCCGCCTCGGGTCGTGTACACGACGGGGCGCTTCGGAATCTCGGCGTCATCGCACTCACGGAAAAACAGCCGAAGGACGCGGAGGCCTTCTTCAAACGCGCCATCCAGGCCGACCCGGACTACGCCGAAGCGTGGTATCTGCTCGCCGAAGCCTGCCGCGACCAGGGCGACATCGAACAGGCGACGATGGCCATCGAAAACGCCATCAAACGCGATGGGAAAAATCCGGCCTTTCAAAAGTTCCGCGACGATCTGCGCAAGCCAGCGCCGCAGCCGCAGTCCCCTGCTCCAAAATAGTCGGCTCAGACGAGCACCGAGCGCGCGCAGTCATGCACGAGCGTCCAGTCCACGTTTTCGCGCGGCGACCAAGTGCCGATGCCAGTCGGGAGGACGAAAAGATTTTTCCCGTCGCGGAATTTCTTGTCGAGCTGCAGCGCGCGGAGGATGCGCTCGTAGAGGCCGGGTGCATCGGGGTGTGTGAGCGGCAGGCCGGCGCGGGTAAGCAGCGCGGTGAGGCGCTTCTGGAAATCCTCGCCGACGGTGCCGAGGCTCACAGCCATGCGTGTGGCGGCGGCCATGCCGACTGAGATGGCCTCGCCATGCGTGAGCGCGTAGTCGGCGGAAAGTTCGAGCGCGTGACCGATGGTGTGACCGAAGTTCAGCACGTTTCGGATGCCGAGTTTGTCGAGCTCGTCCTTTTCCACCACGTCCGCCTTCAGCCGCACGCATTGCGCGACGATGTCGGTGAGCGTGGCGGGGTCGAGCGCGAGCATCTTTTCCAGCGCGCCCGCTTCGAGCTGCTCGAAAAGTGAACGCGAGCACACCGCGCCGTATTTGATCACCTCGGCCATCCCGCTGCGGATTTCGCGCGGGCCGAGCGTGCGCAGCGCGTCGAGGTCGCACGCGACGATGCGCGGCTGGCTGAACGCTCCCATGATGTTTTTCACACCGCCAAAATTCACCGCGACCTTGCCGCCCACGCTCGAATCCACCGCCGAAAGCAACGTGGTGGGAATCTGTACGAACGGCACGCCGCGCCGGAACACCGCTGCGGCGAATCCGCCGAGATCACCGACGACGCCTCCGCCAAGCAGCAGCACGAGCGGCGCGGTGGCGGCATCTGGAAATGCTTCCAGCAGCGCCGCACACGTCTTGGTGAATTCATCCCAATTCTTCCCCGCCTCACCCGCCGTGATGTCATGCCGCACGATCTTCGCAAAGCCCGCATCCGCCAGCGATGCGCGCACTTTTTCAAAATAATGCGCGGCGACATTCGGGTCGGTGATGAGGAATGCGCCGGTCTGCCGCAGCCCCTCCGCACGCAGCGTCGCACCGAGCCCACCGAGCAGCCCCGCGCCGATCACGACGGGGTAACTGCGCGGGCCAAGGTTCACTTCGATGCGGCGGCTTTCACTCATCCGCGTTTCGATGCCGCATTTGCCCCTCTCGCGCAAGCCGCGCCGCAGCGTTGAATGTTGAGCGTTAAACGTTCGGCGTTTGATGTTGAGCCCGCCGCAGGCGTCTTCCGAATTGCGGCCACGTACCCTGAATTCGCACGGCCGCTGCGCGGGGCTCAACGCTTTACGCTTAACGTCTAACGTCCAACTTCCAACGCCAGACGGGGGCGTTGCCAGCCGCACTCGATCCAGTTTACCAACTCCACGCCATGCCGCATCTCGTCGCCGATCTTACCGCCATGCTCGATCCTGCGCGCGTGCTGCACTCGCGGGAGCATCTGCTCTCGTATGGCTACGACGGCACCGCGGCCCTCAGCGGCGTGCCCGCCGTCGTCGTGATGGTGAAGACCGTGGAGGAAGTCGCGGCCGTCGTGAAATACGCGGGCGCGAATCGCATCGCGATCGTCGGCCGAGGCAGCGGCACGGGCCTCAGCGGCGGCAGCGTGCCGTCCACGGGCTGCATCGTTCTCTGCACCGCGCAGATGGATAAGGTGCTCGAACTCGACGAAAAAAACCTCACCGTCCTCGTCGAGTCCGGCTGCATCACGCAAAAGGTCAGCGACCTCGCCGACAGCGTCGGCCTCCTTTACCCGCCCGATCCCGGTTCGATGAAAATTTCCACCATCGGCGGCAACGTCGCCGAAAACAGCGGCGGACTGCGCGGACTGAAATATGGCATCACGCGCGACTACGTGATGGGCATGGAAGTCGTGCTCGCGGACGGCACCGTCGTGTGGCTCGGCAACAAATGCGTGAAGGATGTCGCGGGCTATTCGATGAAGGACATCTTCATCGGCAGCGAAGGCACGCTCGGCATCATCACGAAGGTGCTGCTCAAGCTCGTGCCGAAACCCGCCGCGAAAAAAACGATGCTCGCGACCTATGCCCGCATGGACTGCGCGAGCGACACCGTCTCCGCGATCATCGCGGCGAAGATCATCCCCTGCACGCTGGAGTTCCTCGACAAGATCACGATCCAGTGCGTCGAGGACTTTGCAAAGATCGGCCTCCCGCTCGACGCCGAGGCGATCCTCCTCATGGAGACTGACGGCCATCCCGCCGCCGTCGAGGATCAGGCCGCGCAGATGGTCGAGATCGCGAAACGCTGCGGCGCGACGAGTGTCCAAATCGCGCAGACCGCCGAGGAATCCGCGCGCCTCGCGAGTGCGCGCCGCTCGGCATTCAGCGCCCTCGCGCGAGTTTCGCCGACGACGATTCTGGAGGACGCCACCGTCCCGCGCAGCGAGCTGTCGAAGATGATCCGCTTCATCCAGGATGTCGGCGCGCGGCACAATCTGAAGATCGGCACCTTCGGCCACATGGGCGACGGCAACCTGCACCCCACCTTCCTCACCGACGAGCGGAACACCGCCGAAATGACGCGCGTCGAACTCGCCATGCAGGAAATCTTCGACTTCGCCATCTCGCTCGGCGGTACGATTACCGGCGAACACGGCGTCGGCCTCGCGAAGAAACCCTTCCTCCGCCGCGCGCTCGGCAACGCGAGCCTCGACCTGATGAAGCTGCTCAAAAAATCCCTCGACCCGCTCGGCATCCTGAATCCCGGAAAAATTTTTGACTGAGCCGGCGGCGCTTCATTCCAAGCAGACGAAATCTTTCATGCACTCACCCGCTCCGGAAACTCAGCTCCCACCCTCGCCCGGCGCGAAGCCGTTTTATTTGAAGGAACTCGATTTCGGCGTGCTCGCGCAATGCATCCATTGCGGCCTGTGCCTGCCGACCTGCCCGACGTACGACGCGACGAAATTGGAAAAGCACAGCCCGCGGGGACGCATCCAGCTCATGCGGAATGTCGCCGAGGGGCGGCTCGACCTCACGGAGGCATTCGGCGACGAGATGTATTTCTGCCTCGGCTGCCTCGCGTGCGAGACGGCGTGTCCGGCGGGAGTGGACTACACCCGGATGTTTGAGGAGGCGCGCGCGGACATCGAGCGCGCGGGCATCCTGAACACGGAGAAGCGGAACTGGATCCGCAGCATCATGCTGCGCGGGGTCTTCACCCGCCCGTGGCTGCTGCGCGCGATCGGTCGTGTGCTTCGGATCTATCAGGCGAGCGGAATGGAGTGGTTCGTGAAGAAACTCGGCCTGCTGCGGCTGCTGCCGAAAAATCTCCGCGAACTTGAACCGCTCACGCCGCGTGTGGAGCGCGATTTTTCCGACGCACTCATCGCGGAGGTCGAGACGCCGCAGGCCGCCGCACGCAAGCGTGTGGGAATGCTCACCGGCTGTGTGCAGGACCTCACGTATTCGAGCGTGAACCGCGATACCGTGGATGTGCTCCTCGCAAACGGCTGCGAGGTCATCACCCCGCGGATGCAGCATTGCTGCGGTTCGCTGCACGGCCACAATGGAGAGGTGGACACCGCACGCGACATGGCGCGGCGGAACATTGACGCGATGGAAAAGAGCGCCGGTTCGCTCGACGACCTCGATGCGATCATCACGAACGCCGGCGGCTGCGGCTCGCACCTCAAGCACTACGATCACCTTCTCCACAACGATCCGCGCTATGCCGCGCGCGCGCGAAAGTGGACGGCAAAGGTGAAAGACGTGCATGAATTTCTCTCCGCCATCGGCACGGTGAAGCCGACCGGCGCGGGCACCGAGCAGGTCGTGACGTATCACGAGAGCTGCCATCTTTGCCACGGGCAGAAAATCACGATGCAGCCGCGCGAACTGCTGAAGCTGATCCCCGGACTGAAGCTCGTCGAGCTGCCCGAGTCTTCGTGGTGCTGCGGCAGCGCGGGCGTTTACAACATCACGCAGCCCGAGATGTCCGCGAAGCTGCTCGACCGCAAGATGGCGAACATCGCGAAGACCGGCGCAAAATGCGTCGCAAACGGCAACCCCGGGTGCAGCGTGCAGCTCGAAGCTGGCGTGCGCGCTTGCGGCGCGGACATCGAAATCGCACATCCCATCACGCTCCTTGCGCGCGCATATCGCAGCGGACAAAGCGCAGAAAAATAACCCATGTCACAAGCCGATCTCTTTGGCTCCCCAGAACCGGCACCGAAAGGCCCGCGCATCTTCAGCGTGAGCGAGGTGACGAAAGTCGTGCGTGGCGTGATCGAGAGCGCGTTCGACGAAGTGTGGATCGAGGGCGAGGTGTCGAACTTCCGGCAGCAGGCCAGCGGGCACCAATACTTCACGCTGAAGGATTCCGGGGCGCAGCTCTCGTGCGTGCTCTTCGCGCGCGGCGGCGCGTGGCGCAAGACGGTCGCGCTGCAGGATGGGATGCTCGTGCAGGCGCGGGGGAAGCTCACTGTTTACGAGGCGCGCGGGCAGTATCAGCTCAATGTGAGCCTGGTGCAGGCGGCGGGCGCGGGACTCTTGCAGGCGAAATTCGAGGCGCTGAAACGCAAGCTCGCAGCGGAGGGATTGTTCGATGAAGAGCGCAAGCGCGAGCTGCCGCAGTTCCCGCGCGCCGTCGGCATCGTGACTTCGCCGACCGGCGCCGCAGTGCGCGACATGCTGAATGTGCTCACGCGCCGCGCACCGTGGCTGCGCGTGATCGTGAGCCCGGCGCGCGTGCAGGGCGAAGGTGCGGCGGCGGAAATCGCGAGAGCGCTCGACGATCTGAACCAGCTCGCCGTGCGCGGCATCGCGCCGGTGGATGTGATCGTTCTCGCGCGCGGCGGCGGGAGCATCGAGGACCTTTGGGAATTTAACGACGAGTCACTCGCGCGCGCCATCGCGGCATCCGCGCTGCCGGTCGTCTCCGCAGTCGGGCACGAGATCGATTTCACTATTGCCGATTTCGTCGCCGACCTGCGCGCGCCGACTCCGAGCGCCGCGGCGGAACTGATCGTGCCCGACACGGCTGAGCTGCTCCGCATGCTCGACGGACGCGCCGCATTCCTGCACCGCCGCGTATCGGCTGCGATCGAGAACTCCAGGATGCACCTCGCGGGCCTCCTGCGCAGCACGCTGTTCCGGGAGCCTGCGCGCAGGATCGAGGAGGCCGCGCAGCGCGTGGACCTCGCCGACCAGTCGCTGCGGCGCACGGTGGAAACACGCCTCGCGGGATTTTCACGGCGGATCGAATCGCTCGGCTCGCGAGTGCGGCAACATCGTCCGGATCAGATCCTCGCGCTGCACCGGCAGAAAGTCGGCGGCATCGCGGGCGCGCTCACGGAGCGTTTCCAGCAGCGGCTGCGTCGCGAAAAAGATCGCCTCACCCGCGCCGTTGACATGCTGCGCCTGCTCTCGCCGGAGCAGACTCTCTCGCGCGGCTACACGATCACGACGACGGCGGATGGAAAAGTGATCCGCTCGGTTGCCGATGCGGCGTCCGGCACTGAGCTTCGCACGCGGCTGCGTGATGGGGCGTTGAATTCCACCGTGAGCGGGAGCACTTCCGAAATGCCGGCGAGCGAGAAGAAGCGGAAACCACGCAAGGCGTGAGGCAGACAACTGTCATCCGCCGATATGGACACGGTGCAAAGCAGTTCCGGGCTTCACACGTGAATTTGAACGCGCTCCCGAACTCGAATCGCATCGAGGGCGGAAGCCTCGGACTACTTTGCCTGCGGCGGCTATGAGAGCTTCAGCCCGACCACCGCGAGCGGCGGGAGCGTGAGGGTGACGGATTGCTGCCTGCCGCCCCACGGCATCGGCTCGGAATGCACGCCGCCAAAGTTGCCGACGTTTCCACCACCGTACACTTCGCTGTCGGTGTTCAGGATTTCCTGCCAGAAGCCGGGCGCGGGCACGCCGATGCGGTAGCCGTGGCGCGCGACGGGCGTGGCATTCAGCAGGAAGACGATCGTCGTGCCGTGGCGCGCGCGGCGCATGAAGGCGAGCACGCAGTTGTCGGCGTCGTGCAATTCGAGCCAGTCGAAACTTTCCCACGTGCCGTCCTGATCAAAGAGCGCGGGCTCGTTTTTGTAAAGGTAGTTGAGATGGCGGACGAGTTCGCGCAGGCCGCGGTGCAGTGTGTGTTCGAGCAGGTGCCAGTCGAGGCTGCGCTCGTGGCTCCACTCGTCGCGCTGGCCCCATTCGCCGCCCATGAAGAGCAGCTTCTTGCCGGGGTGC
>JAYWEO010000356.1:0-3737 GCA_043779225.1 Prosthecobacter sp.
TCATCCCCAGCGACCACTCGGCAAAAAGACGATCCCCGCGTCGGATCTGCTCCTGCACCGATTCATGAGCCAGCAGCCATGGCACACCATCGCGAGGAACGAACTCACTATTTTCCTGAAAGGCGCATCGCAGCAGAAACAGGAATTCCACGGCGAGGGGCGCAAGCTCGATGACTTTCACACACTCATCGCCTGCGAGGGAATGCCACCCCTACCCGGCGATTCGATGCTCTTCGCGCTTTCATGGGAGCTGAAGCCGGAGCGCCCATCACTCCTTGCAGCGTCACTTTACCTGAAAGCCGCGGACGGCAAACTCTTCCCGATCGGCAAAGGCCCCATCGCGCCCGGCATTGAATCCGGCCGCCACACCGAGGCATGGGCTGTGCGCCCGCCACCGAACGTGCCGCCAGGAAAATACCGCGGCATCCTGCTCATCCACGATCCGCTCGAAGCCTCGCCCGCACCGGAACGGCACACCTTCAAAAGGGTGACCTTCGACGTCGGCCAGTTCGACCTAAAGTAGGCGCTTTCGCCCGCCTGCTCCGACCGTTTCCGACTTGCGATGCACCGCCATCGCCTCGCCAGTCCGCCCAAGCTGATTGAGAATCGCCGAGAAGAAGTCCAAGTAGCCCCGGTTATCCGGCGCACGCGACACGGCCACCGCCTGCGACTCCAGCGCATCGGACAACCTGCCAAGGCTCACCTCGCATTTCGCCGTCTCAAAATACGCGGCGGCACCGCGGATATCCAGGCCCTGCGCCTTCCGTGCCGTCTGAAGAGCACCCTCATCATCTCCCGCCTCACGCTGGAGGGAGGCCAGCCCCAGTTGCGACGGAAGATGCCACCAATGCGCACTGGCATACTCGGCAACAACAGTGAGCGCAGCCAGCGGGCCTTCCGTCTCATGGAGCACATTGGCCTCAAAACCGGCCAGCTCCCAAGTGTCGCGATTCATCGGCCGCCATTCGCGCACGAGCGCCAGTGCCTCCACGCTTTTGCCATCCTTATGCAACTGGCCCGCAAGGTTCAGCGCAGCATTCCAATTGCGCGGCACATTCGGCAACACTTCGCCAGCACGGCCGATATCTAGCAAAGGCTCGGCCTCCTCCACGCAGCCCCGTCGTTGCAGACACACGCCGAGACCGATCCGCGCCGTCATGAAATCCGGATAGATCGTCAGCGTCTTCCGATACACCTGCTCCTGTTCGGCAAACTTCCCCTTTCGTCCGAGTTCATTTGCATAATAGGCAAGCAGGCGAGCCGTTCCCCCGCCGTCTGCGATTGTCCGCTCGGCAAAGGCCTCCCCGTCCACCCAGTCAGCAGCCCGGAAACTCGTGCGCACCGCAAGTGCCGCGGCAGCAGCCAATGACAATGGCACAGCCAGCCTTCTCACGCCTTGTGGCAGAATGGGAACCGTGCCCGCCATCAGCAGCAAAAAGCCAATGCTAGCCGTATAAATCCAATGCTCCGCAACTTCGGCATTCAGCGGAATCAGATTTGAAATCGGGACAAATGAGACAAAGAACCAAACGAGCCCGAAACGCCTGAGAGACCGGGCCTCACCGCGGCGCATCCATAGCCACACCGAGACTGCCAGGGCACAAACTCCCATGATGGAAAGGTATTCGACCCCCACGCCGCGCCACCAGGTCGCGCGATTGGAATACAAGTCCCCATTGCCCAGCGAACGCTCCATCATCAGCCGCACCGGCGCCAGCATCAGCCCGCAATAGTCTCCAAGCGCGCGCAGCGCGAGAACCATGCGTCCTCCGAAAGGCTCCGCCACCACTCCGAACACCCCGGCGCGGTGAGCGGGCAGCGCATGGAGGACTGCATAGCCCATGATCACGGCAATCAGACCCGCGATCGAGAGCATGCGGTCCTTGCGGCTCAGCCGTTCTTCAAAAAAAAGCGCATGCAAAGTGAACAGCAGCGCCCACACGAGTGCGATTTCCTTTGAGCAAAGTGCAAACAGGAAAAGCGCCGCAGCCGCCAGACGGCATGCCATCCGGGAGGCAACGCGCTTTCGCTCACATGAACCGCGCCAAATAATCCACGCTCCGATCGCAAAAAGCGCCGCCAGGCTGTCAGCCCGTCCGGAAATATATGCCACCGCGGCATTATGCACGGGATGCACAAGCCACAACAGCGCGATTAACATGGCTGGCAGCGTCATATTCACCGCACCTTTCCACAGCCCGGGAAGCAGGCCGCGAAGAAGGAAAAACAACAGCCATGCCGCCATGCAGTGAATGAGCACATTGGTGCAATGATAGCCGGCCGAATTCTCGCCGCAGAGCCCATAGTCCCACATGTAGGACAAGTTTTGCACCGGGCGATAGTGTGCTGAGAACGATTCAGAAAACAGATGCTGCCGGAAAACCTCCAGGGAGAAGACCGGGCTGCGGAAAAACGGATTCTCGCCGATCAGATAATTGTCATCCCATATCCGCCCGCCCTTCAGGCAGGGGAAATAGGTCGCGAAACCGATGGCCGCAAACAGCACCAAGACAATCCACGGCTTTGCCCACCGATTCACGGCAGAGAAACCCGAGGCCGGCAGGACCGCCGGGCCTTGGTCGGAGGTTTGACTGGGGCTGGCTTCCTTCAATGGACGGATGTGGCAGATGTGGGCATATCTGCAACTAAGCATCTCCGGTACCAGCCGTCGCATCCCTCACATGGGCCTACTTCCGGGCATCGGCATGAGATGACCGGGTGCCATGGATGATCCGTCGCGGACGCGACGGAAGCCTACTGGTAGGGTGACCAGAAGGAAGCCGGCGCAACATCCGAAAGCGCCGTGAACGATGCCGAGGGCACATGCGGCGTGGTGTCCACCGTAAAGGTGCCGAACGAATTGCCGAGGATGTCGGTATTGCCGCTCGCATAGAGGCGCGTGTCGCGCTTGATGTACACCTGCAAGTCAGCGAATACCGGGTTGAAGTTCGTGGCCTTGCCGCATTCGAGCGCGTACTGATCCACCGCAAAATCGAGGATGCGCAGGTCTTCCAGGATCTGGGTGGCCTGCGTGCGCTTGCGATTGCGGAGAAAGTTCGGGACCGCGATGGCCGAGAGCATTCCAATGAGCGCGACAATCACCATGATTTCCACGAGCGTAAATGCCGAGTGCCTGGCGTTTGGTTTTCGAAACATAGTATAGCTTTTGTGCTCTTGTGAATCCGGGGCTTGCGATTCAAGATTTTAATTAGCATTGCGTATGCCAGACTTGCACTGAACCGGGATGGGGCTGCTGCGTCAGGCACTTGTCATCAGGAACACTTCCAACTCTTGATACAGTGCTGGCAGTGCCTGGAAAGCAAACACCCGGCCATCCGCTGGGGATGACCGGGTGATGTGAGTTCTTATCGCGGTTACGTAAGAAGGACTAGCGGTAAGGCGACCAGAAGGCGGCCGGCGCGACGTCCGACAGGGCCGTGTAGGTCGCCGTCGGGACCTTCGGAGGCGTGTCCACCGTGAAAGTGCCGAACGAGTTGCCGAGGATGTCGGTGTTGGTGCTCGCGTAGAGGCGCGTGCCCGTCTTGATGTAGTTCTGGAGATCTGCGAAGCCCGGGTTGAAGTTGCTGGTCTTGTTGGTCTCGATTGCATACTGGTCCACAGCGGAGTCGAGGATGCGCAGGTCTTCGAGGACCTGGGTGGCCTGCGAGCGCTTGCGGCTGCGGAGGAAGTTCGGGACGGCGATGGCCGCGAGCAGTGCGATGATCGCGACGACGATC
>JAYWEO010000357.1:0-13647 GCA_043779225.1 Prosthecobacter sp.
GACCGGAGTCACGAACCTGCTTGCAGGCGGGCTGAACAAGCCGGTCGGCATCGCGCTCGATCACAAGGATCGGAACCTCTACTTCACCGAAGTCCCGACCCCCGGCGTGTCCGGCAAAAATGGCGGCAGCAACAAGGTCTGGGAGATCAACCTGAAGACCGGCGCAAAATCGCTCGTCCACTCCGGCGACCCCGAGCCGACCGATGTCACCGTTGCGAAAAACGGCGACGTCTATTGGACCTGCTCGAGCGCGGGCGTGATCGTCGAGGCATCGCGTCCTCCCCGCAAGGATGACGACGATGACGATCGGAAGTAGTCTCCCGCGATAACGGCCATCCACATCGGCCCGCCCTCCGTCCGCGGAGGGCGGGCCATTTTTTTTCCAAGCGCAGCACGCAGACCGTTCGCTCAGAACAGACTGCCTTGCGATCCCGCCACGTCGGCAGGCCCCGATCCGAGCATCGCGAGGAATTCTCTTTCATCCAGGACCGCCACGCCGAGCAACTTCGCATCGTCGAGCTTCGATCCTGCACCGGGGCCGGCGATCACGAAATCCGTCTTCCTGCTCACGCTGCTGCCGACGTCGCCGCCGAGCGCGCGGATTTTTTCCTGCGCCTCGTTGCGGCTCATCGTTTCGAGCGTGCCGGTGATCACGCAAGTCTTCCCCGCAAATGGAGAGTCGCCCGCCGATGCGCTGCCGCCTTTCGCCGAGGCGCTGCCACCCTTCGGATGGATGCCGAGTTTGCCGAGCCTTTGCAAAACGCCGCGACCCGTCTCGCTTGCAAACCAATCCAGCGCGGTGCGCGCGGCGACGGGACCGACGATCACGGTGGCGTCCATTTCCGTCGCGCCCTTCTTTTTCGCCGGGGCGGCGAAATCGGCTGCAA
Organism: Prosthecobacter sp.; assembly: GCA_043779225.1. Classification (GTDB taxonomy): domain Bacteria; phylum Verrucomicrobiota; class Verrucomicrobiia; order Chthoniobacterales; family Chthoniobacteraceae; genus SXWH01. Next base: position 888 of record JAYWEO010000357.1, read on the forward strand.
TGAGTCGCTGGCCGATCGCCTTCGCCTCTTCGACCAACGACGTGTGCTGCGTGGCGAGTTGCTGCTTTTCGAGTTCGATCCTGTCCTTGTTGATGCGTGCCCGCGGGCTGCTTGCCTCGATGCGTTCGCGCAGTTCGGCGAGCGCGACCACATCGCGCAGCAGCTTCGAATCGGCGACGGCGGCGAGGTCGCCGTGAAACTTCGCGAGGTCGTGCGCGGTCTCCTCGCCGATCTCGGGAATGGCGAGCGCGTGCAGCCAGCGCGCTAGCGGCTGCGTCTTCGCGCGTGAAATTCCCTCGATGACTTTCGTCGCGTTCTTCTCGCCGAAGATGCGCGGCTCCTCGTCGGTGCCGAGATTCAGTTTTGCAAGCGCATCGAGCTGCAGATCGAAAAGATCGAGCGGTGACTTCACGAGTCCGCGCTCGACGAGCTTTTCCGCGACGACTCCGCCGACGCCCTCGATGTCGAGCGCGCTCCGCTGGCCGAAGAACTCAACGCGCCGCACGAGTTGCGCCGGGCAGCCCGCAATGTTGTCGCAGCGCCACGCGACCTCCGCCTTTTTGCCCGTGGAAACCTGCGCGCGGGAAATCGGCCCGCCGCACGCGGGGCATTTTCCTCCAACGTATTCAAAAAGATCAAACGGCTTTGCCGACTCGGGACGCTTCGACTTCAGCACCTCCAGCACTTCGGGGATGACCATGCCGGCCTTGCGGATGATCACCGTGTCGCCGATGCGGATGTCCTTGCGCTTGATCTCGTCGTCGTTGTGCAGCGTCGCGCGCGAAACGGTGGAGCCTTGCACAAACACGGGCTTCAGCTCGGCGACGGGCGTGAGGACGCCGGTGCGGCCGACTTGGATCGTGATGCCGAGCAGCTCCGTCACCGCGCCGGAAATCCACGGCACGGGCTTGTGGACGATGGCGTAGCCCGGCGCCTTCGCCTTCGCGGGGATGCGCTCCCACGCGGCGCGGTCGTTCACTTTGATCACAATGCCATCAATCTCGTAGTGGATGCGCGAGCGCAGGTCGCGGCGCTCGTCGTAATCGCTCACGACCTCGCGCTGATACTTCGCGATCACGTCCTCCATGCTGTCGCACTCCCACCAGATTTCCTGCACGGGGAGGCCTAACTTTTTCAGTGCGCGCAGCGTGTCGCCGTGCGTGGCGAAGCTGATGCCGTCGAGCGCGCCGACCGCGTAGAAAACGGCGCGCACGGGGCGCTTCGCGACGGCGCTGGAGTCGAGCTGCTTGAGCGTGCCCGCCGTGGCGTTGCGCGCATTCGGGAGTGTCTTCTCGCCCGCCGCCTCCAGCGCGGCGTTCATCGCCTCGAATTCCTTCACCGGCATGTAGGCCTCGCCGCGGACTTCGAGCAGCGCGGGCGGATTTTGCATGTCGAGCTGCAGCGGGATGGCCTTCACCGCGCGGAGATTTGCTGTGATGTCGTCGCCAGTCGTGCCGTCGCCGCGCGTGACGCCGAGCGCGAGCAGACCGTCGCGGTAATGCACGGAAATCGAGACGCCATCTACCTTCGGTTCCATCACGTAGCCGACTTTCTCCGTGCCGAGCTGCTTGCGGATCGTCCGATCAAACCAGCGCAATTCCTCGACCGTGCGCTCATCCTGCAGCCGCACGCGCTTGGAAAATACCAGCTCCGCATCCGCGCCCGTGAGCGTCGGCGGCTCGATTTTTTCCAGCGAGAGCATCGGCACCTCATGGCGCACCTGCCTGAAGCCCTTCGAGGGCGCACCGCCCACGCGCTGCGTCGGCGAATCTGACGTGACGAGTTCCGGGTGAGCGGCTTCGAGTTCGCGCAGTTCGCGGTAAAGCTCGTCGTAGGCGGCGTCGCTGATCGTGGGCTGCGCTTCGACGTAGTAACGCCGGTCGTGCCCGGTGATTTCGCTGCGCAGCTTTGCGATTCGTTGCTTCGCATGTGTGATGTCCATCGTGATGCGGGGCATGTTTCACGCGCCCGCAGAGGCAGGAAAGCAGAAACACTCCGGCGAAGGATTCAGAACCCCCGACCGGCCATTAAACCGGCCACTTCCCCTGCTTGAGGATGATGACCACGAGGATCAGTGCCAGGGTTGCGACAATCACGCTCGTGAGCTTCATGCCCAGCGTCACCCGTCCTCGCGGAGTCCTGCGTTTGCATTCAGGACATTGGTCAAAAGTCTCCGGGACTCGGCGCCTGCATTTCCCGCAAAGAAGGAATTTCACGGGGCTAGACTGAAGAACGCGAACGCACGCGGCTAGAATGCCGGCTTCTGGATGAAAGGCTTCGTAATCGCGCCCTGTCCGCCGAAGGCGCCGCTCGATGTGCCGTTACCGCCGGAGCCGGTGTAGTTCGGATTGTTCGTGAAAACGTTCGCCGGCGCAGGACCTCCGACCGTGACGATTTTCCCGGAATCGATCGCGACCGTCATCCCCGCGATGGTCTTGGTGCTGTTGCCACCGAGCGTCACGTTATCCGTAAAGCGCACCTGGCCGGTGCTCGATCCGGCGTAAAGCTTCATCGTGGTGTCGGCATTGATCGTTCCGCCACCGATGAGCAATTGTCCGCCCGCACCGAGTGCGCCGATCTTCACGGTGTCGCCGCGGATGCTGGCGTTGGTGAGCTGGACGTTGCCGTTCACGCCGTTGTTGCGGATGTCCACCGTGCCGCGCTCAGCCGCCACGGTGCCTCCGTTGACCAGGATGTTCCCGCCGTCGGAGGTGAAGGTGATCATGCCGCCCGTGCCGGGAGCTGCGCTGCCCAGAAGGGAGAGAAGCTGACCGCTGTTCGAGACGTCGATCGCTGTGCCGGTGGTTCGCTTGCTGTAAATATTGATATTGCCGCCGCTCTTGCTCGCGCGAGGAGCTGCGCTGTCTGAGACCTTCACGGTCGAGTTCACGCTGATCTTGCCATTCGCGATGAGGTTCACAGTGCCCCCAGTCCCGCCATATGACACAGCGGAGCCATTCGCACCGGTGCTGGCGGTGATCGGCTGACTGACGTCGATAGTCCTGGTCACGGGCTTTGCGGTGGTGCCAACACTCAGCGTCCCGCCGTCACCCCCCTCGGAAAGGCTGGTCTGGAGCGCATCGCCTCCGTCGAAGTTCGCGCCATTGATCCCGTTGCCGACGGTCGTATTGAAAACGGCGCTGCCCACGTCCAGATATGCCCGGTAGCCGGCGCCAGGTGCTGTGATGAGAATGCCGTCTGCACCTCTGAAGTTGAGCCCGCTGTTCGCCTGAACGGAGTCGGCCTTCAAAATGTGCAACACGGTGGCCAGCGTCCCAGTCCGTGGACTGATGGTGCCAGCCGACCAGAGCCAGCCACCAACGTCTGTGTTCGTCACGTTCAGGCTGCCGTTGACGGTGACGTTTCCTGCCACTGTGAGGGTTTTGGTGTCGAGGTTCAGCACGGTGACTTTGCCTGCCGACTCCACCGCATCGAAACCACCAAGGCTGAACGTCGCCCCGGTCAAATTGCCAATGCCGGCCTTGATCGCACCCGCGGTCGTTGAAGGCAGGATGATGTCACTGACGAGCACGATTGCATTCCCTTCGGCCTGAAGTTGCGTGGCGCTGCTGAGATCGAGCCGGGTCGTCAGCGGATTGAGCATATTTAGCGTCAGGATACCGCCAGCCTTGAGGCTGATGTTCGTGCCTTTGATGACGGAGCCCGGCAATCCGGGAATGATATCGCCCGTGGTCTGGATACTCAGGTTGGCAGCGGTCAGCCTGTTGTTCACCATGAAGGTGCTGCCGGAACCCTTGAAAGAAGCGGCAACCACTGAGCCATTGAGGAATACATTATTTTCTGCGCCGACGACGAGGTCGCCGGCCGGAAGATTGATGTTGGAGGAAAGGATGACATTGCTGGTCGCGCCACGTGCGTAGAATTCCAAGAACTTCAAACCGGAGCCGGAACCGGCGGCGAAGCGGACATTGCTACCGAGCGAAATCGTGCCGTTATCCGTTCCGAGGAAAAGCGAGCGGAGGCCATCCAGATTCCACGTGCCTCCCGTGAGCCCGCTGGAGATGCCATTTTGCCCTACCAGTGCGAGATCGGTGACGCCCCCGGCGACACCAATCATCGGTGCGCCATCGATTTTTAGCGCGGCAAAACGAAATGCGGCGATTCCCTGAGTGGGAAACCCTGCCTGACCGTTCACGCCGAACCGCGCGTCAAACAATGTCGAGGCATCCAGCGTCGAAGCGGTCGTGAAAAGAAACGTGGAGGCCGCTCCATCCACCGCCGCTCCGTGATAAACGGAACCGCCGTTCGTCGTGCCCGAAGTAAGAACGGTCGCGGCCGATGTGTCGAACGTAGTCGATGAATCAACTGCGTAAGGGCTCGGTGCAGCAATCGTGACGAGCGGGGCCGCGGGCGGCACCCCAGTGCCAGTCGTCGTGCCAGTGCCAGTCGTCGTGCCAGTGCCGGTTGTCGTGCCTGTGCCCGTTGCCGTGCTTCCCGAAGCAACATTGCTACCAGTCGGCAGTGCGACGACTTTGGCAACCGGGATTTGCTTGGACGAATCATCGAAGGCCATCAGGACTGGTGTCTTGGCGGAGTTGCTGTTCATCGAATCTTCGAGGGCGGCCATGGTCTCCTTCGACGCCATCACGACTTGCGTGCCGTTGCCTTGAATCAGGAGATTGGTCTCCGCCATCTTGGCTTTGCCTTTCGCCGCGTCCTGCGTCGCGATTTCCTGCTGGATCAGCCCGATGCTCGGGAGCGGATCGGCCTTAGTCTTCGTCCCACCACTGAATTTCACCGGGTCGATCAGCGCCGAGGTCTTCACGAGCTTTGAAAGATCCACCGTCACCGGCTGCGGCATCCTGCGGTCCAGCGGCCCGACGATGACCATTTTGCCCGGCTTCAGCACGAGGGACTCACCGAAGATGCCATTCATCGAGAGTCGCAGGCTGCCTTCAAGCACGAGCACTTTCACATTCTTGTTTGGCAGATTCTCAATCATGATCGTCGTGCCGGTGATCGCCGCCGTCACCGCTGCCGCGCGGATGCGCGCACCTCCGAGACCCTTTGGCACCTGGAGGAGCATGGTGCCCTTGTCGAGATTCATGTCCCGCGTGCCGGGCTTGAAGGAAAAGACGGTCTCCGCGCCGAGGCGTGTGAGGGTATTATCCTGAAAGAGCAGCTCCGCGCGCGACTCGACGCCCGTGCGCACAGCGAGGTCTTTTGCGATCACATCCCTGAGAGCCGCAGGCCGCACACTGCCGCGCTGGGAGTCGATCACGCGGACATCATTCACGATCTTGTGCACCTCTGCCTGCTGCAGGGGACCGGCGAGCGCCGTCAAGCCCAGTGAGATCGCGATGGAGGCGTAGGCAAAAAGGAAGGGACGTTGGGATAAGCGGGAGTGGGAATGACGCGCAATCATAATTACCATAAAGCACTATCCATACCGCCCGCCGCCCGAAATTTGCTGTTTTAAAACCGGAACAACACAGTGAGCGCCCCACCGAGGGAGCCAGCCCGATAGCTCAGAGCCTGCTGATTTGAGTGATCCCAGACGCAGAACGAACTCATGGACGCGCTCCACCAATCCCGGAACCGATACTTTACGCCTAGTGATGCCGTCTGATTGTGATCCCGCCGGCCGCCGGCCGTGTACACATAATATGCGTAACGATAGCCGAGATCGACATCCAGCCGCGGCACCACCTCAATGTGATACCCAGCGTACACCCCGAACTCATGACGTTCATTGACTCGCGGCGCTGCAAAGCCAGCCCTGCCGCTGACGCCCAGCAACGCATAGTGCGCCTTGGTGAATGGAAAAATCTTCTCCACCGCCGCAGTGATCGTGTGATTCTCGAAAAGCGTGTCCCCGCTGGAGGCTCCTTGCAGCACATTGAAATTGTAACGCGCCGACAGATCCACCCCTCCGAGCTTCCTCGAATGATACGACACGCCCGCCCCGACATCGAAGCTGTTGAAATCCAGCTGTGAGTATTCGCTGTAGCGGAACATCGCTGCCTGGAATCCGGCATCCACCTGAAAGCCCCGCTTCAAAGGCCGACGATAATCAATCCCGAACGTCCCGACCATGAAGGAATCGGAAACGGGATCGCGACGGCTCAGCCCGACATTGTCCGTCACGAACCCGGAAACCTCACCGATCACCCGGAAATAGCGCGCCCGCTCCGGGCCGCAGACCAGCATCTGCTGGACACCGAAACTGTCGAGGTCAGTGCCCCCCTCAGCCTCCGGAAGTGAAAGTGCGGCGGGCGCTGCCGCAAGATCATGCGTCTCTCTCGTCGCATCGAATTGCCTCGCACGCTCAATCTGACTCTGCTGCGACCATACGGGCACCCCGAGGCCGATACTGGCAAAGAGGGACGCGAGATGGGCAGGACGGACAACCATGGGCTCCCAGAATTAGCAGACTCGGTGCCAGTAGCCGGAATTGCGTGAAGCTTCAAATCCACCTGCGCTCATTTGCCCAAATTCGGGCGATGCCGATGCAAGGGCACGTTTCCAGCTACCTTTCGGCGCGCAGATGCTCAGAAGGCACACGGCCACTCTTTTGCTAGCCACGGCGATCACCGCGATCGGCGTGATTCTCTCGCTATGGTCGTGCCCATTGCTGGTGGATGCCGAGTTGCGCGCGCGTGATTTTCTCACCCGCAACGGACGGTTCGCCACGGCAAATCCAAAGCTCATCTTTCTCGCGATCGACAATGCGTCGATCAGCATCGATGCACAGAGCGATCTGAAAGGCCTCTTCGGCGTACAGGATGAAAGCTCCGCCGAAGGACGGGCGCTGGCGATGATGAGCAGGCCGTGGCCGTGGCCGCGCAGCATCTACGGGCTGATCCTGGATCGCCTGATCGGGGCCGGTGCAAAGGTGGTCGCATTTGATCTCACTTTTCCAAAGCCCAGCGAGCACGATGCAGACTTCCGCGCCGCACTCGAACGCCATGCCAGCCACGTCGTCATCGGCAGCAATTTCATCAATTCCGCGTATCGGGAAAAGGATGCGTCCGACGTCAGCCTGACACGTCCCACATCCACCCTCATCCCCCAGAGCGGGCCTGCGGACCCCCGGGTAGGCTTCGTGAATTTCTGGCCGGATCACGACTGGATCGTCCGGAGCGCGCAGTTCCGCACAAACCTCTCCGAAGTCCTCGGCGGCACCGCGGACCCAAGCGAGGCGGACTTTCTCTCCCTCGCGGCCCGGGCCGTTGCCAGTTCCGGCAAGCCGGAGGTCATTCCTGCAAGCCGAGACAGTCATTCATTCCGTTACACGGCTGGTCCGCAGGAAGGTTTTCCAGCGAGATCGCTCTTCGAGATTTTTGTGCCGGAATATTGGCAGCGTAACTATAAATCCGGCGAAGCATTCCGCGATGCGATCGTAGTCGTGGGGGCCGCGGGCAACTGGCAGCACGACGAGCACCAGACTCCGTTCGGGCTCATGTCGGGGCCGGAGCTGCAGTTGAATGTGGTGAATGCACTGCTCCACCGGGAGTTCCTCACCCCGGCTCCATGGCCGGTCTGGTGGCTGGCATGGCTCGGAGCGGGCGCGATCGCATTCGCATGTTGCATATTAGGCAAGTCACCGCTGCTCCGCATCGCACTGCTCTTCATCGCTCTCGCTTCATGGATCGGAGTCCAGTTCCTGTGCTTCGACAGGCTCGACCTGCTGATTCCATTCATCGGTCCCGCCGCGGTGCTCGTGCTGACGGGCCTGACGACCCTGATCGTCGATCTGATCCGGGCCGGCGCCGAGCAGATCCGGCTCCATCGCAATATCACTGAGCGAAAACGGATTCAGGAGGCGCTGGAAGCGGCGAAGGAAGAGCTGGAACGGCGAGTCCAGGAACGCACGTCCGAACTCACGCAGACGAATGCGAAACTCGCGGGCCTGCTGAATGAGAAGGAACTGCTGCTGAAGGAGGTTCATCACCGCGTCAAAAACAACCTTCAGGTCATCTCGAGCCTGCTCAATCTCCAGTCCGACTACATCAAGGACCCCGAGTCGCTCCAGGTCTTCGCCGAGAGCCGGAACCGGGTGCGCTCCATGGCGCTCATCCATGAGAAGCTCTATCAGTCCCACGATCTGGCCCGCATTGATTTCGCTGACTACCTGCGTTCGCTGACACGCAATCTCCAGTCGAGCTTCTCGAAGAAGTCCGCATCGGTGCAGATCGGCGTCGAAGTCGAGGACCTGATGCTGGGCGTGGATTCCGCCGTGCCATGCGGGCTCATCGTCAATGAGCTCGTGACGAACTGCTTCAAATACGCGTTCCCGGGGGATCGCAGTGGTAAAATCCAAATCACCATGACCCGCGGCAGCAGCGAGGGATTGAAGCTCAGCGTCTCCGATAACGGCGTCGGCTTCCCGAAGGACGTGGATTTCAAAAACACCAACTCACTAGGCATGCAAATCATCAACACCCTGGCCGAGCAACTCGATGGCACCATTCACATGTCCAATGGTATCGGCACCAAGTTCGAGATTTGCTTTCCCGAAAAACAATAGGCGCACCCCATGAGCAAAACACAGATACTAATCGTCGAAGATGAAGGGCTGATCGCGAAGGATCTCCAGTCCATGCTCAGGAGACTGGGCTACGATGTCCCGGTGACGGTGGGCACCGGCGAACTGGCCATCCAGACCGCCGCGGCAAACCAGCCGGATCTGATCCTCATGGATATCCAGCTCCGTGGAAACATGGATGGCGTGACGGCGGCGCAGACCATCAAGGATCGGCAGGACGTGCCGATCGTATTTCTCACGGCGAATTCCGACGAGGCGACGCTCCAGCGTGCGAAGGTGACGGATCCCTTTGGATTTCTCATCAAGCCTTTCGAGGAACGATCCATCCAGGCCGGCATCGAAGTGGCACTCTATAAGCACAAGACCGAAAAGAAGAACCGCGAGCGGGAACAGTGGCTTTCGACGACCCTCAAGAGCATCGCAGATGCCGTCGTGACCACAGACGCCAGCGGCAATGTGACATTCCTGAACGCAGCGGCGGAATCACTCACAGGCTGGACTCACCAGCAGTCGGTGGGACGGCGCTATAGTGAAGTCTTTTCGATCGTCGATGAGGAGACCCGCCAGGCTCCGCCAGATGCGATCGCGCAGGCATTGGCGGAAGGCATCACCAAGACTGGCATCAATCGCACGATGCTTCGCCATCAGGATGGCACCGAGCGGCACATCGAGCATAGCGTGGCGCCGATCCGGCAGGATGATGGCAAGGTCTCAGGCTGCGTGATCGTTTTCAGCGACATCTCCGCGCATCTGAAGCTGGAGTCCGAGCTGCGGCATTCCCAGAAAATGGAGGCCATCGGCAAGCTGGCCGGCAGCATCGCGCACGATTTCAACAACGCGATCACGACGGTGATGGGCTATTCGTCATTCTTGATGTCCCGACTCGATCCGCAGAGCGACCTTTATACGGATGCCGGGCAAATCCTGAAGGCAGCCGAGCACTCGGCGAGGCTCACGCGGCAGTTGCTGCTCTTCAGCCGCAAGCAGGTGCTGCATCCGGTGTCCCTGCATCTCGGCACGGCGGTCAGGGAAATGCACGGCCTGCTGAGGCGTCTCATCCGCGAAAACATCTCCCTCAAGATTGTCCCCGCCGAGCAGCTTTGGAATATCAAGGCAGACCCCGGCCACATCGAGCAGCTCGTGCTGAACATGACGGTGAATGCACGCGACTCAATGCCTAATGGAGGGACGATCACTATCGAGTCTTCCAATGGCACATTAGGCATTGATGCCCCGGCACGGATGCGAGGCGCCCGCGAGGGTGAATTTGTCTGCCTGAAAATCACCGACACCGGCACCGGGATGAGCCCGGAATTGATCGAGCGGATCTTCGAGCCGTTCTTCACGACGAAGGGGCCGGACAAGGGCACCGGCCTCGGGCTCTCGACCTGCGAAGGGATTGTGCGCCAGTCCGCTGGCTTCATCCATGTCGCCAGCACGGTGGGCCAAGGGACGAGTTTCGCGATCTATTTTCCGCGCACGACGGAGGTTCAGGCAATCGAAGACGCCGGTGCCGAGGACGGCACGGGGTACGCCGGGCGCGAGACGATCCTGATCGTGGAAGACGAGGAGGTGCTGCGCATGCTCGCAGCGCGCATGCTCGGAGAACTCGGCTACACGGTGCTCGAAGCGGCAAACGGATTCGAGGCGCTGCAAGTCCTCAGCGAATCAAATGCACCGGTGGATCTGATCCTCACCGACCTGGTCATGCCTGAGATGAGCGGCCGTGAACTGATCGAACGCGTGCGCTCAACAGGAGCCGCGCCGAAGGTGCTGTATATGTCCGGCTACACCGATGATGACGTGATCCGGGAAGGTATCCACCAAGAAGAGATCGCGTTTCTGCAGAAGCCGTTCACATCCGGAAATCTCCTGCGAAAAGTTCGCACGACGATCGACGAAAACTGAGCGGGCACAGCAGCGCGATGGCTACTTGATGATCCCTCGCTCGCTTTTTGTGACGAACGCGATGAGGTGCTCGATCTCAGGAATATCCGGAAGCTGCGAGCTCATCTGATCCACGGCCTGGCCCACATTGAGATTTGAACGGTAGAGAAGACGGTATGCCTCCTTCATGGCACGCGCGACCTCGGGGCTGAATCCGTGGCGATCAAGGCCGACCTTGTTGATGCCGCGGACGCGGGCCGGGTTCCCATCGGCGATCATGAAAGAAGGCACATCCTGCACGATCTTCGAGCAACCGCCGGTCATCGCGTGTCGGCCGAGGCGACAGAACTGATGCACAGCGGTGAGACCGCCGAGGACGACGTGATCCTGGACAGTGACGTGTCCGGCGAGCGTGCCGTTGTTGGAGAAAATGACATCGTTGCCGACGGTGCAGTCATGCGCGATGTGGCAATACGCGAGGAAGTTTCCCCGGCTTCCGATGCGCGTGAATGCACCGGGTGCAGTGCCACGGTTCACGGTGACGAATTCGCGGAAGGTGTTTTCGTCACCGACTTCAAGATGCGTCGGCTCAGCGGCGTATTTCAGATCCTGCGTGCGCTGGCCGAGTGCGCAGAAGGAAAAAAAGCGGTTCTCTTTTCCAAATCGCGATGGCCCCGTGAGGCTCACGTGATGCTGGAGCCAGCAGCCCTCGCCGAGCACGACGCCGGCGCCGACGACACAATACGGCCCGACCTCGCATCCCGCTCCGATCTCCGCGGAAGGATCAATCACTGCCGTGGGATGGATCTTCGTTTCGCTCATGCGTCCACGATTCCGAAAAGCATCTCTGCCTCGCTGACGACTTCGCCATTCACGATGCAGCGGCCCTTTGCCTTCGCGATGCCGCGGCCTTTTTTGGAAGTCAGCTCGACCTCGATGAAAAGCGTGTCGCCGGGAACGACCGGCTTGCGGAATTTCACCTCATCCGCGCTCATGAAATAGCCGATCTTTCCGGCATTCCCCGGCAGGCGCAGAAGCAGGATGCTGCCGACCTGCGCCATCGCCTCGAGCTGCAGCACGCCGGGCATGATGGGATGTCCGGGGAAGTGGCCTTGGAAGAAGTGCTCGTTGATGGTGATGTTTTTCACGCCCGTGCATTTCATGTCGCCTTCGAGTGCGACGATGCGATCCACCATGAGGAACGGGAAGCGGTGCGGCAGCAGCTTCATCACGTCATTCACATCGAGGATGTCGCCGCCCTTCGGCGTCATGGCCGGAGGAATGAGGGCATTCGCGCGGGCCTGTTGTTTCGCGATGGCGCGGCAGAGATCCGCATTTGGCCCGTGGCCGGGTTTCACCGCGATGATGTGGCCTTTGATGGCGCGGCCGAAGAGCGCGAGGTCGCCGATGATGTCGAGAATCTTGTGCCGCACGAACTCGTCCTTGAAGCGCAGCGGCTCCTTCCCAAGCACCTGCTCGCCACGGATGACGACGGCATTTTCGAGCGAGCCGCCTTTGATCAGCCCCTTGTCCATGAGCGGCTTCACATCCTCGTAAAAGACGAACGTGCGCGCGGGAGCGATTTCCTTTTCGTAAATCGCAGGCGTGATCTCCGTGGAGTAAAACTGTGTGAAGCGCCCGTCGGGGCCGACGTTCGTGCAGGACACGCGGAACTTCGAGTCCGGCACGATGGTCATCAGCGAGCCGCCCCTTGTCTCGATGTGGATCGGTTCGGAAATTTCGTAAACCGCACGCGGCACCGGTTGCTCGACGATGCCCGCCTTCTTGATCAGTTCGACGTATTGCTTCGCCGAGCCATCGCCGATGGGCGGCTCGCTCGCGTCCATTTCGATGAGGCAATTATCCACGCCCATCCCGGTCAGCGCGCTGAGGACGTGCTCGACGGTCTGCACTTTCGCATTGCCCTCCGCGATGGTCGTCGCGCGCTCGACGGTCTTCACGTGGTCAATGCGCGCATCAATCACCGGCTCATCCTGCAAATCGGCGCGCTTGAATTTCATGCCATGCCCCGGCGGCGCGGGGTGCAGCGTGAGGACGACCTCGCTCCCCGTGTGCAGCGAAGCGCCGGAGACGGAGACGATCTGGGCGAGCGTGCATTGGTGGAGACTCATCGTTTGGTGTGGCGGAAAAGAGCGACGCTTATCGGGAATCCGGGCGCGGGCGGCAAGCGCGATGATTCACGTCAGTCTTACTTTGCGAGATCCCTCGCGAGCAGCCAGAGCGTGACGCGGCCGACGGTCTGAAGACTGGCCGCACTGAGCTTGTCGAGGGTGTCTGCGGAAGTGTGCCAGGGCGGATAATCGAAATCAATAATGTCCATCGCCGGGATGCGCGCGATGACGT
>JAYWEO010000358.1:0-3194 GCA_043779225.1 Prosthecobacter sp.
TACTGCACTTTGCGGAAAAGCATGCCGCTGATGTTCCGCGCGGGATCCATCTGGTCGCTGTAAACGGGAACCAGTGCGCCCGGGCCTGAGTCATCGGACGCCGAATACGGATTCCACTGCGTCCAGCCGCTTGTGCTCGAATCATACGCCCCGCCCGAACCCGCGATCGTGGGCGCGAGGATTCCACTCGGCGACGCCGCATCGTTCCATCCCCTGGTGAGCGCCTGATCGACGGCATTCCGCAGGACGATTTGCGCGCAGGCGTAGTTCCGGTTCTCCGCCGCGTTCCGATGCAGCCGTCCCAGCGCCATGAATGCCGTGCCCCCGATGATCACCAGCACCGTCGCCGCCACCATCACTTCCACGAGGCTGAACCCCGCGCGCCCTTTGCAGGGCCGAATGGGATGTGACTGTGGGCTGGCAAACCGGATCATAGAGTCATCATGCAATTAGCATTTCATGTGCCCTGTCCATCGTCCGGCAGCCGATCCGGAAGCCATTTTTCAAATGATCGGACGGTCAAAACGACTCACTTTTTCCGGCCGCATCCCGCGCCTCCGATGCCGCTCGCTCTGCGGATGGCGGATCGCGGAAGTGGCAGCCTTCGCCTTCCATGCTTATCCGGATGGCTGCCAAAAAAAGTTCAGAGTTCCGCGTTTAGGCGGCCTGCACCGCGTCAACGCGGAACTCCAAACCAAGCCTCGTCATGCCACGCGCTGAGCTTGGCCGCAATCGGATCAGCGCGCTTACTCGGAGAAGTCCGTGTCCGGCTTCGCCAGATCGAGTTCTTTGATCCACGCATTCCGGTAGCGCACATCGTGGCCTTCGCACTGGAGCTTGATGCCGCCGGGCGTGTCCGTGATGCCCTTGCCACCGTCATTCCCGCCATCGAGGCCCGACTTGGGCCCGCCCCACACCTGGTGGATCTGCACATTCGTGTGGACCTTGATGCCGTTGAAGAACATCGAGACCAGCGGCTTCTCGATCATCTTCCCATCCTTGAACCGCGCCGCGCGGAACGTGATGTCGTACGCGTTCCATTTCCCCGTGCCATTGTAGGCGTGGTAGGGCGACTCCGTCTCGTTGATCACCGCGCCCATCCCGTGCTTCGTCTTGTCGCCGTCGAGCACCTGGATCTCATAGCGGTTCTGCAGATACACGCCGCTGTTCCCGCGCTCCTTCGCGATCCAAAATTCGATATGCAGCCGGAAGTCCCGGTATTGCTTCTTCGTCACGACGTCCGCCGCGCCAAATTTCCCGCCATCCGCCGCGCGGTCATCCGTCATCACCGTCGTGCCCTGATCCTTGTCCACCGGGTCCTCCACGATCTTCCATTTTATCGGCATCGCCGACTTGAAGCCCGGCCCTTCCCAATAGATCCACTTCTCATCGAGCATCCTGCGGGTGCCATCGAGGATCACCTCCGCCCCCGGCAGCGGCTTCGCCCCGACGCCCGTGCCTGCGGAGGCAGGGCCGGCGAGAGGGAGGATGAGGGCAAGTGCGGCGAAAAGCGGATGGCGGATAGTCATGGGGAAGGGGATGGATGAGGCTGCGTGGGAACCTGGCCAGGCACGGAAACAAGCCGCTCATCCCGGAAACCTTGGCCCGGATCTTCGCCCGGCTCCGTGGATGTTCCGAATGGGATGTCTGTGAGTCCAAGCCATGTATCATAATATAATGTGATCCTTCATCATAAATACCTTGCGCAATACTAGGTGACTGTCTGTAGTCTCAGCGTCACTCGCACTGTTCCCCCGCTGCGTTCAACTCCCCGGCCCGGCCCCTCCAGACACTATGAAGATGTTCCCTCGTTCCCTCGTTCAAAGCATAGCTTGTTCGTTCCATGCGTGCGTCCTGCTCATCCTCCTCTGCGCAGGGATGCCGGCATGGGCGGACCCGGAAGCATTTGAGGTGCGTGCGTCTCCGGCCTTTGTCGGAAGGGAAGCCTTTTGCCAGACTACGGGCGTGAACCTCGGAGCTTTCGCATACGCGAGGGATGGGAACGACACCATTTCAGAGGGCAGTTACGCATCGCTGGCCAATGCCGAATTCGACCCCACAGCAGAGGATGCGCCGGAATCCTACACCTTTACCTGCAATGGGTGGACGGCAACGGTGAGCCTTGCGACGATGGTGCAGCGCCGCGACAGCCATGTGGTCGCCCTTAGCTTCAGCCCACCTGCGGGGCAGAATAATCCGACACTCGATCTTCTCGTGGCCGACGCTTATGCGACCCACGCTCTGGCACTGGTGCAGGTCGTCAATGGGACACCGGTGGCCACTGCGCTTTCCGTCGGTGAAAAATTCTGGATCAATCCCTCCCTATCCTTCACTCGCGCCACGGTGCCTTTCGATCCCACGCTGACTTTCCGGGTCGTCGATGGGAATACCGGTGCGCGGGAGCCCTTTGGTTCCACGTTGGTTGCCGACGCATGGACCGATGGCCCCGGCAACGATGCCTTCCGCGCGGTCACGTTCTATCTCGATGCGTCAGAGTCGGGCCTGCGTTACACGCTTCATTCTCAGGCCTCGGGGCCGGAGATCCTGCGCTCCCTGGTCGCCGTACAGTGCTCGGAGGCGCAGCAGGGGCAGCAGACCATCGGGGACTTTACCACGGAGGATGAGACTGGCGCTGTCTGCATCACCGGTTTCGTTCCCATCGGGGGATATTATTGGGTCACGCGGGATCTGGATGGCGCCTGCATCGAGAGCCGGATGCTGGATCCGAATCTGAGCTATCCCACCCCGCTCCAGTGGTCCTTGCGTGGCCAGCATGCCCTGCCACCGCCGATGCAGGTCATCACACTGCACGTGGCCGCCACGAATGGATCGGCCCTCTCCATCCATCAGGACAGCGCGGAACGCAGCGTGACGCTGGCCGACGAGACGGTCTATACGATCGAGGATTACGACGCCTGGGGCAATCCCCACCCTTTCTACTACCGGAACTTTACGGCGACGGTGAACATTCGGGAGACTTGGTGGCTGATGCAGGGCAGCACCCAGCTCAACGCCGGGGATATCTGGCTCTACGATGGATGGTCCCCCATGGGTGGCGTCGCGCAGGATCGGCAGGCGGTCACCTTTGGCATCGCGAGCGGATTCGGCGCCCACGCATGGGTCACGGACACCAGCGGCACAGGAGGCCTTACCCTGGCTGGCGCAAATCAGCGGATCGATGACTACAATGAGGA
>JAYWEO010000359.1:0-15287 GCA_043779225.1 Prosthecobacter sp.
TGGGCTGGGTCTTCGAGTACGCCGTCGTCGACAAGAGCGGCAAGCACGATCTCCAGCAGCTTCGTTCGCTCCAGGACTGGACCATCCGCTACGCCCTCGAGAGCGTGCCCGGTGTCGCCGAGGTCGCGAGCGTCGGCGGCTTCGTGCGGCAGTGGCAGATCGAGGTGTCGTCGTTCAAAATGAAAGCGGCAGGCGTGTCGCTCGACGAGGTGATGACCGCAGTCGGCCAGAGCAGCTTGAATGTCGGCGGACGGGTCATCGAGGAAAACGGAATGGAGTTCGTCGTTCGCGGTCTCGGCCTCGTGAAGAGCGCAACGGACCTCGAACACGTCGTCCTGCGCGAACGGGAAGGCACGCCCATCTTCCTGCGCGATGTCGCGCGCATCGAGGTCGGCGGCGACTTCCGCCGCGGCGCGCTCGATGTGAACGGCCACGAGGTGGTCGGCGGCGTCGTCGTGATGCGCACCGGCGAAAACGCGCACGCCGTCATCAAGGCCGTAAAGGAGGAAATCGCGCGCATCGCCCCGAGCCTGCCGCCAGGCGTGACGATCAAACCTTTTTACGATCGCAGCGAGCTGATCGATCGCACCATCGGCACGCTGAAGCACGCGCTCATCGAGGAAGTGATCCTCGTCACGCTCGCGCACATCATCTTCCTGTTCCATTTCCGCAGCGTGCTCATCGTCACGTTCCCGCTGCCGGTCTCGATCCTCATCGCGTTCGTGCTGATGCGGCAGTTCGGCATCACGTCGAATATCATGTCGCTCGCCGGCATCGCCATCGCCATCGGCGTGCTCGTGGATGCGGCGATTGTGATCACGGAGAATGTGATCCGGCATTGCGAGAAGGCGGAGCAGGAGAGGGGACATCACCTCAGTGCTGCGGAAACGTGGGAAGTCACGCTGAAGGCCGCGCAGCAGGTCGGCCGCCCGATCTTCTTCGCGATGGCGATCATCATCCTCGCGTTCGTCCCGGTGTTCGCGCTCACGGGGCAGGAGGGGAAGCTTTTCCATCCGCTCGCATTTACCAAGACCTTCGCGATGATCGGCTCCACGATCCTCGCGGTCACCATAGTGCCCGTGCTCTGCGCGCTGCTCGTGCGCGGGCCGTTCCATCGCGAGGAGGACAACTGGGTGATGCGCGCGCTGCTGCGCATTTACGATCCCGTCCTCGACTGGGCGCTGCGCCGCCGCAAGACCGTCCTCGCGCTCGCCGCGCTGCTGCTCGTCTCCGCGCTCACGCTCGCCGTCGGCCTGCCGCGTGCGGTGCTCTTGAAACTCGACGGCTGGCCGCGCGTGCAAAACGCCTTTGCCGGCATCGGCGGCGAATTCATGCCGCCGCTGAACGAAGGCAGCCTGCTCTTCATGCCTGTCTTCATCCCCACGACGAGCCTCACCGAAGTGAAGCGCGTGCTCGCGTGGCAGGACCGCGTGATCGCCGACACGCAGGAGGTGCTCAGCGTTGGAGGCAAATTGGGCCGCGCCGACACGGCCACTGATCCCGCGCCGGTCGAGATGGTCGAGACGACCATCATGCTGAAGCCGCAGGATCAGTGGCGCAAAGGCATGACCCTTCAAAAACTCCAGATGGAGCTGACGGAAAAACTCGCGCAGGTGCCCGGCTACGTGCCCGGCGCATTTTTGCAGCCGATCGAAAACCGCCGCCTCATGCTCGCCACCGGCATCCGCGCCCAGCTCGGCGTGAAGATCCTCGGCGACAATCTCGACATGCTTCAGCGCATCACCTTCGAGGTCGAGCGCGCCATCCGCGAAGTCCCCGGTGCCGCCGGCGTCTCGCCGCTGCGTGTTCAGGGCAAGCCGTATCTCGAAATCGAAATTGATCGCGAAGCCGCCGGACGCTTCGGCCTCCGCGCCGAGCAGCTCTTCGCCGCCATCGAGGCCGGACTCGGCGGACGCAAGGTCGCCACGACCATCGAAGGCCGCGTGCGCATCCCCATCCAGGTCCGCCTCGCCCGCGAGGAGCGCGACGACATCGAGCGCCTCGGCTCGCTGCTCATCAGCACGCCCGCGGGAAAAAGTATCCCGCTCGCGCAGGTCGCGACCATTCGCCGCACGAGCGGGCCGAACGAAATTCAGTCAGAAAACGGCCGCCTGAAAAGCTACGTGCAGGCCAACGTGCAGGGCCGCGATCTCGCCGGCTTCGTGAAGGAAGTGAAGGCGCGCGTCGAAGCCATCCCGCGCCCGCCCGGCGTGAAGTTCGAGTTTGCCGGCGAATACGAAAACCAGCTCCGGCTCATTGACACGATGTGGCTCGTCGTCCCCTGCGTGCTCGTCGTGATTTTCCTGCTGCTCTACATCGTCTATGGCAGCGTGAAGGAAGCCGCGCACGTCATCCTCGCCGTGCCCTTCGCGCTCACCGGCGGCGTCTTCCTGCAATACGCGCTCGGCTACAATTTCAGTGCTGCCGTCGCCGTCGGCTACATCGCGCTCTTCGGCACCGCGATCCAGACCGGCGTGGTCATGGTCGTCTATCTGGAGGAAGCGCTCGCGCAAAAGCGCAAGGCCCTCGGTGCTGCGTTCACTCGCACCGATCTCATCGCCGCCATCAAGGAAGGCGCGCGCCTGCGTCTGCGCCCGAAGGTGATGACCGTCGCCACCATCGTCGCGAGCCTGCTCCCGATCATGTGGAGCACGCGCACCGGCTCGGAAGTGATGAAGCCGCTCGCCGCGCCCGTCATCGGCGGAATGCTCAGCAGCCTGCTGCACATCCTCGTCGTCACGCCCGTGATTTTCGCGTGGCTGCGGGAAAAGGAATGCCGGCCTGACTGACTGCGAATGCCGGAACTACGTGAGTTGCTTGCCCTTCGTCTCGGGCGCGAACCAGATTAGGATCATGCCGATGAGATAGACACTTGATAGAACGGAGAAGGCATTGCCCTCGACCTGCAGTTGCATGATCCGGCGGGCGTCGCCTTCGAGTTTCGCGATTTTGTCGGAGCCGAAGAGGCTCACAAGATTGACAAACTGCAGCGAGCCGATCGCCGCGATGAGCCGGCCGAAATTAAAGCAAAAGCCCTGGCCCGTGGCGCGCACACTGGTGGGAAACAGCTCCGGAAAATAGAGCGGGAAGAAGCCGTAGAACGACGCAGTGAGTCCGCCCAGCAGGAAGGCGGTGACCACCAGCCGGGTCGGGATGGTGCCGCCCGTGTAGGAATCATTCATCTTGAAGAAGACGATCGCCGAACCCAGTGCCAGCACGCAGGAGAAAAAATACGTGACCCTGCGGCCCAGTTTGTCGGCGACCAGAGGCGTGATGACGGTGACGACGATGGCCCCCAGCGCGGTGGCGATGACGACATACTCGATGATGCTGGACTTGGTGCCCTCTGGTGAGAGGAAGGACGCCCACTTCGCCGCCTGCTGCGTGGAACCCCACGTGCCCAGCAACGCGATCGCGGCGAGACCGGCGCCAATCAAAAGATTGCGCATGATGACGGCACGGTCTGCCGCCTGGACGCCGCCGCCGGCCTGGGCGCGGGTCATGTAGCGTCGCACGGGATGCAGGTAGCCCCACAGTGCGATGCCGAGGCCCACGAAGGTCAGAGGCACCGCCACGGCGTTCCCCAATTTGTCAAAAACCTGCGGCGTCCAGATCGTGATGATGCCCAGCGCGGCGAGCGCCGCCACGAGCACGCCGAGCAGATCGATTGTGGCCCAGTGCGAGGTGTTGCCGGACTCTTTCTCCGCCTCCCACTTGTGGGATTCCGGCACGAAGATGAGGATGAAAAAATTGATCAGCGCCGGCAGCGCGCCGCTCACCGCGAGGAAACGCCATCCGCGATTATGCAGCAGAAAATCCGTCGCGCCCTGGCTGAGTCCGATGTTGCTGATCCAGTGCGACACCGTCTCCAGGCTCGCATTGAGATAAAGGCTGAGCACGCCGGTGAGCAGGAAGCCGATGTTCGAAGCCGCGCCGATCATCCCCGCGATCCACGCGCGATTTTTGCCAGGCCAGAGCTCGTTCACCAGCGCGACGCCGAGCGCCCATTCGCCGCCCATGCCAAGCGATGCCACGAATCGCAACGCCGCAAACTGCCACGCCTCGGTGACGAACGCGCAAAGTCCCGTGAAGATCGCATACGCGAAAATGGCGAGCGTCATCGCCTTCACGCGCCCCAGCTTGTCGCCCAGCCAGCCGAAGAGCACGCCGCCCGTCGCCGCGCCGACGAGGAAGACTGCGATGATCACCGTGAACCATTGCCCCTGCTGCGCCGCCGTCGCCGTGGGGAGCAGATCCTGCAGCGCCGGTTTTCCAATCAGCGGAAACAGGCCCATCTCGAAACCATCGAAGAGCCATCCGAGAAAGGCGGCAGTGAGGGCGGCGATTGCGCCACGGGAGGATTTGGTGCTCATCGCGCGATAGAAGGGCTGACTTTGCGCAGGGCGAAAAGGAAATTCTGTCCGGCAGCCGCGGCAGGCGGTTTCCGCGCGGACTCATAAGGCACCCGCGATGCGGATGGCGATTGCACTCACAACGGTGCGGAAGCGATGAGGCCGTCCGCGGCCCCCGTCATCGACACTGCGCTGCGCATCCGGCATGCTCGCGTGCACGATGCCTCATTGGAGCATTATTTACCTCACCAGCGAATGGGCGATCCGGTTCATCATGCTCGTCTATGTGCCGCAGCGGCGCACCGCGGCGGCGTCGCGAACCTGGCTGCTGCTCATCTTCCTGCTGCCGTGGCCGGGGCTCGCGCTTTACGCCATGTTTGGCCGCATCTACGTGCCGAGGCGGCGGCTGGAATTGCAGGAGCGTGCGTCCGCGCGCATCCGGACGGTGCAGGCGCAAATCAAGTCCCGTGTCGGCGTGATGCCCGCATTGCCCGAGTACCTCGCCCACCTGCCGCTGCTCGCGGCGAAGCTCGGCGACTTCGAGGCCTTCGGTGGAAATCATGTCGAGTTGCTGGCCGACTACGGGGGCTCGATCGATCGGCTCCTCGCGGACATCGCTGCCGCCCGCGATCATGTCCACATTCTCACCTACATCCTCGGCGACGACGCCACCGCACGTCGCTTTGTGGAGGCGCTGAAGCTCGCCGTGAAGCGCGGCGTGACGTGCCGGCTCATGGCCGACGCCGTCGGATCGCGTGTCGGACTCGCGGCCCTTGGTGCGGAACTGCGCAGTGCCGGCGTCGAGGTGGTGAAGCTTCTTCCCGTCGGAATCTTCCGCCACAACGCCGCGCGCTTTGATCTGCGGAACCATCGCAAGATTGCCGTCATTGATGCCACGGTCGGCTACGTCGGCTCGCAGAATCTCGTGGGCCCCGACTTCGTGCCCGGCTTCCCGAATGAGGAACTCGTCGCGCGCGTCACCGGCCCCGTCGTCGCGCAATTGCAGGCCGTGCTGCTCGCCGATCGTTTCTTCGAGACCGATGTGAGTATCGAGGCCCCGTCGCTTTTTCCTGAGATCGTGCCGGGCGGCACATCCGCCGCGCAGGCGCTCCCGAGCGGCCCCGGCTATAACCGCGAGAATGCGGAGGAGCTTCTCGTGGCGATGCTTTACGCGGCGCGCAGGCGGGTCGTCATCACCACGCCGTATTTCGTGCCCAGCGAACCCTTCATCGAGGCCATGCGCTCCTCGGCGCGACGCGGTGTGGATATCCGCCTCATCGTCTCGCTCCACGCGAACCAGCCGGTCACGCAGTACGCCCAGCGATCCTATTACGGCGATCTCCTCTCGGCCGGCATCCGCATCCACCTTTACCGCCCGCGCTTTCTCCACGCGAAACATCTCACCGTGGACGATTCCATCGCCGTGGTCGGCTCGACGAACATCGACATCCGCTCCTTCGCGCTGAACGCCGAGATCAGCCTCATCGCCTACGACCCCGCCGTGGTCGCCGCGCTCATGGCCGTGCAGGAACGCTACCTCGCCGAGAGCGACGAGCTCGACCTCGCGATCTGGCGGAAGCGTCCCGGTTCGCAGAAAGTGCTCCAGAACATCGCGCGCCTCGCGGATTCGTTACTGTAGGAGGGCTTCCCAAAATGCTCGATCTTCCATCGGTTGTCGCTATCATGTGGAATCTATGAAAGCCCCCGAAGCTTCCTCGCCTGCGGAGCAATGGCTGGTCTCTTCCAGAGCGGCGGGTGGAATTTCGCCGAATGAAGCCTGAATCCACCGGCCAATTCATCGTCCTCGGGCTTCTCACTGTGGCCCTAATTCATCACTGTGTTCTCCAAATTTCTGTATCCAGAGAGGCAACGGGGAATTTGAATCGTCAGATCGCCAGCGCTGAAGAGGAGATCGTGAGCATGAAGGAAAAACACGAAAAACTCACCAAGGCGATCGAGAGTCAAAAGGGCCCGGCGATCCATTACGAGCGGGAGTTGAAGCGATTCAACGACACGTGGACGGAGCTTCTGGACGCCGCCCGACGAGGCAATGAAAATGCCCAGAGGATAATCCCTGATTGGAATGAGACGCCAAGGGATCCGAACGACCACAGGATACGGATATGAGCCGTCGCAGTCTAGCCAGTGGTCATTGTCGTGGGAGGGAGGCGTCGTTTTGCCGAAAAAGACGGGCCATTTCACGAAGCGACCGCCGGGCTTGAATCGGTGCCTGCGCACTTCGCCGTTTAGCGGCGTGAAGCTCCCGTTACGGCGTAGCGGTCAGCCACGCACTTGGCCGTTGCCGCGGAGGAGGTATTTGTAGGTTGTGAGTTCTTCCAAGCCCATGGGGCCGCGGGCGTGGAGTTTGTCGGTAGAGATTCCGATCTCAGCTCCGAAGCCGAATTCGCCGCCGTCGGTGAAGCGGGTGCTGGCGTTCCAATAGACGGTGGCGCTGTCCACTTCGGCGAGGAAGTGGGACGCGGCGGCGTCGTTGGCGGTGATGATGCAGTCGCTGTGGTGTGAGCCGTTGGCCTCGATATGGGCGATGGCTTCGTCGAGGGAGTCCACGACTTTCACTGCGAGGATGAGGTCGAGGAATTCGGTGCGGTAATCCTCGGGCTTGGCGGAGACGACGAGCGTGGCGGGGATCGCAGGCTTCCCAGCCTGCCCGGCGGCGGCGGTGGCGGGTGGCGGCAGGCAGGATGCCTGCTGTCCGCACAGGCTGGAAGCCTGTGTTCCGGCGGGTGCGGCAGTCACGCGTGCGGCAGCCACGGATGATTGCTCGATGTTGCGCATCACAGCCAGGGAGCGATCGTCGCAGCGGAGTTGCACTCCATTTTTCAAAAGTGCGCGGCCTGTCGTGGCGGCGAATTTTTCCAGGACGGCGGAGTGGACAAGGACGGTCTCGATGGCGTTGCAGACGCCGGGGCGCTGCACTTTGGCATTGAGGATGAGGGACTCGGCCATGGCGAGGTCGGCGGCGGCGTCCACATACATGGCGCAGATGCCGTCGTAGTGCTTGATGACGGGCATGCGGGCGTGCTCGACGACGGTCTCGATGAGGCCCTTGCCACCGCGCGGGACGATGCAGTCGAGGAATTGGTCCATGCCGCAAAGGATGCGGACGGCTTCGCGGTCGGTGACGGGGATGAGGAGGATGGCGTCGGCGGGGAGGCCGGCGCGCGCGCAGCCGCGGCTGAGGGCGGATGCGATGGCGACGTTCGATGCGATGCTCTCGCTGCCGCCGCGGAGGATGGTGGCGTTGCCGGTCTTGAGGCAGAGCACGGCGGCGTCGCTGGTGACGTTCGGGCGGCTCTCGTAGATGATGCCGATGACGCCGATGGGGACGCGCTTTTTCTCGATGTGAAGGCCGTTGGGGCGTGTCCATTCGCGGATGATTTCGCCGACGGGATCGGGGAGGTCGGCGACCTGGCGGACGCCGTCGGCCATGGCGGCGAGGCGCTTGGGCGTGAGCGTGAGGCGTTCGAGCATGGCCCCGGAAAGGCCGTTGGCTTTCGCCTTTTCGAGGTCCTGTGTGTTGGCGGCGAGGATGTCGGATTCGGCAGCGAGGAGTTCGTCGGCCATCGCACGGATGCCGGCGTTTTTTTGCTCCGTCGTGCAAAGCCGGAGCTGGCGCGCAGCGGCGCGGGCGCGGCGGCCGAAGTCGTGGATCTGATCGGTGAGAGTCATCGGAAAAATTTACTGGGCCTGCAGCGGGACGAGCGGCGGGAAGTAGGTCCCGGCCGGTTTGCCCGATGCGGCGCGCACAATCTCGCCTGCTTTCCGTCCGCTCGCCACGACGGTCGGGATGCCGCTGCGCACGGCGGCTCGCACGGCTTGGAGTTTCGTGGACATTCCGCCGACGCTGAGGCGACCTTTTTCCGCACGGACAAATTTTTCCACGGAGTCCACGTCATCCACGCGGGGGATGGTGCGGCCTTTGGCGTCGAGCAAACCGTCCACGCTGGTGAGCAGCACGAGGAGATTTGCCTCGGCGAGGATGGCGACTTCGGCGCTGAGGGCGTCGTTGTCGCCGAATTTCAATTCCTCGACGGCGACGGTGTCGTTCTCGTTCACGATGGGCACGACGCGGTTTGCGAGCAGGCGTGCGACGGTGTTGCGGATGTTCGCGTAGGAGATGCGGCTGTCCATGTCGCGATGCGTGAGGAGGAGCTGCGCGACGGTGAGATCGTGCTTTGCAAAATGCTCGGTGTAGGTGGACATGAGCCGTCCTTGCCCGACTGCGGCGCAGGCCTGGCGCGAGGCGAGATCCTCGGGGCGTTCCTTGAGTTCGAGTGCGCCAAGGCCCGCGGCGACTGCGCCGCTGGAGACGACGATGACCTCGTGGCCGCAGCTCACGAGCACGGCGATCTCCTTTGTGAGCCGCGCGAACTGGCGCTGGTCCAGATTGGTGCCCCGCGGCGTGGCGAGAATGCCGGAGCCGAGTTTGAGGACGATGCGTTTATGTGCGGCGTTACCCATGGGAGCGGGATAGGTAGCGCGAAGAGCCGGATTGTCGAACGTGGAATGACTTCGCCAATTCCGCTCTTTCCCAGCGCAGCGCCAATGTGCAAGGAATGCGGCATGAGCAAAAAATCTCCAGCGAACCAGGCCGCGCTCGACACTGCGGCTCTGCTCGAATCCGTCGCCAGCAACGTCCGCCTCCTCACGCTCGCGGGCGATTCGCCGACTTATGCGGAAAGCATCGCGCAGCTCGCCGAGGGCGGGCAGTGGACGGAGATCGTGGATCGCTTTTATCGCACTCTGGCATTCGGCACGGGCGGCCTGCGCGGGCGGACGATCGGGCGCAACGTGACGAAGGCGGAGCAGGGAAAAGGTGGCGAAGGAGGCCGTCCCGAGCAGCCGTGCGTGGGCACGAACGCGATGAACTATTTCAACATCAGCCGTGCGACGCAGGGGCTCGTGGCATATCTGCACGAGTGGTTCCGCAAAAAGAAACTCCCGGGCCGCCCGAAGATCGTCATCGCGCATGACCCGCGACATTTCTCCCGCGAGTTCGCGGAGCTGACGGCGAAGGTCGCGGTGGAACTTGGCTGTGATGCGGGACTATTCGAGGGGCCGCGCTCGACGCCGGAGCTTTCGTTCGCCGTGCGCCACACGAATGCGACGGCGGGCATCGTGATCACCGCGTCGCACAATCCGCCGCATGACAATGGCTACAAGGCCTACTTCGCCGACGGCGCGCAGATCGTGGAGCCGCATGCGGGCGCGATCATCGCGAAGGTGAACGCGGTGCAAAGCGACGGACTCACGCCGGTGGCGAAAGCGAAGCGCGGCAAGCTCATCAAGCTGGGGAAGGAAATTGACGCGGCCTACATGGCGCGGCTGGAGACGCTCGTGCTCGACCCGGCAATGGTGAAGGCCGTGAGCGGGCTGAAGATTGTCTTCACGAGCATCCACGGCACGGGCGGCGTGATCACGAAGCCGATGCTGAAGCGGTTCGGTTTCCGATTCACGGTGGTGCCGGAGCAGGATCAGTTCGACGGGCGTTTCCCGACGGTGAAGTCGCCGAATCCCGAAAACGCCGAGGCGCTCGCGATGGCTATCGCACTCGCGGAAAAGGAAGCCGCCGATGTGGTGATGGCGACCGATCCCGACTGCGATCGCATGGGCGTGGCCATCCGCAATGCGCAGGGAAAAATGGAACTGCTCTCGGGAAATCAGATCGGATCACTCATCGCCGCGTATCGCGTAGGGAAGCTGATCGAACAGGGCATCATCACGCCGGCGAATGCCGCGAACTGCGCGATCATCAAGACTTTCGTGACGACCGATCTGCAAAAGGCCATCGCCGCGAAGCACGGCTTGCGCTGCGTGGAGACGCTCACCGGTTTCAAATACATCGGCGAGAAGCTCGGCAAATACGAGGCCGCACTGCCCGCCGCCGCACGCGCGAAATATCGCACGCTCAGCGAAGGCGAGACGCGCGAGTTGCGCATCAAGCACTCGACTTTCTACGTCGCCGGCGGGGAGGAGAGCTATGGCTACAGCGCGCATGATTTCGTCCGCGACAAGGACGGCAACGCGGCGGTGATCCTCTTTGCCGAGGTCGCGGCATGGGCGAAGTCGCGCGGGCTCACGATTGATCAGTTGCTCGACGAGATTTACGCGGAGTACGGCTTCTATTGGGAGAAGAACGGCACGCTCACCTTCGAGGGCGCGGATGGCGCGGCGAAGATCGCGAAGCTCGCCGCGAGCTACGCGAAGACCGCACCGAAGACGATGGACGGCGCGAAAGTCACAGGTGCCCGCGATTTCATGGCGAAGACTTACAAGGACGTGGAAGGCGACATCATCCCGAAGGAGAAGATGGTCGTCTTCGATCTCGCCGATGGCCGTCGCGTGGCCGTGCGTCCGTCGGGCACGGAGCCGAAGATCAAATTCTACATGTTCGTCCGCCGCGATCCGAAGGGCGCGCGATTTTCCGCGAAGGAACTCGGGGGGGTGAAGACCGAGGCGCGCGCATCGTTGGAAAAGCTCTGGCAGTGGCTCCAGGCGGATGTGCAACGGCGGCTATAAAGTTCCCGCTCTGGCGCGGGAGTGGCTTTAGCTTTTCTGCAACTCATCCGAACCAAATCATGGGAAACGACATCCAACTCGACGGCGCTGAAATCTCGATTGTCAAAGCCATCGGCATCGGTGGCGGTGAAGTGGATGGAGGAACGCTGATCGAGCGTTGCGCGGATCTGGATCCTCCAGAGCTGATGGACGCGCTGCACGGGCTCATGGACATGGGATTTGTGGAGGGAGACTCGGATGTTTTTTACAACGTGGAGGAAATGGCGGACATCAAGTTCCGGGTGAACTCCGGCTACGCAAAGGATCTGAAGGACGCCCTGGACGACAAGCCGCAGCCGAAAAAGAGCAAGCGCGTGCGTCGCGAGTAACGCGGCGGACGGAGGCCGTCCGGAGATCGGGTGTGCCGAGAATGGAACTTGGCAGCGGGCGGCATTGCAGGGCATTTCGGCGCGGTGACGAATCGAACATTGACCGGCAAGCCATCGCGCCTTGCACGCTGGTGGCCATGGCTGTCGGCGATGCTGAGCGGCGTGCTGCTCGTGCTCAGTTTCCCACCTGCGGATATTGGCGGGCTGGCCTTCGTCGCGCTCGTGCCGCTGCTGATGGCGGTGTGGATTCCGCAGACAGAGAGGAAGCGCGGACGCCGGCATTTTGCGCTCGGATATGTCGCCGGGCTGGTCTTTTTCACCGTGACGTTCTCGTGGTTTGCAGAGCTTGCGCCGCTGTTTCACGCGCCGGTGCTGCGCGGGTTGCCGCTGTATTTCGCGGCCTATCTCGCGCTATATCCGGCGGTGTGGGCGTGGCTCGCGGGATGGATTGCGGGGGCGCAGTTCCGCGTGCTGCCGCCGCCGGATCCGCTCGCGCCATTTGAGCGCCCGCTGCTGCTCCAGTCGTCGCGCAACCTCGGGATCGCATTTTTCTGCGCGGCGTCGTGGGTCGCGCTGGAGTGGACGCGCGGCTGGATGCTCTCGGGCTTCGGCTGGAACAAGCTCGGCGTCGCGATGCATGCCGATCTGCCGCTCATCCAGATCGCGGAGTTCACCGGCGTCGGAGGCGTCAGTTTCCTGCTCGTGATGTGCAATGCGATCCTGCTCATCACCGTGCTGCGCGTGCGTGCGGAGATCGGCCGCGTCCGGCTGCGTCCGCATTTTGATTTTGCGATCACGGCGGGGCTGGTGGTCCTCGCATTCGGCTACGGCATGCGGGTGCTGGTCCATGCGCAGAAAACGCCGGGCCAGTCCGTGTCTCTCACGGTCGCCGCGGTGCAGCCGAATATTTCGCAGCAGGACAAATTCGACGTGGAGCGCTGGCAATGGATTTTCGACCGGATGCAGTTTCTCAGCGATTGCGCGGCGTCGCAGTCGCCGGATCTGCTGCTTTGGCCCGAGGCGTCCGTGCCGGGCGGAATGTTCAGCGATTCGGACACGATGGCATTCATGCTGGAGCGTGCGGCGCTGGTTCCGGCGATGATGGTGGGCACCGATGACATGAACCGCGGGAAAGCCGGAGAGGATCACAACAGCGCGGCGTTCATGCAGGCCGGCCAGAAGGATCCGCAGTTTTACGACAAGCGGCAGCTTGTGCCCTTCGGCGAATACCTCCCGCTGCGTCCGCTGCTGGGGTGCATTTTCGCGGATTTGGTGCCGGGCGACTTCAAGCCGGGAAAGGCGGCGGGCGTTTTCTCACTTGCGAAACCTGCGCTGAAACTCGCGCCGCTGATCTGCTTCGAGGACACGCGCGGGGACATCACGCGCGAGCAGGTGCAGCTCGGTGCGCACCTGCTCGTGAATCTCACGAATGACGGCTGGTTCGGACGCACGGGCGAACTGGATCAGCATCTCGCGGATGCCATTTTCCGATGCATCGAAAACCGCCGCCCGATGGTGCGCTGCACGAACAACGGCATCACGGCATCGGTGGACAGCTTTGGAAAAGTGGACCGCTGGCTCCCGCTTTTCACAGAGGGTTGGAAGATGCAGCCCGTGACCGTTCCGACGGGACTGCGCGAGACCTTCTACACGCGCCACGGGGAAATCTTTTCCGTCGGGTGTTCGGCGCTTTCGTTGCTCGTCGTGGGCCTTGTTGCGATGAAGCGCCGGACTGCTCGCGGCGACTGAGAGATTTCGGCCTTAGCAACGGGTGGGGCCACGGGAAGATTGGTCGCGAGGTCGGGTGGCTTCTCGCAGCGGCGGCGCTTGCCTGCGCACATTTCCTCGCGATGCTTCGCGAATGCTCCGCCTCCCTGCTTTCTTGATCGCATTGCTCTCCGCCGGACTTTTCGCGGATGACCGGCTCGTGGTGGATGACGAGGCATTCGAGCAGCAGGCCATCGCCGCGGCCACGGTGCTGCACGACAAGGGCAAGCTGGTGCCGCTCACGAAACTCCGCACGCAGCTCAAGCGCACACATTGCGACCTCGCGCTGCCCGAGCCGCGCAAGGACAGGCTGCAGCCGCGGGAAGTCTATCGCCTCATCCGCGACAGCACGGTCTCCGTCGCGACTTTCTACCACTGCACAAAGTGCAAGAAATGGCACTTCGACAGCGCATCCGGTTTTGTCATTGCGGATGGTGTGGTGAGCACGAGTGAGCACGTCGTGGACTTCGAGGATGAGGAGATGAAGGACGCCTTCCTCGTAGTGGCGGATGCCAAGGGCCGCGTATTTCCCATCTCTGCCGTGCTCGCCTCGAACGCCGATGCCGACACATGCCTGCTCCAAGTCGTCGGCCTCGATCTGCCGCCGCTGCCGCTGAGCCTCACGGCGCAGGTCGGCGATCCGGTCTTCTGCCTCAGCCACCCGGATGGCAATCACTGGATGTTCACCTCCGGCATGCTCTCCCGTTTTTTCATCAATCGCGATGCGGCCGACGACGGCGGGAAGCCGCCCGCGAAGGCGAAGGTCGCGCCGTCGCTCTACATCAATGTCACGGCGGAATATTCGCCCGGCAGCAGCGGCGCGCCGGTTGTGGATGAGTACGGAAATGTCATCGGCCAGGTCGAGAGCATCACCTCGAGTGTCGAAGATCAGAAAGGCGACGACGGAAAAAATGTGACGACGAGTTTCGGCATGCCGCTGCGCTCGTGTGTCTCATCCGAGGAAATCGCGAAGCTCATGCGGCCCGTTTCAAAAAGCGCGAAGTGATCGCACTTTCCGCAGGCGCTATTGCAGGGTTGCCGCAGTCCGCTTCGCTTCGGCGGCCCTGCGGCCCGCAATGCAGGCCGCGCACTGGTACACCCGCGCGCTGACTGGCTCGACGGGGAGGAGGGCATTTCCCGAGGAGATGATTTTCTCCGCGCCGAATGGAAACGCTGCTGTGGCCTGCATTTCGGAAGGGTCGGGTGGCCCGGTTGCCGCATCGGCAAAGACGATCGGGATTTCCCGCGACTTCATCGCCTCATGATGCACAGGGCAGATGTCCTCGATATCGTTCACGAGATTGTGAGGCAGCGGCGGCTTTCCTACCGAATCTCGCGCGGCGATGCGCTCGGGGTTTGCCTTGTCGCGGAACTTTGAAGCCGTCCCACCTTCGCGATCCCGGGGCGCAGTGCTCCCGGAGTCGGTGTTCTCCTGAGCGGGTTCGCAGGACGCCAGCAGCAGCATGGCGAGCGGTGCGAGGATGGAGGTGGGGCGTTTCAAGCGGGGACTTTCTTCCGGGCAACGTGCATGCGCTGCCCCGGATGGCGCAACGTGTTTCATCATGAAACCCCTGTGAATATGCGCGGCCAGCAAACACCCCGCGCCAGCCGAGGCCGTGCGCGGGGTGTGAATGCTGCGGATTTCGCGTGCGGCTAGATCACCACGGTCTTGCCGGGGATGGCGCGCGGATACATGCCGTCGGGGCCGGGCTTCACGGGCATGTCGGCGTCCCATGCGAGGTTCTTCGGGAAGATGGTGAGCTCGCTCTTGAGCGCTTTTTCCATCTCCACTTCCTTGCCGCTGTAGGTGGCGAGGCGTCCGAGGATCGCCGTCATCGTGCTCATCGCGCCGTACTCGGCCTCGTTGTAAGGCGTGTTGTTGCGGATGGCCGCAAAGAAGTCGTCGTGCTCCTGCTGGTACGGATCCTTGTCGCCGTCGTTCTTGTGGTGCCAGGCTTCGCCGCCGGTGGGGGAGATGACGTGGCGGCCGATGTCCACCTTGCCCTTTGTGCCGACCGCGTGCTCGGAGACCGAGTTCCAGCAGCCGACGATATGGCGGCAATAGCTGGAGCAGCGCGAGCCGTCCTCGTATTCGAATTCGACGGCATGATGGTCGAAGATTTCGCCGTAGTCCTCGCCCTTGCGGACTTCGCATCCGCCGAGGCCCTGCGCTTTCACCGGCCAGCCTTTTTTCACCCAGTTGATCACGTCGAGATTGTGGATGTGCTGCTCGACGATGTGGTCGCCGCAGATCCAGGTG
>JAYWEO010000360.1:0-4126 GCA_043779225.1 Prosthecobacter sp.
GCCGCCACGCACGATGTGCAGCTTCACCTTGTCGCCGACGAAATGATGCGTGTTGAAAAAGTGCCCGACGGAAATCTGCCCGTACGCGTCGTCGGGGAAATTCCCATCCTGATCCACCGGCACATCATCCACGGCAAACAGCACATCGCCTTTCTGCAATCCGGCCTTCGCCGCAGGCCCATCCTTGAGAACCTCGGTGATATAGACGCCGCCGGTCACATCGGCCGGGATTTTTGCGTAGCGTCGCAGCGCGGGGTCGCGCGTCGGGCTGTAGGCATAGCTGATGCGCGGGAATCCCTCGTAGTGGCCGCCCTCGATGTCCTTCAGAAAATGCCGGATGATCGGCGCGGGGATGATGTTCGCGTTGTTCGTCTGCGCGTCATAGCCCATCAGTACGCCGGTGAGTTTTCCATCGTGCACGACCGGGAGCGTGAAGCTGCTCTCGCGGCCTTGCAGGCGCACCGTCATGCGATAGATGAGGAATGCACCGTCCACCGGATACGCCGCGACTTCCGCCGTGGTCATCGGTCCCTGCGTCACGAGCAGCCGTCCGTTGTTTTCGAGCTGCCACACGCTGAGCTGATCGCCGATCGCACTTTCCGCGACCTGCAACTCCGGCGCACCGGCGAGAAAATCCACCGCGTCGG
This sequence comes from Prosthecobacter sp., assembly GCA_043779225.1. Taxonomy (GTDB): domain Bacteria; phylum Verrucomicrobiota; class Verrucomicrobiia; order Chthoniobacterales; family Chthoniobacteraceae; genus SXWH01. The sequence goes on from JAYWEO010000360.1 coordinate 648, forward strand.
TTTTCAACACCGCCAGATTCGCCTCGTAGTCCACGGCCTCGACGGACGCGGGCACCTTGCGCCCGCCCTCGGGAGTTTCAAATTCGAGATAGGTGAGATTCGCGACAAGCTCCGCCGTGACGAGCACGCGCGCACCGGGCAGCACCGCGCCGATCGCACGCCGGGTGAATGGCTGCCGCTTGCCCCACGGATGATGAAAATCCCACGACTGCGTGGTGACGTTCACACGCACGACGCTGAGTTTTTTTTCCGCTGCCGAGACATCGGCAAAGCCGGCGACAAGCAGCAGAAGGGCGAGGAGAAGTGAAATGCGATGCATGGATTTTGAAGATTTACGGCTCATGTTCAGCGCACTCCCGGCGTGCCTTCGTCGTCGAGATACTGCTCCTTCAGCACGTTGTAGCGCTGGCGGATTCGTTCGCGCGCGGCCTCGATATCCGCCCGGAGCAGCACCAGCGGGCGTCCCGCGCCCTCGAATTCGAGCACGTATTCGTCCGCCTGTTTCGCGAGGGCCGCCGCGAGATCCTTCGTGCTGCGGATCGCCGCGCCATTCACCTTCCTGATGATTCCCTCGCGGAACTCTTCGAGGTACGTGTTGATCGGATCCGGCAGCAGTGCGGTGAGGATGACCACCTCGTCGCGCTCCTTGTAGAGCTCCTCATCAATGAAGTGCGCGAAGTAGTGGAACACCCGCGGGTTCGCGAACTGATACGTCATGATCAGATTGCGGTTCATCGGCTGGAAGAGCAGCCCGCCGAAGACCACATACTTCGGCGCCTCATAGCTCGTCGCCTGGTGGATGTAGGGCCATGCGCGGGTGAAGGTGACCTCTTCCGTGATCAGCTTCCCATCGCGCTGCACGTCGAACCGGATCTTGTCCCCCTTGTATTTCCGCTCGGCGACTTCGGCCATCTGCACGCGCTCGCCTTCGAGCTGCACCATGCCGTCGCTCTGGATGTCGAGGTCATTGATTTTCAGCAGCACATCGCCAGGCTTCAGTTTTTCAAAGCACACGCTCGCGCTGCCCACGCTCGTCACCACCACGCCTCGGTCGTCGCCCGGGAGCTTCAGCGCGCGACGGTGCGCGGCATTCAGCAGCGGAAAAGTGCCGATGCTCAAATCCATGTAGCGGTCGTAGTGGCCGTCCTCGATGTCCTTCAGGAAATGGCTGATCACCGGTGTCGGGATCATGTAGCCGGTATTCTGCGCCACATCGCCGCTGAAGCCCTGAAATGCCACGCCCACGACTTTCCCGCCCTGCATGACCGGCCCGCCTGAATTGCCCGGATTGATCGCTGCATCGATCTGGATGCATAGGTGCGAATCCATCACCGAATGCGCATACGTCCGGAAATCAATGCGCGACACGATCCCCTTCGTCACGCTCATGCGCTCACCGCCGATCGGGTATCCGTACACCGAGACGCTGGACTCGATCTCCGGCACGCCGCCCAGCGCGAGCGGTGTCGTGTCTTTCCAAAAATCGGGATCCTCGACCTTGAGCTGAGCGAGGTCGCAGTCGTGCGCGATGAATTCCACCGTCGCCACATACTTCTTCGGATCGTTCTCCTTCTCGACCGTGAGCAGCTTCGCATTCGAGACCACGTGCGCATTTGTCATCAGGCGGTCCTTCCTCACCAGCCAGCCCGTGCCCGAGCCGCCACTCATCTGCCCCGGCAGCCACGGCACGCGGTAGTTGAATTCCTGCGCGGTGTTGCTGATCCGGCAGAGGGACTTTCGGATTTCGTTCGGCTGCGCAGATGCGGCGTGAACGAGAAACAGGGAGGACGCGGCGAGCCAGTGTCGAATGGTCATTCGGGCGCGCAAGATGCACATCGCGTGCCGCGGGATGCAAATGGAAAGAGGCGGATGGCGCCGGCGGTCACCCACACTGCATGGAGCCTGCAATTCGGCCCGGAAGCCGGGTGCGGATGAGCGCCTGCTTTTTCCGCGGTCCTCATGATTCCCGGATCGGGGTCTCATTCAGGTGGAGCCAGTAATGCCCCAGGCTGCTGACCGCCTCGGAGAAGCTTTCAAATTCGACCGGTTTCACGATGTAGCTGTTCACGCCGAGCCTCCAGGCCTCGCGCACGTCACTCTCCTCCCGGGACGAGGTGAAGACTGCGACCGGCAGCATTCTCGTGCGTTCGTACGCACGGATCTGGCGCAGGACTTCGAGCCCGTCCACCTTTGGAAGTTTCAGGTCGAGCATCACCACCTTCGGCTGGCAGCCGAGATCGCGTCCCGCATAGGCATCGGCGCCAAAGAGGAAATCCAAGGCCGCCTGGCCGTCCCGCACATGGACGATGTCGTTTGCGAGGTTGCATTTCTTCAGGGCGTGGATCGCGAGTTCCGCGTCCTGCGGGTTGTCTTCCACGAGGAGGATGTCGAGATGTTTGCTCACGTTTTCGGATTGGAAAGTGTGAAGGAAAAGGTCGCGCCCTGATCCATCCTGCCCTCGGCCCAGACCCGCCCCCCGTGTCGCTGCACGATGCGCTGCACCAGCGCAAGGCCGACGCCCGTGCCTTCAAATTCATGCACCCCGTGGAGGCGCTGGAAGACTCCGAAGAGCCTCGCCACATGGCGCATGTCGAAACCGGCGCCGTTATCTTTCACATAGTAAGCCTGCTCACCTTCCTCGCCTTCCTCGCCCAGCCGCGCGCCGATCTCGATCTCGGCGACCTCGCGCTTCCCGGTGAACTTGATGGCGTTGCTGATCAAGTTCACCCACACTTGCCGGATCATCGCCTGCGTGCCATGCGCCACCGGGAGCGGGTGAAGGAGGAGGTGCAGCTTGCGCCCTGGCTCATGCGCGGCCTGCTCGTCGAAGACTGCCCGCGCCATCGCGTGCATGTCGATCGGGACCGGCTCCATCTGCACCCGGCCGAGCCGGGAAAACGCGAGCAGGTCGTCGATGAGCCTTCCCATCTGCTGCGCGCCACCGCGGACCAGATCGAGCATTCGCCGGCCTTCTTCATCGATCTTTTCCGCATAGTTCTTTGCGACGATGCGTGAGAATCCATCGACCGCGCGCAACGGCGCCCGAAGGTCGTGCGAGACAGAATAGCTGAATGCCTCCATCTCCCGGTTGGCGGCCTGGAGCTCGGCTGTGCGCTGTTCCACGCGCCGCTCGAGATCGTTGGTGAGCATGCGGATCTGCTCCTCCGCCCTTTTGCGCTCGCTGATGTCGCGGACGACCGCCTGCAGCATCACCTGGCCGCCCACGATGACGGTGTTCAAGGTCACCTCGGCGGGGAACGGCGTGCCGTCGAGTTTGCTGTGCATCCACTCGAAAAACTGACGGCGGCCGGCGAGGGCGGCGTTGATTTTCTCGACCGCACAGGCAATCGAGCTCCTGCCGGCCGGCTGCAGCGGCGGGGAGAGCTCGTAGGGCGGACGCCCCACGATCTGGCCGCGCGACTCGCAGCCAAACATCTCCAGAGTCCGGGCGTTGCAGTCCACAAACAATTCGCCCTGCA
>JAYWEO010000361.1:0-6604 GCA_043779225.1 Prosthecobacter sp.
CCGTACGCGCCCATCGAGCATCGCGACGTCACGTACGGTCTGCGCGTGCATGAGTTTCGGAAATTCGCCGCGCTGCCGAGGATCACGCAGGGAAAATTCGAGGTCGCGCTGGACATCGCCTCGGTCGAGACGCGCGACATGGATCTGCTCACGACGAACGGCTGGTCGCTCGCGGAACCCGCGGTGGTCGCCGCCGATCCGTGGGTCTATCGCGATTACATCCGGCGCTCCGCCGCCGAGTTCATGGCGACGAAGGGCATGTATGTGCAGACGCACAGCGGGTGGTTCAGCGAGCGGAGCATCTGCTATCTCGCAAGCGGCCGGCCCGTGCTCGCGCAGGACACGGGGCTCGCGAAACTTTACCCGACGGGCAAGGGCCTGCTGCTGTTCTCGACGCTCGATGAAGCCGCGGCGGGCGTGGAGGAAATCCTCGGCAACTACGCGGCACACAGCAAAGCGGCGCGCGAACTCGCCGAGGAATATTTTCACTCGGACAAGGTGCTCGGCGATCTTCTGCGCAAACTGGCCCTGGCATGAGAGGCACCGACGCGCATTTTTCAGGACAGCGATCCGGTTCCGCCCATGCTCCGGGATTGACCCGCAAAGCAGCGCCGTGCGAAACGTGGAATCACAGATCGGCACCCGCACCCGCTGATTTCCAATGACAGGCGACTCGCGAAAAACTGACACCATGAAACGAAACACCACCCTCCTCACTTTTCTCGGCTGCGCGGCATTGGCTGCGTCTGCGTCATTCACCGCCTGCGAGCGACGCCCGAAGCAAGGGGGCTCTGGCAAAGAAAATGTGGCAACGGAGTTTTTGCCGGCGACGCTCGGCCTCCCCGCGGGCACCGAGAGTCTCGGCCCGGACGAAATGGGACGCCGCTGGTATGAGACTTCGGGTGCGACTGCGGAGCACTGGATGTACGACCCGAAAGACAAGACGCTCTACACCGCAACGAAGGACGAGAAATCCGGCGAATGGAAACTCACGGCGAAGCCGGAAGTCACCGCGAGTTCGCTTGGATTGGCGGCGGATACGGTCGAACTGGGGAAGGATCCGAACGGCCTGTATTGGTTCGTCCTCCCGGCGAAGGATGAACGAGTGGCATACAATCCGATGAACAAGACGCTCTACACCGCGAAGAAGGATGCGGCTGGAAAATGGGAACTCGGCCCGCCGGTTGGGAAGCCCTGACCGCGCGCGATCCGGTTGCCGGAAAAAACTGACGCATGACGCGCGGAAGAATTCTCATCGCCGGCGCGGTCGCAAACAAAGCCGGGCAAGGCGGCGAGGCCTGGGTGCGGCTGAACTGGGTGCTCGGGCTGCGGAAACTGGGCTTCGACGTTTTGTTCGTTGAGCAACTCAGTGCCGGTGCGCCTGAGAGCGGCGGGGATTTTTTCCGCGCGACGATGCTGCGGCACGGCTTGTGGGAATCGTCCGCGCTGATCGGTGATGGCCGCACGCTTTGCGGGATGGAATTTGCGCGCGTGCTCGATTTTGCATCGGGCGCGGACGCGCTGATCAACATCAGCGGACACCTCACGCTCGACGCCGTGTTCGAGCGGATCGCGAGACGTGCGTATGTGGACATTGATCCGGGCTTCACTCAGATCTGGCACGCGCAGGGAGCGACAGGGCTCGGGATCGCGCGGCACAATTTCCATTTCACCATCGGCGAGAACATCGGCACGCCCGGCTGCCCGATTCCGACCTCCGGCATCCTTTGGCGAAAGACGCGGCCGCCCGTGGTGCTCGACGAATGGACCGCGGTCGCCGATGCGGTATTCGATCGCTTCACGACGATCGCAAACTGGCGCGGCTCGTACGGCCCGCTTGAATTCGACGGGCGCTCGTACGGACTGAAGGTGCATGAGTTTCGCAAGTGCATCGGCCTGCCGCGCGCGACGTCGCTCCCGTTCGAGATCGCGCTCGGGATTCATCCCGCGGACGAAAAGGATCGCTCGTCGCTCGAAGCCGCAGGCTGGCGGCTCACCGATCCGATCCTCGCGGCGGGAAGCGCGGATGCTTTCCGCGAATACGTGCGCGGATCGGGCGCGGAGTTTTCCGTCGCGCAGGGTGTGTATGTCCACACGCGCAGCGGGTGGTTCAGCGACCGCACCGCGGCATATCTTGCCTCGGGCCGTCCGGCGCTCGTGCAGGACACGGGCTTCGCAAAAAACCTTCCGACAGGCCGCGGGCTCCTCGCCTTTTCCACTCCCGAGGAAGCGGCGGACGGCGCGGCAAGCATCGTCGCCGACTACGCTGCGCACTGCCGCGCCGCTCGCGAGGTCGCCGAGGAATGCTTCGACTCGTCGCGCGTGCTCGGTGCGCTGATGAGCGAGATTGCAGGATGACACCCGCCCGCTACGCTTGCGCGCCATGAGCGACATTCCTGTGAAGCGACTGAACTGGGGCTGCGGAAGCTGGACACCCGAAGGCTGGATTAACTCCGACATCAAGGAAGGCCACGGCATCAATCTCATCGCGGACATTTCGCAGGGCCTGCCGCTGGAAAGCGACACCCTCGACTACGCCGTGAGCATCCACTCGCTGCCCGAGATTCCGTATCCCGATCTCATCCCCACGCTCGCCGAACTGCGCCGCGTCCTGAAGCCCGGCGGCGTCCTGCGCGTGGCGCTGCCCGATCTGGATCGCGGCATCGCGGCGTATCAGCGCGGGGACAAAAGCTACTTCCTCATCCCCGACGACGAGGTGAAAAGCATCGGCGCCAAGTTCATCGTCCAGATGCTTTGGTACGGCTACACGCGGCTGCTCTTCACGCACGAGTTCATCATCGAGATGCTGGGAAAAGCGGGCTTCTCGCGCGTGGAACGATGCGCACACAAGGTCACGCGCAGCCCGTGGCCGGAGATCACGGACCTCGACAACCGCGAGGAGGAGAGCCTCTTCGTCGAGGCATTCAAATAGCGCGATGTCCGGCGAGCGCAGCGTGATTGTGAATGCGGACGACTTCGGCCTGAGCGAAGGCACGAACCGCGGCATCATCGAGGCGCACGAGCGTGGCATCGTCACCAGTGCGAGCCTCATGGTGCGGCAGCCTGCGGCCGGCTCGGCAGTCGCCTGCGCAAAATCACATCCCTCGCTCACCATCGGACTGCATCTGGATCTGGGCGAATGGGAGTGGCGCGATGCCGGATGGCTCCAGACCTGCCACGTCGTGCCGACAGACGACGCAGTGGCGGTCGCCCGCGAAATCGAAAGCCAGCTTGAGACTTTCCATCGGCTCATGGGCCGCATGCCCACGCACCTCGATTCGCACCAGCACGTGCATCAGCACGGCCCGGTGCGTGGCTCCGCCCTCACTGTCGCCACCCGCATCGGCGTCCCGTTGCGCGGCTTCGCGGAAGCGGTGGCATTTTGCGGAAATTTTTACGGCCATGGCGCAAAGGCCTCGCCCTTTCCGGCAGGGATCTCCGTCAGCAATCTCCTCACACTTCTCCGTGATCTTCCGCCGGGCACCACGGAACTGAGCTGTCATCCCGGACTCGATGAAGATCTCCCATCGTGCTATCGCTCCGAACGGCTCGTCGAAGTGCGGACTCTGTGTGACGCCCGTATCCGCGCGGCCGTGGAAAGCGGCGGCATACGGCTCCGCGGCTTTTGATCATTTTCCCGGCAGCTCCAAAAGCGGAGCCGGGCGCGAATCACACAGTTTTGCCATGATTTTGAAGAAGGCATCGGCCTGGAAAATGATAGGATGTCCCTTCCCTGATGATGCCATCCTTCCATCGCCGCCTGCTGCCCTGGCTTCTCGCGGCCCTCGTGCTCGTCGGCGGCGGCGCGCGGCTTTTCGCGCAGATGCAGGCCACCTTCACTGTGAGCGGCCTCACATCACTGCAATACGGCGGCACGGAACTGCTCGCCGACGGAGCAGGCGGCGCGAGTGTGATTTTGAAGAATGCCACCGGCACCCGTTACGAGGTCGGGCCGATGCAAAATGGATTCGACGTGTGGCTGCAACGCCGCACCATCACCTATCCGTGGGGCAGCGTGGTGGTGAGCTACACGGCGGCAGGCGACCGCCTGAACATGCAGGTCACGGTGACGAACAACGGCGCCGATCCGATCGTGGAGTGCGCGGTGACGCTGATGGGCGTGCAATTTCCCAGCGTGCCAGCCGGGGCACCGTGGGCGGCAGGCTATGAAGTGGTCGGGCTGAACACCGACGACATCACCGCGCTTCCCGCCGACTACGGCACCGGGCTTCTCGTGCTGTGCAACGATCAGCCCGGAGCGCCGCTGAAGTTCGGCTTTGCCTCGCCGAATGGCATCGGGCAGCGCAGCGTGCGGATGACGACTGCGGTGACCGACTGCCCGGATGATCCGCAGATCGCACCGCACTCCGCGGCCAGCTACGGCTTCTCGATGCGCTTCGCCGCGAGCGGTACGGATGCGGAAACTCTCATCCCCGATCTGCACGCCGCCCTGCGCGCACTCACGCCGCCCACGCCTGCATGGGCCGACCGCCGCGCCATCGGCACGGTGTTTCTCGCGAGCGCCTTTCACGCCACGGCCACGAATCCGCGCGGCTGGCTAAATGAGCCGACGCTCGATACGATCACACCCGCAGGCCTCGCGGATTTCCGGCAGCAGATGCTCGCGCGCGTCGATGAGATTGTCGCGCGACTCGGGCAGATGAATGCGCAGGGGATGATCTTCTGGGACGTGGAGGGCGGGCAGTATCCCTACATCACGTATGCCGGCGACCCGCGCGCCATCGCCAGCCTCGCGCCGGAGATGCACGGGATTGCCGACGAGTTTTTTGCAAAGTTCATCACGGCGGGACTTCGCACCGGAGTGTGCCTGCGGCCCTCGCGCATCGTGCCCGGCTTCCCCGGCAACGGCCACGTGTGGGACCACGACAACTTCGGCTTCGATGTGCTCGCGAACCTCAGCGACAAGATCACCTACGCGAAGACGCGCTGGGGCTGCACGCTGTTCTACATTGATTCCAATGTGGACTGGATCGTGAACAACTACGGCGTCTTCACCCCACGCCTGCTGCGCTCATCCATCTACGCCGCACTCCACGCGCTGCACCCGGACGTGCTCATCATCCCGGAGATCCCGCGCACCGGCGACTGGGCCAACTCCGCGCCCTACCGCGAAATCAACAGCGGCGACTACACCTCCACGCATCCGCGCAGTCACGCCGTGTATCCGCTTTCGCCGACCATCATCGAGCCAAAGGAGACCGACTGGATCGCCAGCCACACGACGCTCGTGGATGCCGTGCGCGGCGGCGACGTGCTGATGTTCCGCAGTTGGTATTCCGATCCGGCGAATGATTTCATCAAGGCCATCTACGACGAGGCGCATCCCGCGCCCGCGATCACCAGCGCGGGAAATGCGAGCGGCGATGCGGGTGCGCCCTTCAGCTATGTGATCGCGACGGACACTGCGCCCGTGCAATTCTCCGCCATCGGTCTGTCCGCAGGCCTCGTGCTCGATCCCGCGAGCGGCATCATTTCCGGCACGCCGCTCGTCGGCGGAAATATCACCGTCACGCTTCGGGCGCGCGGCTTTTGGGGCACAGGAGAAAAGGTGATCACGCTCACGCTGCGCGGAGCGTTCGACCAATGGCGCGCGCAGAAATTCCCCGGCCTCGGCAACACTGGCGATGCCGCCAGCAACGCAGATCCGGACAGGGACTCCATCGTCAATCTCCTCGAATTCGCCTTCGGCCTCGACCCGGTCGCCGCAGATCCGATTTCACGGATGCCCACACTCCATCCCGTCGCAGACGCCGATGTGATGTGGCCTGCGATCACTTTTCGCCGACGCACGTCCGCACCGGCGGGAGTGAATTATTTCGTCGAAGAATCCACGGATCTCACGGACTGGCAGATCGTGGATCAGCCCACGCATCAGATCGGCGTGCCGGTCGATCAGTTCGACGGCACCGAGGCTGTGACCATCCGCGGCACACACCCGATCGGCACTGGGCAGTGGTTCCTGCGGCTGCGGGTGAGCGAGCAGTAGCCGGGCATTTATCCCAACGGCCCCGCTCGACGCCGGGTTGTCCCGCGACAACACTCCGACTTCATGCGTCCCCTTCCCTTCCTCCGCACCGTCCTCCTTTTCCTGCTCACCGCAGGCGCCACTTTCGCCGCGGATGCGCGGAAGCCGAACTTCATCATCATCCTCGCCGACGACCTCGGCTATGGCGACCTCGGGTGCTACGGGCATCCGAGCATCCGCACACCGAACCTCGATCGCATGGCGGCGGAGGGCGTGCGCTTCACGGATTTCTACGTCGCGGCGGAAGTCTGCACGCCGAGCCGCGCGGCGCTGCTCACCGGGCGCTATCCGGTGCGGAGCGGGATGGGGCACAATCAGTTTCGCGTTCTGCGGCGCGAGTCCACGGGCCATCTGCCGGATGATGAAATCACCATCGCCGCGCTGCTGAAGAAGCAGGGCTACGCGACGGGCGCGGTGGGGAAATGGCATCTTGGCAACTGGATGAACAACCCGGCGGGCCACCCGATGAAGCACGGCTTTGACTTCTACTTCGGCCTTCCGCACTCGAACGACATGAACCGCGTGGCGGGCGGGCCGAAGGGCGGGGACAACAGCCTC
>JAYWEO010000362.1:0-3626 GCA_043779225.1 Prosthecobacter sp.
CGCCGTGCAGGACGTGCCGATGGAAAAGCCGCTCGCGAAAATCGTCCACGCCACCATCAAAAAAGTCGGCGAAGACATCGAGGACCTCAGCTTCAACACCGCCATCTCGCAGATGATGGTCTGCACAAACGCCCTCATCGCCTCCGCCCCGCGCCCCATCGCCGCGATCCGCCTGCTGCTGCAAGTGCTGAATCCCTTCGCCCCGCATCTCAGCGAAGAACTCCACGCCATCCTCGACGGCACGACGCTCCTCGCCGACGCCGCATGGCCCGCCTACGATCCCGCGCTGCTCATCGAGGACGAAATCGAACTGCCCGTTCAGATAAACGGCAAACTCCGCGACAAGATCGTCGTAAAGAAAGACGCCACGCAGGCCGACATCGAAGCCATCGCCAAGTCCGCGCCCAAAATCGCCGAAGCCATCGCCGGCAAGACGATCAAGAAACTCATCGTCGTCCCCGGCCGCCTCGTGAACATCGTCGTTGCGTAGCGCCTTCGCTGGCGCGACCTCGCCGCTACACTTTGAAAATCGTGCGCCGAGCCTCCGACCCGCTCTCGACAGTCGCCATCCCGGACGGATTTTCGCCGGGCGATCCGCAGCTTGTCGCCGTCTCCGGCGGACGTGATTCGATTGCGCTGCTTCACTGGCTGCACGCACGCGGATTTGAAAAGCTCACCGCAGTCCATCTCGATCACCGCCTGCGCGCTGAGAGTGGCGAGGATGCAGCGTTCGTCCGGAAGTTTGCGAACTCGCTCGGCATCGAGTGCATCGTCGGCACCGCCGACGTCACAGCGCTCGCGAACGACGAACGCCTCTCCATCGAAACCGCCGCACGCCGCGCTCGCCATGAGTTTTTCGCCCGCGTCGCCATCGAGCGCGCGTGCCCGCGCATCCTCCTCGCGCATCACGCCGATGATCAGGTCGAGACCTTCCTACACAACCTTCTCCGCGGCGCAGGGCCGTCGGGTCTTTGCGGGATGAGTGCCGTCTCCACTCTCGAAATGCGCGGCACCGCACTGCTCGTCGCACGCCCGCTGCTCGGCACTTGGCGCGAGGAAATTGACGCCTACATCGCACGGCACAAGCTGCCCTTCCGCGAGGACGCATCGAATGCCGACGCGCGCTTCACGCGCAACCGTCTGCGACACTCGGCGATCCCCGCGCTCACCGCCGCGCTCGGCCGCGACGTGCGCGCCGCGCTCCTGCGCACGACGGAGTTGCTGCGCGCCGAGGACGAATTTCTTTCCGCGCAACCCGAACTCCGCGGCATACCCGACACGCTGCAAGTCCCGCTGCTCCGCTCGCTCCCGCTCGCGCTCCAGCGGCGGCTCATCCACCTCTGGCTCCAGCGTCACAACGTCCGCACCGTCGGCTTCGCGGAAGTCGAATCCGTGCGCGGCCTGCTCGATTCGCGCGGCGCGAAGGTGAACCTGCCGGGAGATCTGTGCGCGCGTCGCCGCGAGAAGAAAATTTTCATCGCTCCGCAATGATCGCGACATCTCGGATCGCTCGATGCTCGACTCGCCGCGCAGACTGAAGCTATGAAGTGGCCCGTGAGCATTGTCCTGAGTCTGGCTTCCGTCTTGAATGATCCCGGAGTGATCGTGGCCTTCTGCGCGGCGCCGGTCATTTATCTGGGCGGCCTCGCCATCGGGCGGTTTCTGAAGACAAAATATCAGGTGCCGCTCGGGCTGGCTTTTCAGATCTTTTGCGTGGCGCTGGCCTGCTACGTTCCGCTCCGGGTGCTTTATGCGGTGCAAGGTCGCGCGGATGACCCCGCGAATGCCTGGCAGACTGCGGGCATCCGCCATTTTCAGGCGGCGCTGATGGTGCTCGGCGTCGCCGTCGGGCTCCAGTTGCTGCGGCGACTTTACTGGCAGCGATGGTTCGCGAGGCGGCACGGGATCGAGGCTCCGAAGCTCCTTCAGCAGGTGTTCGGCTTCGCCGTTTTCTGTGCGGCGCTGGCGCTGGTGCTGAAGCTGACCTACGGCCTGCAGGTGGATACGTTCATCGCCGGCTCGGGAATCGTCGCGGTGGTGATCGGTCTCTCGATGCAGGAGACGCTGGCGAATATCGTCTCGGGAATCGCCCTGCAGGTGGGCAAACCTTTCCGCGTCGGCGACTGGCTGATCCTGGACGGCCATCGCGCCGAGGTCGTGGAGCTGAACTGGCGCTCCACCAAGCTCCGCACGAATGACGACGTCTATCTCGACATCCCGAACAAATCCGTCGTCACGCACACAATCACGAATCTCAGCTACCCCACGAAGGTGCACGCCAACCGGGTGCGGATTGGCTTCGACTACACCACTCCGCCCAATCTTGTGCGCGAACTCCTCATCCGCGCCGCCACCGCCGCTCCGGGCGTGCTGGAGACGCCGCCGCCAAAGGTCTTTCTGCGCGAGTTTGGCGAGTCGGCGATCACTTACGAAATCAAGTACAGCCTCGATGACGAGCGGCACTACAACGACATCGAGGACGCCATCCGCACGAACATCTGGTATGCCGCCCGGCGCGCGGGCCTCGCCATTCCGTTTCCCATGCGCACGGTGGAACTCCGCCGTCCGGCACCGGCGTCGAAGACAGAAGCCACGCCATACCGCAGTCTCATCACCAGTCTCGATCTGTTCGCGCCATTGGATGAGGATCAAAAGCACCGCCTGCTCGAAGGCGGGCACACCTTGCGATTTGGACGCGGGGAAGACATCATCCGGCAAGGGGCCGAGGGCTGCTCGATGTTCGTCATCGTCCGCGGCGAGGTGGATGTGATGGTGCATGATTCGCAGCGCGACACGGTCGTGGCCACCCTGCGCACCGGCGAGGCATTCGGAGAGATGTGCCTCCTCACGGGAGAAAAGCGCAGCGCCACGGTGCGAGCGAAGACCGACTGCGACCTCTGGGAAATCGAGCGTTCCAGCCTCCAGCCATTGCTCGATGAAAACAGGGCGCTGGCCGAGAGCCTGAGCGATCTCCTCGCGCGCCGGAAAATGGAAACCGAAGCCATCCTCGCCGCACAGATGCCGCCGCACGCGGTTGAGCAAAAGCGAAAGGAATACGCCTTGGGCTTCCGGCGGAAGATCAGCTCGCTGTTCGGAATCTAGAAATCGGACGTGCAGCGTGCTTGGCCGTTGTGAATGGTGAATGGTGAATAGTCGCAGCGGCCGCGCTTCGCCTCACCCGAGATGTGTGCTCGAACACCAGTCACTTTTCACCAGTCACCAGTCACAGCCCCTTCATGCGCGCGGCATCCGACCTCAACCGTCACTCTCCCTCCACCGCCCATCGAAACGCCCCCGGCACCGGCAGCCCGAGGTGATCGAGGATGCGATCCGCCACGGTGTCCGCAACCTCCTCGACGGTCTGCGGACGGCTGTAAAAGCCGGGGCTGGCGGGCATCACGAGCGCGCCGGCCTCGATCAGCGTGGTCACGTTGCGCGCGTGGATGAGATTCCACGGCGTCTCGCGCGGCACGAGGATGAGCTTGCGGCGCTCCTTCAAAAAAACATCGGCGGCGCGGAGGATCGCCGTGTCGCTCGTGCCCGCGGCGATGCGGCCCAGCGTGCCCATCGAGCACGGCACGATCACCATCGCATCGAACGGCGTGGAGCCGCTCACGAACGGCACG
>JAYWEO010000363.1:0-4419 GCA_043779225.1 Prosthecobacter sp.
CCATTCCTATCAGGAGATCAGCCAGATCACCGGGCTGAGCGTGGGGAATGTGGGATTCATTTTGAACGCCGCCATGCGCAATCTGCGCGGGAAAATGGAACGCGACGACAAGGACGAAAAAATCATCTATCTGGCCAAACGGGCCGCATCATAAATACACCGCAATGAGAGGGAGACTGACAGAACAAGACCTGACCGACTACGCGCTCAACGAACTCCCCCCGGACGAGCGCCTCTACGTTGAAAGCATGCTCGGAGTTTCCGAGGAATGCCGCAACGACGTAGTCCAAATGCTCGAACTCAGCGAATTGCTGAAGGACGGCATCGATCGCACTGACTCCGACGTGCTGGCCCTGAATGCCGAGCAGCGCGCGAAAGTCCTCGAAGTGCCCGCATTGCACTGGCGCGGACTTTTGCAGAAAGCCGCCGCAATCCTGATGCTTTCCGCCGTGACCGGATTCATCGCGACGCGTCCGGATTTCCGGATCAAGAGCGGTGCTGCTGCTGACAGGATTGCCTCAGCCGGCCAGGCGATTTCAGGCATGGTCGCCGACGTGCAGGAGAAAGGCTTTGCCCGCAGCGTGGAGGAATTCCGCAGCCGTCTCGAAAAAGTGTCCGCCCCGTCGCAGGACGCCGCAACCGAATGGCAGTTCGCCGCGCAGCCCGCCGTCTGCACCCCGCCGGTGTGGATTGATTCGCTGCCCGAGATCGCAGAGATGTAAGATTCGCGACTGCTCCGGCTCATCACCTTTGACGCCGTTCGACGTTTTTCGCCGAACGGCGTTTTACTTTCGCCGAACGGCGTGTGCTTTGCCGGACATCATTTTTTCCAAACGACATGACCACAGCTCCCAATCCTCCAGCCACCACATCCGACGACAAGGCCGCCGCCGCGCTGCTCGTGGACGCGTATCAGAAAATCACGCGCGAGATGGCGAAATTCATCGTCGGGCAGAAGGAGGTCATCGAGCAGCTTCTCATCGCAGTCCTCGCCGGTGGCCATTGCCTGCTTGAAGGTGTCCCCGGGCTCGCGAAGACCGCGATGGTCCGCACGCTCTCGCAGGCGCTGAACATGGGCTTCCGCCGCGTGCAGTTCACGCCGGATCTGATGCCATCGGACATCACTGGCACCGACATCATCCAGGAATCCTCGACCGGCCACCGGCAGTTCGTCTTTCAAAAAGGCCCCATCTTCACGCAGATGCTGCTCGCCGATGAAATCAACCGCACGCCGCCCAAGACGCAGGCCGCGCTGCTCGAGGCGATGCAGGAAAAGCACGTGACCGTCGGTGGAAAGACCTTTGAGCTCGACCAGCCCTTCTTCGTCCTCGCGACGCAAAATCCCATCGAGCAGGAAGGCACCTATCCGCTCCCCGAGGCGCAGCGCGACCGATTCATTTTTCTCGTGAATGTCGGATACCCGAGTCGCGATGAGGAACGCCAGATCGTCGCCCGCACGACCGGCACGATGACTACCGACATCCAGGCCGTCCTCAGCGGCGCGCAGATTCTCGAACTGCAAAAGGTCGTGCGCAAAGTGCCCGTGCCCGATCACGTGATGGACTTCGTGCTCGACGTCGTCCGCATCTCGCGCCCGAACGAACCCGATGCACCCGCATTTGTGAAGGAACTGATCAACTGGGGCGCCGGCCCGCGAGCGTGCCAGAATCTCGTGCTCGCAGGAAAAGTGCGCGCAGTCCTGCAAGGCCGCTTCCACGTCACGATTGATGACATCGAGGCGCTCGCGCTGCCCGTCCTGCGCCACCGCATCGTGCCCACCTTCAACGCTGAAGCCGAAGGCATCACCGTGGATGAAATCGTCCGCCGCATTTTGAAACAAGTGCCGCGCGGCGAGGCAAAGCGCGCACTATAAAGGGAAAGGGTCTGGAAGTGGGACTCCAATCGCGCATCATGTATATCGAGAACAAATCTGGGACTCTGAATGGAGTCGCGCGGATCGGTCGCGTAACGTTCTCTAAGACGGGTCGAACGATCCGATATGGTGGCCGCGAGTTCCGCAGCCTTAAAGGTGGCTATAAGCGCAACTATTACGATGTTCAGACAGGCGAGGAGTTTTGGATTTCGGGACCGAAGAGGCGTGGAGGTGATCGGCTTTATGCTTGTAACCTGACTATCGAAATCGATGCCGACGTGCGTGAAGAATACTGGCGCGAAATCCGTGGTCTTCCTGAACGGGCAGCGGACGCAATGACGTTATAAGCACGCATGGCGCACGTCTCCGATTTCCTCACACCGTCCGACCTCCAGCGCATCTCGAACCTGCAAGTCTTCGCGCGGCAGGTGGTCGAGGGCTTCACGACGGGCATGCACCGCTCGCCGCACAAGGGTTTCAGTGTCGAGTTCAAGCAGCACCGGCAATACGTGCCCGGCGACGAAATCCGGCACATCGACTGGCGTGTCTTCGCGCGCAGCGACCGCTATTACATCCGCGAATACGAGGAGGAGACGAACCTCCGCTCGACCATCATCCTCGATCGCAGCGGCTCGATGGAATACGGCGGCGGCCAGCCGGGGCAGGTGAGCAAATTTGAATACGCGACGAAGCTCGCCGCGTGCCTCTCGTATCTCATGCTCCAGCAGTCCGACGGCGTCGGGCTCGTCACGTTCGACACGGAAATCCGCCGCTACATCCCGCCGCGTTCGCGCGTGAGCCACATGCGGACGCTCCTCGGCGAGCTCGCGAATGGAAAGCCCGGCGGCGAGACCGAACTCGGCAAGGTCTTCCACGATCTCGTGCCGAAACTTCATCGTCGCGGGCTGCTCGTGATCATCTCGGACTGCTTCGGGGAAGTGTCGAATTTTCTGAAAGCGCTTGCGCATTTCCGCCACGCGCGTCACGAGATCCTCGTTTTTCAAATCTGGCATCCCGACGAATTAAACTTCCAGTTCAAGGGCTGGACGCAATTCGACTGCATGGAGCGCGCGGGCGTGAAGCACCTGCTCGACCCCGCCGTCCTGCGACAGGCATACCTCGAGAACCTCGAAAAATTCCGCACCGAACTAACGCGCGGCTGCCGTCGGCACAAGGTGGACCTCGTGCCCTTCACGACCGATGAGCCGTATGCGAAGGCGCTCGCGGCCTATCTGAGCCGGAGGCTGGCGCGCGGCTGATGCCATTCTCGTTGCTCAATGCCGGACTGATCCTCGGTGTCGCCGCGCTGGCGATTCCGATCCTCATCCACCTCTTTCACAAGAGCCGTTTCAAGGTCGTGAAATGGGGTGCGATGCACTTGCTCGAAGCCGTGCTGCGGACGAACCAGCGGCGCATTCAGATCGAACAATGGATATTGCTCGCGATCCGCTGCGCCATTCCCGCGGTGCTCGCGATCGCGATGGCGCGGCCGCTTTGGAAAGGTGCGAGTTCGCTGCTCGGAAATGCGAAGACCTCGACGGTCGTGCTGCTCGACAACAGCTATTCGATGGATGCCGCGCACGCGGGCACCACGGGCTTCGGCATCGCGAAAGACGAGACGCTGCGGGTGATCAACGAACTGCGTGCCGGTTCCGAAGTCCACATCATCATGATGGGTGAAGGTGGGCGCGGACTGCTCGATGCGCCGACTTACGATCTCTCACGAGTCACGCAGGCGCTCTCGAAATCGTCCGCCGGATTCGGCAGTGCAAAAATTCCCGCGGCACTCGATCTCGGAGCCGGGGCGCTGGAGAAAATGCACGAGAGCGCGCGGCAGGTCGTGGTGCTCACGGATTTCCAGCGCGTGAGTTTTCCCGCGACGGAGGATGGGCTCATCGGGCGCACGCTGCAGCGCATCCGCAGCCAGGCCACATCGCCAAATGTCACATTCTGGGACGTCGGCCAGGAGGTGAAGGAAAACGTCGCAGTCGAGTCGCTCGATTTTTCGCGGCTCATGGTCGGCGTCGGGCAGAAGGTGCAGATCCGCGCAAATATCCGGAACTACGGCGACGCCAACCACGCCGACCTGCGCGTGATTTTCAAAGTGGACGGCAAGGACAAGGCCGCATCGCAGGTCGCACTCGGGCCGCACGCTAAAGCGCAGGTGCTCTTCACGCACGCGTTCGACGCCGCGGGCTCGCATGTCGTCGAGATTTCCACCGAGCCCGATGTGCTCGCCGCCGACAACACTTTCCTCGCGAGCATCCCCGTGCGCGACCGCATCCCCGTGCTTCTCGTGGATGGCGCACCAGGTGCGACTCCGGAGGACATCGCATCCGAGACCGGCTATCTCCAAATCGCGCTCTCGCCATTCGCCGCAGGCAAGGTGGAACTCAGCGATCTCTTGGAACCGCATGTGGTCTCCGCAGATGCATTCAATGCAAAGCATCTCGCTGACACCGCGGCCGTCGTGCTCGCAAATGTGCGCAAGCTCACGCCGGAACAATTGCGCGTGCTGGAGGACTTCGTGAAAAATGGCGGCGGAC
>JAYWEO010000364.1:0-8727 GCA_043779225.1 Prosthecobacter sp.
TCGAGAAAAGCACCGATGGCACACTGGAACTCGCGCAACGGCTGGCGACGAGGCTGCCATTCATGCAGGTCATCGGCCACGATGTCCAGCGGGGCAAAGGCTACGCCGTGCGCGCGGGGATGCTCCGTGCCCGGGGCGAGATCGCGTTTTTCATGGATGCCGATCTTTCCACGCCGTTGTCCGAGGTGGGGCATTTCATCGGGCGTTTTTCCGCAGCGCCAGCCGTGGATGTGCTTGTGGGGAACCGGCAGCACGCGGATAGCGAGATTCTCATGCGGCAGCATTTTCTGCGCAGGAGAATGGGCCAGACCTTCAACGGGATTTTGCGCGCCATCGCCGGCATCCGGCTCGCTGACACGCAGTGTGGCTTCAAGGCATTCCGCCGCGCTGCGCGCGAGGCGATTTTTCCGCTGCAAAAGCTGGACGGCTTTGCCTTCGACGTGGAAGTGCTGATCCTCGCCGAACGCCTCGGGTTCGCCCTCGGTGACATGCCGGTGAAGTGGAGCAACGCGGAGGGGAGCAAGGTGCGCATCGTCCGCGACTCGTGGCGCATGCTATGCGATGCGATGCGAGTCCGCCGGCTGGTGGCCAGGACACTTGCCGGAGTGAAACCGGTCCGCTGAGGCCGCCCTGTGCGATGGGCTATGATGAAGCGCAGCGGCTTTCCGCTGAGCCCGCCGCGACGGCTACCAGGGCGAGAAACGCTTGTTATAGATGACGCGGAAGCGATAGGCGGATTCGAGCGACTGCGTCTCCGGATTGATCGCCGGCGGTGCCGGATTGGAGTTCGCAAATGTGAAGCGGCTGTCCCGCGGATCGAGATAGCGCTCGATGGTGGTATGCCCGCGGTATTCGGAGAGCACCTTGTCGCGGGTCTCATCCCATGTCTTGTAATAGGCATCCGCGGCCGGGCTGTTTGGATCGCCATTGAAGGGCTGCTGGCGGAGCGACTGGACGCGATAGTGAACCGTGTAGGTGTTCGACTTCGTCGTCACCCGCGAATAGAGATCCGAATACGGCTTCTCGCGCACATTGTCGCCGGTCAGTGCGCATTGCGACCACCACGTCTTGATGTTCGTATCGCCCGGTGTGAAGGTCACTGCGCCGCGGACGCCACCTTTCGTGGAAACAGGCTGGCCTTTGGGATAGAGGAACATTTCACAGACTTGCGAAGCAGTCTTAAAAAAGCCCGTTGCCGTTTTTCCAGGGCCAAATTGACTGAAGAACGCCTCAAAGCCTTTCAGGGTCTCCTCCCGATCCACTAGGTAGCGGAGGTTTTCGTCATTGGTAAGAGTTCCGTTATGCTGGGCATTCCAGGTGCCTTTGTATGCAAGCTCAGTCACAGTCCCATCTTTCTGAGTGAAAGCCGACGGAATCGCAGTCACCCGCAGCGGATGCAGGGCCGCACGCAGCGCGGTGCTCCGCTCGATGTAGCCAAATGGCATCAGATGATAGTTCAGGTTCACCTTTCCATCCGTCGAGAACGGCTCGCTGATCGCGTAGGGCTCGATGACCGGCATATTGAAGAGATCCAGCAAGAGATGATCGGGCGGATTGGCAAACCCATGATGATGGGAGGTCGGATTATAGGTATCCGTGATGCTCTTGGCTCCCGCGGCCGGATTGGGGCAGAATAGCAGCGTCTTCCAGCCCGCCTTGTCCAAGGTCGTATTTGGCGCGAGCAGTGAGCCAAACATGACAGGGCTGGGAATCTGGCGGTTGGGTGAAAAGTAGGTATCCCCCGGCGAGTCGTAGGCCCACGTGCTGAAGTAGGGCTCCACATAGTGCCAGATCTTATATTCATCAATCCATGAGCGGGCAATGTTGCCCTCGTCCGCCTTGCCGCAGAAAGCACCATCCGGGAAGCTTCCGATTCCGGTATCGAAATCCGCAGCCTTGCCGCCACTTTGCTTGGCTATCACGCCTTTTACGAGATCGGGAGCGCTGTTGCCCAGGTATCGCGTGCCGCCGGGGAGTTGAGCCAGGACTCCACTGGTGACTTTGCCAGCCTCATTGGGGAACCAGACGGGATCGGTCGGAGTGAAGTAAAACTCCCCGGTGGCGGCCCGGAGGGACTGCGCCCGCCGTCTGGGATTGGGATTCGAGCCTTTTGGATCCGGCTTGTAAACAAAGTAGTCCGGGTGGGGTTTGAAGCCCACGACCGTTTGCTGGAGGTGCGTGGTGCGCACGTCGGACGCTTCGGGGAGGGTGTCGTCTCCCGGTTGCAGGCTGCGGATGGTATCCCCGGGCTGCACGACCTGCTTGTATCTGTCAAGGTAACGTTTCCCGTTGGCGACCTGTACCCCGCTGGTATCGTTCAGTCCGTTGGCACCCGTCCAGGGGCTCCAGCTATGCCTCTGGCTCCATGCGATCCGGGCAGGGAGAGAAAACGCCATCGCATAACCCGAATAGTATGCAGATGGATTTCCCGGAGACCACTGGGTGGAATTCCAATTCGACCATTTGTGATTGTTGCCGGGCCAGTTTGCACTGGCTTGGTCAGCGTCGAACCCCGGTGCCTCGGGATCGAAGCCGCCGGGCACCTGCCGGAATCCTTCGCCGCTGTAGAGGGTATTGCCACCGTAGTATTTGAGGAGATCTGCACGACTCCCAATATTTGCCCATCGCCCTGCCTCCCGCTCTGTGATCGGCACGGGCCAAGGCTGCTGGCTGGGGGGCCAGGTGAGCACAAGGGTCTGTATGGGTGTCTTATCGTTGTGCGGAGGAAGAGGGGCCTGCGCATTGTCCCTGTAACGAATATCAATCGTCATTTTTCCTCCTGAAAATTCAAATTCGGTATCAAAGTCCTTGTTCCCAGCCTTCTGATTGATGGGAATGCGGATCCCGTCCCGGATCGGATCCAGGCACGGCGTCTGAAATGGATAATAGACGGTCGAGGTGACCGTGTTCTTGTTCGGATCATTGGCCGTCTTGCCTTGCAGCGTGTGGAAGAAACCCTCCGAGCCGCCGAAATTCCGACCGGCCCAGGTGTTGCCGGAGCTGAGTGTCACGTTGTTGGTAATCTTTGCCTGACCGGACCCGGCTCCAAGATTGAGCGGCTGTGCAGTCTCCATGCTCGTGGACTTGACCGTGAATGGCGGCACACCGGCCATTTCATACACGATCCGCTCGCCGGCACCGCTGGAGAATTCAGTGACGGGGCCGTATCCCTGCATGGGATTGAAGGTCTCGAAGATGAGGAAGGCGCGCATCAGCTTATAGGTGAGCACATTTGTCTTGAAGAACGTATCCGTAGCATTACCTGTCACCAGGTTTCTCTCGTCAACTTTCTTATAGTCGTATTCGACCTGTTCCGGGCTTTTGGGATCCGGATTTCCATCCTTGTCCCTCTTTTGATAGATATATCCTCCGCAGTAGAAAACGAGGCTGACCTCCGAAACTGTCGGGAAGCGGCCAAAGCCGGATACCGGTGCTCCGTTGATGGTCGTCCTCGTGGGGACTACGACGCCGCGCCTTGCGTAGCGTGAATAGCCTTTCAGCTTTTCGGCGTTTGGATTTACCTTTTGTGTCGAAGAGGTGCGCCCCTGGGAGCGATCGATGCGCTGGTCACGGGACGTGTCCTTCAGGTTGACGCTGCGAATATAATCAAAAATCTCCGTGAGAATCTGACTCCTCCCCGCGGTCGCGCCTGTATATTTGGCTTCAAAACTCTGGCCATAGCCGGGGATCCTGCCCTTGTTATTGGAGGTGAGTTCCTGAAGATAGTTGAAGATCTGCCTGTTGCGAGGCCTGTTGAAATCTGATGTGGGGCTGTACGGATCTTCGCGGTCATAGATGAACTGGCCGAGCCGGATGAGCCCGTTGGGGTCGTCCGGGGGATTCGGAGCGGCGCCGACGGTGGAGACAAACTGGAAGAGGTCGTCGCTGGGATTGCGGATTCCCAGTTTCTTCGTATCCGGGTCACTGGTGCTCAGGAGCTGCTGTTCGCTGTTTTTGGTGGGAATGGGCCAGACTGTCACGCGGGGTCGGCCGAAGGCGTTCAGCTCGGGTGAGCGGCTGTGCGCGGTGAGGACAAAACGGGTCTTGTCGATCAGATCCGGTGTGATGAGGCTCGTGTTAAGTTTCAGCTCCTTGTTGGCCGTCACACGGCTGCCATCGGCATTCGATACGACTGTGTTGTTCAGGATGTCCGGGTAGTTTTTCTCCGGATTGTTCAGTGTCGTATAGTACATCTCATCCAATGAGCTATAGAGATGGAAGCTAGGATTCTGCAGGGTTCTCCCTGTCGTGGGATCCACCACCGTCAGATTCTTCGGGTCGAATGTCTTCTTTTGAAAGGCCGGCGGATCCGGGGTGATCCCGTAGTCTGCCGGATTGATCTGCATGTCATATTTCACCAGTTGCTTCGTCCCCCCCAGCGAGGAGCCGGGCATCAGCCGGGGAGTCATTGCGTAGAGGATTTCAGAGGTAAAGCCGTTCGCCCCAGAGGGCAGCAGACCTTTCAGGGCAAGGCCGAGAGAGGTGGTCGAGGGATGGCCGGGATAGCGCTGGAATTCGTTCCGGACGGGCTGCGAACTGGAGAGGCCTCCGCGAAAGGTGGCCGGCGGGCCGTTGACACCTCTGTCGAAATACGTCTGCACCCTAGGCGTGTCCCAGAATGAACCTGAGAAGTAGGCCGGGTTGCCTTCCGGGATGGTCTTCGTGGGCTTCAGGTAATTCGGATTGACTGGCTCGTCTGCGACGAAGCCTCCGGCGGTGTTGATGTTGACCTTGCAGGTGTCGTCATCCGTCCAGAATGCGATGCGGCCGACGATGGGATTATTGCGGGTGGGCTCGCCGGTGGATGGGGTTTTCGTCGGGCTCCCGAGGTTGTTCCATTTGGCCTGGAGTCCCGTGATGCCGGCGGCAGGTCCGCTGAGCGGCGTCGGGGCGGTGAGCGTGCCGTCCTTCAGGACGTAGATCCAGCGGACAGGCATCGGCGCGTCGTTGAGAGACCGGTCATTTGCACTCAGGGCGATTTCACATCCTTCCACGAGTTTTTTGTTGGGGTCAGCCCAATTGATAGTTTTCGGCCTGCTGCCCGGATTGTAAATCGCCGCCACCGAGGGGTCGAAGATCGGGTAGCGTTTGGTGGTGACGGGCTTGCCGTTGGGGGCGAGCTTGATCGCGCCGGTCACCGGATTGGTGGTGGTCAGTTCCGCGGGTTCATTCAGGTCGGTAAAGTACGCGGGCTGAAACTGCCACCCGCCTGTCCCGATCGGCACCTCGGCATTGCCGCCGCTGGCAGGCTTGTTGTCATTCGGATTGAATGTGGCGAGGTCTCCCTGCTTGAGCACCAGATTGTGCGAGGAGTACAGCTTGTAAAACTGGTATGCTTGGGCACTGGCGGTGGTGCCATTGCCATAGACGCGGATCATCCCCGGCTGCGATGCCCAGCAGCCATTCGGGACCGTGGTCGCGGCGCGGATCTGGCCCATCACGACGCTGACGGCCGATTCCGCAAGCTGTCTGGCGCTGATGCTTTCGGCATACGTGCGGGCACTGTTGAGTTCCGTCGTCACCCGGCTGAAAAAGCCCACGACGAGGGCGCTCATGAGCACGATGAATGAAACGACCAGGATGAGGGCCACGCCTTTGCGCTGGCGCCATTTTCCTCGCGTGAGATGGATATTCTGGGAGGGCTGTCCGGATGGATCGGGTTGATCGGAGGAGTTCATGGGACGGGTGGCGTTTGGGGTTGGAAAGATTTCAGTTGGCAGTGTGCAGGCTCCACTTTGATCCCTTGATGGTCACATTGGTGGAGAACACGCGATAGGAGGCGCGGATATTTGGATTTGCCGAAGAGGAGAGCAACTCCTGCAGGCGCGTGAGATCTCCAGCGGTGCCATTGGCCGTGTCGTTCAACTGTTTGGGATCGGTGAAGAGGGTCCTGTTCGTGCGGGGTTCAGGATTGGTGCCGATTTTCATGTAGGGATCCGGATTCGAGGAAGCCGGCCCATAGAGATCCTCGAGCCGCCGGGCCGAGGGCTCATCGATCGCCACCATGATCACCTGCACGACCGGGGGGAGCTGGTTGTAGGAATTGAGCAGCGTCGCCGCCAGCGTGTTAGCCGTCGCCGGATTTGTGGAGGCAGGGGGAGTGATCGTGGAGTCGTAATTATAGTTCGGTGCCAGTGCCGGAGAATTGGCAGGCAGGCGCTTCTCATCCGCCACGGAAAGTCTCGGCAACAGGATCAATGCCACCACATTCTCCGCCAGGACACGAACCGGGCGGTTGGCCCTGCTAATGTCTATGGCCTGGGAAAACCAGAGCCGGTTGTTGATATCACTTTGGAACCGGTAGACGCTCATCTTCTCCGAGGGTTCCATGAACTCCATCAGCCGGTACCGCTTCCGCGGGGTGACTGTCGTGGCGAGGAAACCGGGATACTGGCTGGCATCGGTCCCGATTTCGACAAAGTAACCCCAGGAATTCATGAGGTGATCCATGGCTCCAAGATCGGGTAAATTTTTTTGCGTAGCTACATCACCAGTGGTTTCCACCATGCCCAGCGGGGCTTGGAAAAATACGCCATGTCCCGGCCATTGGGTCGCATTGTTTCCGACGAGCGCACTCATCTGGCCGCTGTGAAAGCGCAATTCCGCTTTCCGGGCATAGCCGTTTGGCGTCCCATTCGGGCTATAGGTGTAGTCCCAGAATGAATTCAGCGTCGCCTGCGCCAGGCGCCGGGTCAGGGATTCGAAGGCGACCCGCGCATCCTGAAACTGCTCCACCTTCGAGGATGTGGCCTTCACCAGCCGCTGCGTCTGGTCTGTCATTTGCAGGAGCACGACCATGATCACCACGATGATGCCCGCCGCCACCAAGACCTCGACTAATGTGAAAGCGCCTGAGCGATTTTGAATTTTCATTAGCCTTGGTTCTTTCCGATCAATGCACTGTAGGTGAAGACTTGCAGGCCCGGGTTTGCCGTGGGAGTGGGATCGAAAAGGTTCCGATGCGAAACGGTGGGTTCCGATGGCTGTTGCCGAAAGACCTTCAGAGTCCGGTTGTTGGGATTCCGCGCCACCTGCACGGTGACCAGCGCGACGGATCCTTTGATGATATTCGCATCCACAGGCTCGGCCGCCGTGGGCATGACGCGCACGAGGACCTGATACACGAGAGCCGTCTTTTGGGAGGACGAAAGCCCGGCGTTCGTGCCGTCGGTGGAAGTCAATTCGACTCCCTGCTCGTCAAAAAAGCGGAACTGCTGGGAATTTCTGGTCGGTGCCGTGAAGGTGAAAAAGGGCGAGATATCGTCTTTCCCCGAAGCCGGTGCGTCAACAATACGGTCGAAATCCGCCTGCTGCATGTCGAGCAGGATGCGCTGGGCGATCTGCGCGGTCGTGGAAACATCCATCGCTTTGCGAAAATTCGTCATTCCCGCAGGCATGAGGCCAAGCAGGGCCACCATGGCCACCGCGAGGATCCCTACCGCAATCGAAACTTCGACGAGGGTGAATCCGGCTGCTTTTCCACGGGTGGGACGGTGAGAGAGGGGGCTCATGGAAGATTTACAATGTGTTTACATGGTTAAGAGTGACGGGCTCCGCTTGCAAGTGATATTTTCCTCCTGCCCGGTCAAAGGCGCCAAGTTGCAGATGATGTGCCCGGATATGGTTTGGATTGCAAGTCTCCTTGCATGTCTTTTGCGCCCAAATTCCGGTGCTGGGACCGAGAAAGATGCGCCTGTGCGTTTCCTCGCGCCGGGCTCTCAGCAGCGCGGTGCCTCACGGCAAATCAACGATCAGCTTTTGCGCCAGCAGATGTTCGCGCAGTTTCCCGTAGCCGAGATCCTGCACGCTGGTGCTGCCTTTCGCCGTGAGCGCCGCGGCGATGCCTGCGCTGTGGCCGATCGTCATCCAGGCCGGTTCCACGCGGACGGAACAATACGCGACATGCGTGACGGAGAGCGCGACGGGGACGAGGAGATTCACGCACTCGCCGGCTTTCGGTGTGATGGCGCGATAGGGGACCTGATAGGCAGGGCCGCGCTTCGTCGCCGGATTGCGCGCGGGAAAAATCGTGCCTTCGTTGATCACTTCGCCGTCGCCGCGCGCGACGCGCTGGCAGTCGTGCGAATCAATCGGGAACGATGCGACGGCGATCGCATCTGCCTTTGCGCCGTCTGTCAAAATGTCGGCCTGCGTCATCACATACGCCCCGCGCATCCGTCGCCCCTCGCGCACATAGAGCTGCGGTGACCAGTGTCCGTACGCGGCGAATTCATCGCGGCACAGGCCGTACTTCGCGAGCGTCTCGCGCAGCGGTTGGGGCACTGCTGCATCGGTCGTCAGGAAGCGGTAAAGTTCCAGCGTGTATTCCTTGTGCGCTTCCCAGATGCGCTGGCGCTCCGCCGTCCCTGCCTCGCACCACGCATCGCCTCCGCCGATGATGCCCATGGAGAATTGCTTGCCGATGCCGTTGTTCGCATCCGCCTTATCACCGGGCAGCGGATAGAGATCCCACAGCAGGATCGGCTTTTTTTCCTGCACAAAATAGCGCCGCATTGCCTCGAAGCGCGCGGGAACGTAATGCTTCGGCTCGGGAAATGGGACGCGGTTCGCGGCATTTGCCGTCAGGCAGAGGCGGAAGCTGTAAGTCATCACGTGACGGTCGCCGTCCTCGTCCGCGCCTGCATCCTTGGTGGTCAGGAGCGGCAGCAAATTCCCGTCCGCATCGAGGCCGGACATTTTCATCGGCGCTTTCGGATATTGTTTCCC
>JAYWEO010000365.1:0-8192 GCA_043779225.1 Prosthecobacter sp.
TCTGCGCAGGGGGCTTCGATGCGAGGTTGGGTTTTCATGGCAATGTGGGTTTGGTTCCTACTCGTTTAGAGCAGGAATCTAACCAGAAATCGCAGGCCAGTCGTTTTCACGTCTGACAATCTGCAATGCACTTGGTTGATCCGTCAACAACAATGTGGAAAATACGGGTGATTTTCACGGGTAGAAATGTGGGATTTTCCTGCATTTTGGAATGACGGAATAAATGTCACGGCTCTATGCGAGTCGGGTTTTATCAGCGAATAAACGAGCGCTTTCTTGTAGGTTTTTCTTGCCTTGTTTTTTTAGAGCCGTTATAACGTAAGTGCAACAGTGCCAATTGATTCTTTTTGATCTTCATTGTTGGATGTTTTGAATGCTCGCCTGCCGTCGCTGCTCCGGCAAATCGCTTCCGTGCGTATCCAGTTTGTCGGAAACGAGTTCGGCCTTCCGCCTGTGGGCGGCATGCATCGCGTAACCGAGGAACTCCAAACCGGACCCCGCCGTTCAACGCGGAGTTTGGCAAACCAACCAGATAAGCATGGATCGTTTCTGCTTTCCGGTAATCCTGAGCACTTTCAGTGCGCTCTGGTCATCAGACGAACCAGAATCACTCCCTCGTGAGCTGCACCTGCGTCACCCGATCCCCGTGGAAAAATACACGCGCTTTTTCAACCACCGATGGCCTCGGGCCCAGATTCGCGGTTTCGGTGAAGTTTCGCTGGCTGTTCGGGCCGGAACCGAAAGCCGCGCCGGCATCGTCGCGCGGGTTGATGTCCAGGAAACGCTCATGCACATACAGCCACACCTCGCCGCCATTCAGTTGTTCGCGCTGCCTGGGATTTCCTACGGCCACTTTCACCTGCTCCATCGTCATGCCGGCCGCGGTTGCGCCACCTGGGATTCGTCCGGTGATGATGATTTGCCGTTGAATCGGCGAAAGTTCTGGATGCGCCCTGGCATACGTCACCCCGGGCGTCGCGCAGCCTGCGAGTCCACAAGCTGCGACCACGGCAAAAAGACAAAGATGCTGCATGAATCGAAGGCTCATGGTTTGCCGTCGAGGATTTTGCCCACCACTGCCTCGGTGAGTTCGCTTCCTGTCAAAAATGGAAATCCTTCCCATTTCACGATGCCTTGCGGGTCCATAAGGATCACGTGCGGGATGCCAGTCACCGCGAGCGCCTTCTTTGTGCGGGCCTGGGTGTCGATGGCCACGCTGTATTCCATCTTCTGTTCCTTGAGCGCATTCACCTTTTCCTCGGGCTCATCCGAAATCCCGATCACCACGAGCCGGTCGCCGAACTTTTTTTGCAGCGCATTCAGTTCCGGGATCGCCTTCCGGCACGGGCCGCACCACGTCGCCCAGAAATCGATCAGCACAAATTTCCCTTCCCGCTTCGGCTCAGGCGTCAGCCATTTCTCGACGATGAGTTCCGGCGCCTTTTGATTCAGGAAAGATTTCGCCCAGAGTTTTTTCTCCGCAGCATCGCCGACGGTGGCGGTCCCGAGAAGCAGCGCGCACATCGCGATGAGATGCATGATTTTCATCGCCGTAGCATTTGTCGCCGCGGGAGAATCGTCGAGGATGGATTCAGCGCATGGCTGATGAAAAAAAAGCACGGGCCGGCTAGAAAAGCTCGCCCTGCGTCTGCGCAGGCTTCGCCGGCTCGGGCTGCGCTGCGGGTGCGACGAACTGAACGCCGTTTGCGGCGGCATCCGTTTTCACTTCGGCGAGCAGGCCCTTGAAGTCACACTTCTCCAGCGCGGCGACGAACTCCGTCCAGCGCGGTGTGATTTGCAATTCAGCGAGCGCGGTCGGCAGCGGCAGATCCTCATCGAGCCGGACCATCTCGCGATTCTCGCGCACGCGCGCGGTGCCTTCGATCAGCTTTGTGCGCGTGCGTTCGCTTTTCACCGCACCGAGATTTGCGAGCAGTGCGTGGAGGCTGCCGTGCTCGTTGATCAAAGTGGCGGCGGTCTTCGGGCCGAGTCCGGCGATGCCCGGGATGTTGTCCACGGTGTCACCGATGATCGCCAGCACGTCGCCGATGCGCCCCGCGGACACGCCCCACTTTTCGCGCACCTTGTCCTCGCCGAGCAGCGCGAAGCCGTCGGTCGGCTCCGCGAGGTCCGCCTTGTTCGTCGAATAGACGACGCACTTCGGATTCACGAGCTGGTAGAGATCCTTGTCGTTCGTCGCGAGCACGACTTCATCCCCGCGCGCCTGCGCAGCGATCGCGTAGCTGGCCATGAGGTCATCCGCCTCCGTGTCCTGCACGCCGATGCTTGCGATGCCCATGAGCGGCACGATGGCGCGGATGATCGGGAACTGCGGCTTCATCTCGTCCGGTGTCTCCGCGCGCGTCGCTTTGTATTCGGGCTGCAAATCGGTGCGACGCTTCGGCAGGCCCATGTCCCACAGCACCGCCGCGAGGTCGGGCTTCACATCCTTGAGCATCTTGCGGATCGTTTTTACGAAGCCGTAGATCGCATTCACCGGCTCGCCGCGCGAGTTCGTGAGATTCCGGATCGCGAAAAAAGAGCGATAGACGTAATAGGGACCGTCAACGAGCAGCAGCTTCATCAGTGCGCGAACGAAGCGGGAACCGCGACGGATGTCGAATGACGAATGAACGTCCCCCGCGCCGCGCTTTACAAGATTCCGCACCGCTCCCTACCCTCCGCTCCGCATGAACATCCTCATCCTCGCCGCGGGCTACGCGACGCGCCTCTATCCCCTCACCCAGACCAAGGCCAAGCCGCTCCTCGATGTCGCCGGCAAGCCGATGATGGAATGGGTCATTGACAACCTCGCGCCGATCCCCGGCATCTCGAAGGTCTTCGTCGTCACGAACAACAAATTCGCCGCCGACTTCCAAGTGTGGGCCGACGGCTACAACAAGTCCCACGCGAAGCTCCCCTTCACCATCGTCAACGACGGCTCCACGAGTGACGCCGACAAGCTCGGCGCCATCGGTGACCTCCATCACGTCGTGCAAAAATTCGGCATCGAAAACGAGGATCTCCTCGTCGTCGCCGGCGACAATCTTTTCAGCGAAAGCCTCGAAGGATTCGCCGAGCACGCGCGCGTGAAAGGCACGCCCGTCCTCGGCGTCTATGATGTGAAGTCCGTCGATGAGGCAAAAAAATACGGCGTCGTCGCAGTGGACGGCGAAGGCGTGATCTCCGAGTTCGTCGAGAAGCCCGCGAACCCGCCGAGCACGCTCATCGGCATTGCGCTCTACTTTTACCCGAAGCACGTCGTCCCGATGATCGCGCAATACCTCGCCGCCGGAAACAACCCCGACCAGCCCGGCCGCTTCGTGCAATGGCTCTACCCGCAGACCCCCGTCCACGCTTGGAGCGTCCCCGGCACGTGGTTCGATGTCGGCAGCAAGGAGAATCTCGAAGAGGCGAACCGCGTCTTCGCCCAGTTTGCAGGCTGAGGCTCGCAGACGATCATCCGCATGAGCGGGCTCGCTACGAGTCCGCCTTCTTCACCACGGGCTCTTGAGTGGGAAGGACGTGCATCACCATCGTCGGTGGCTGAAAAGTCGGCCTTCGCCACTCACGGATCAGCTCCAGATTGCTCGCCGTCGCGATCGCATCCAAAAGCGAACGGACGTGGCTTTGCGAGGCCGTGGACATGATCTTCTCGACCTCCGCGGCATCAGGCCTCGACTTCGCCTTTTCAAAAGCGTCGATCAGGGACGTGGCGGTACGGACTCCCTGCAATCGGAGCATGTGCCTTCGCGAGGACTGCTCGCCTTTCGCCCCGCCCTTCTGCTCCGGCCCGAGCTGCGTGAGGAGGATCGCCTGATCCACCCAGTCGATGATCCGGTCCGGCGGGAAGCGCGTGCTGATCATCAGGTCCACGATATCCGCGGTCGCCATGTTCGGAATATTCTCGATGTCCTCTTCCTCCAATCGGGATTCGTGCCACACGGTCAATCCGTCGAGATCGCTCACCGGCAGCCTGTTTTCCATGCTCGGCAGAACCGCGGACAATCTGATCAGTCGCATCAGTGCCTTGGTCGCCCCTTGGATGAATTGCCATGCGACCTTTGGAAAAACGCCGATGACAAATCCGACCACGGGCAGGTAGGCCCTGGCGGTCTCGGCCTTCCCGCTTGCCTTGAATGCGGTGACTGTCGCCCAAGTGCCGATCACGGCCAGGATGATTCGCAGAGTCACCGCCACATAGGCGCTCTTGCGAAGATCTTCCCTCACATAACGGCGGAACAGCATCTGGAGAGAGAAAAAATACGCGCCGAGAAACGCATAGATCACGGGGTCTTCATTCACGCCAAATGCCACACTCCAGAAGCCTGTCTTGAACATGGCGTCTGGCCCTAGCAGGCCTACATCGACGCCGGTCGGCGGCAGGGCAAGCAGCCAGCCGAGGGCCATCAGCACCGTGGCGAGAACCACAGGGACCGCGGCTTCTGTCGTGAAAATCGTCTTGATGCCGGAAGACGCCGATTCCCGCCCTGGCGCCCCTGCCAGCACGATCAGCGGGTCGCCGTCATTCATGATTGCATTTCCCAATGCTTCAGGGATGGGCCCATACAGGGCCTCGAACTTCTGAATATAACTAAGAAGCCTCACTCGATATTCCCTATCATCGGCCGAAGGCGCATCGGTCTCCGGGACTGCACGCGATTTCAGAAGGCCCAGGCGTCCCAGATTGATGAAATAGTCGTTCAGCAGACTGATTTTCCTGGTCGCTATGAAAAGATAATAGATAAGCGCTGGGAAAAGGCAGACAACGATCAGGAAGACGGATCTTAGGATGATGATCTGCTTTGTCGGTGAAAGCAGGACGATCGCCCCGATGCCCCCGAGGAGCAGGGGCAGCACGACGAATACGATGATCCCCGTCCGCTTTTCGGCCTCGGCTCCCGTGAACCACCGCTTCACCGCTTTCGACAGAGCAATGATGACACCGATGCCGAGTGCGACGCCAAGTGTCCACCACCATTGGGTGATAAATGCCCGGCCGGCTTCGGAGTTCTTCCAGACCAATCCACCGATTATAAAGACCCAAAATAACAAGCCAAAAATCACCCCCACGATATCAGTGCCTTTCAAAGGACGGGGTGGTTCAGTCCTTTGCCCCGCGACATCCTGGGGAGTGCCTGCCTCCGGGATTGTCTCGGGTGGTTGCTGCGGTTGAGAGTTCGATGTCGTTTTCATATGGCTAAACCTCGCAAACGTTATTTCGCTAACGTAACGCAATGGATTGTTCAATATCGAATATTGCATGGCAAAGACGTGTTCCCCCGACGCTGCGCGGCCACGCCTCCTCGCGCCGCAATGGGAGCAGGCTGCCTGCTGAATGTCCGCCGACAAGGGCCTGCCGATGTCCGAGCCTTGCTGCTTCTTCGCCTTCTCCCTGAATGAGAGCGTGCCCCGCCATTTTGTTTCGCCAGGCTCTTTGCCGGCGCGTTTGGGATGGCTCAGGCGGACGTGGATGCGCTACGAACACCCCATGAGCATCCCCGCGCAATTCGCCAAGGACATCGCCCAATTTCCCGCCGTGCTGCGCGCACTGATCGAGGCCGAGCTCGCCGCTGGCAATGAGATTGCCGAGATGCCGTCCGGCTTTCCCGCGCCGCCGGTCGGCGCATGCGTGAAGCTCGCCAAGGCCGTCATCTCGCGCCCGCGCGCGACGGCGGGCGATCTTCATTTTTTCGACCGCAACGGCTCGTCATACTCCGGCGAATTCACCGACACGAAGCGCTTCTTCTTCGTCCTCGAGCCTCCGCATCCGCCCGAGCCCGAGCCGGACATGGACGCGATCCGCGCCGCGCTCCGAGCACGAGAGACGGACCCGTACACCGAGGAGATGAACCGCAAACGCGAAGCCGCAAAAAGTCGGGGCAAAGCTTCATCCGCGTCATCGGAAGTCACTCCGATACCGGAGCGCAAGCAGTCGCAGGGTGCTATCGCGCGATTCGAGCAGAGCATGGTGATGGACTACGACAAGTGGCGCGAAGGCACCGGGTACGATCTCTCCATTTTGCAAAGCTGCACGCCGGAGGAGCTCGTCGATATCGAGCGGATGCTCATCACGAATGGCGTCCGCGACTGGCGCGACGTCCAGGCGCTCGCGGCGCTTGATTCCCCGCGCGCGCGCGTGCTGCTGAAGGACGCGCTGAAAAGCTCCGACCCCACCATTAGCACCGCGGTGATCAACTACGCGTCCGGGCTGATTTCTGACACGGAGCGCACGACCGCGCTCGTCGCCGCGCTGGAAGTCGCCGAGAGCTTCGGCGGTCTTACCCAGACGCTGCTGGAGGTCGAGGGGTTTCATCCGCCCGAGGTCATCGAGGCACTCCTGCGCGGCGTGCTCTCGCGCAGCGGTGGCGTGCCCGTGCATTTCGCCGCGATGCTCATGTATCTCCATGGGAAGGCGGACTCCGCGTTCGACTGGGCGCATCGCCCCTTCTTCCTGAGGTTCCACACCGACGATCGCGCAGAGCGTGAAGCCCTCTTCCTCGAACTCTGTGAAAAGATCGGCGTGAAGCCCGACAAATATCTCCGCGGCGAAAAGTCCTGAGAGGCTGCGTAAAAAGTCCGGCCTGCGAAGGAACACAGGCATCCTTGCCTGTGCGGCCGTCGGGCTTCCAGCCTGCCGGATGCATGGTTGCAGGCAGGATGCCCGCAGTCCGCACAGCCATGATGGCCGTGTTCCTCCGGCACCACCGACTTTTTAACAGTCTCCGAGAGGGTGCAACGGAAGTCGGGCGGGCCGCTGGACGTTGCACCAGCGACGATTACATCCGGGAGCACACAGGCGGCCCGCCGCAAACATCGGGCACCCAAGGCGGACACAAGCGGACGCACGGCACCACATGCGGCCCGCCTGTGCTCCCCGCACTCACGCGCCGTCCTCTCTTTCCTGCATTGAAGGTTGGACGTTGAACGTCGGACGTTGGACGTTCCCCTCCATGCTTCCCTGGTTCCAAGACCGCTTCCCGCTCTACCTCGCGCCGATGGCCGGGGTCACGGACACCACCTTCCGCCAGCTCTGCAAGGAATACGGCGCGGACGTCATGGTCACCGAATTCGTCTCCGCCGAGGGCATCTTCCGCAAAAATGAACGCACGATGGAATACCTCGACTTCGAGGAAGCCGAGCGCCCCCTCGGCGTGCAGCTCTTCGGCGGCGACCCCGAGCACCTCGGCGAGGCCGCGAAGATCGTCCTCGACTGGAAGCGCCCCGATTTTCTCGACATCAATTTCGGCTGCCCCGTGAGCAAAGTCGTGAGCAAGAACGGCGGCTCCGCCATCCTCCGCGACTGCCCGCTCCTCGCCCGCATCGCCACAGCCATCGTGAAAGCCGTCGCCCCGCTTCCCGTCACCGCGAAGATCCGCATCGGCTGGAGCGCCGACACCATCAACGCCACCACCACCGCCCGCATCCTGGAGGACTGCGGCATCCAGGCCATCGCCGTGCATGGGCGCACAAAAGAGCAGGGCTATTCCGGCGACGCCGACTGGGACGTCATCGGGCAGGTTGCCGAAACCGTGCGCGTCCCCGTCATCGGCAATGGCGACATCCTCACCGCCTACGACGTCGAGCATCGGAAAAACACCACGCGCGTCTCCGGCATCATGATTGGCCGCGCGGCGATGCAACACCCGTGGGTCTTCCGCGAGATCCAGCACTACCTCGCCACCGGCACCCACCTTCCCCCACCCTCGCTCGCGGAAATGTGGGCGCACATCCGCCGCCACTGCGCGATGGAAATTGCGCGCCAGAGATTGCAGCCGCGCGGCCTCGACGCTCCCGACACCACGGAACTCCACGCCATGCAGTCCATGCGCACGCAGCTCATGTCCTACTCCCGCGGCATGTCCGGCGCGCGCCACCTCCGGGAAAAATTCGCCCACGTCGGCTCCCTCGCGCAGCTCGATGACATCGCCGCGGAAAACCTCGCCGCGAACGCCGCCGGCACATTCGTCGCCGCGTAGGCCACACGGGCTTTCACGACCCGCTACGGCGCGGGCACCACGGAAAGTCCGAGCAGCGTCTCCCCTCCGATGAAGGACATCCCCTCCACCGCCATCTTCGTCCGCCCGGCCTCCATGTCCACAACGAGGACGCCGAGCGCACGCCGCACGGCCACGATGTCCGGACGCGGAGCCGGGAACCGCTTCGTGCGGGCGAGCCACCGCACCGCCGTC
>JAYWEO010000366.1:0-15019 GCA_043779225.1 Prosthecobacter sp.
GGCGGTGTCGCGCTTCGCTTGCCACCGCACTCCAAGGTCCGCGCACGGCTACACCTTTAATTGAAATGCTCTAGCCTGTGGTCGAGTGAGCGCAGCGAACGAACACCACCGGTTCCCGTGATGTTGGACGTTCCTTTTCCCTTGCTGAAGATGCTGGATGTGAACGTCCAACGCTCAACGTGCAAAGGTTTGCACGACTTCCGGTACACTTTCTCACCCCCCGAGCGGGGTGCTGATGTGGGTGCCGGCGGGCGGCGTGAAGTCGAACTTGGCCTCGATGGATTTCTGTGGGCGGACGTTGCGATAGGTGGTGGTGATGCGGTCGCCTTTTGGGAGCGTGGCGTCGGTCTTTTCGATGACTGCGTCGGCGTTCAGCCAGACTGTGAGCGTGCTGAGGAAGCGGCGGACGCCGGAGGATTTCGGCGTGAGGAGGATGCGGTAGCCGGTGCCTTCGCGGGCGGGGGCGATGCGGAAGAATTTCTCGACGTCCTGGAAGTTCAGCCCGGCGGTGAGGGCGGCGAGGCTGTCGTCGAAGAACTGCTTTTTGCCGAGCGTGTAGTGCTCGGCTTCGCTGAAGGCGGGGTAGTGGATCCAGAGGTCGGTGCCGTTGCAGACGGTGAGGCTGGGGGAGCTGCCCTTGAGTTCGCGGCGGAATTTGCCGGGGGCGTGAAAGGCGATGGTGCCGGTGCCGCGGATGGGTTTGTTCAGGAGGTGCGTGGTGCGCTCCTCGGTGAATTCGGCGGTGAGGGCGGGGAATTGTGCGCGCTGTTCGCGGAGCTTCGTGAGCAGTGCCTTTTCGTCGTCGGCGGAGAGCTGCTGCGCGTGGGCGGCTGCGCTGAAAAGGATCAGCGCGGCGAAGGTGCGGAGGGCTGCGGCTAGGCTAGGGGTTTTTGAAGAGCGGGACATAGTTGAACCATTGGTCGGGATGCTGGCGGATGAGAACTTCAAAAACATCGGCGATGCGCTGCGTGTTTTCATGCAATGTCTCGCGCAGCGGGCCGGTGGCCATCGGGATGGGCGGGCAGGTGATGGCGCGGTAGCGGTGATTCGGAAGGCGGAGGACGAATGCGGGGATGACGGTCGCGCCGGTGTGGTGGGCGAGCATGGCGGCGGCGCTGCTGTATTGCGTCTCGCGTCCGAACTGCCGGACGGGGGTGCCGGTGTTTTCGTATGGACGATCCACGAGCATCGCAAGGCAGCCATTGCTGCGCAGCGTGCGGAGCATCTCGACGAATGCGAAATCGTGGCCGGGCCCGACGGCGATGGTGCCGATGCCGAGGCGCTGGCGGCATGCGCCTCGCCAGCGGGTGAGTTCGTCGGACGGCTCGGGCAAGGTGATGACCGTCATGCGCAGTCCGCGCAATGCGAGGAGGAGGCCTCCGAGTTCCCAATGGCCGAGGTGGCCGGTGATGAGGATGGTGCCGCGGCCTGCATCGCGCGCAGCAGCGAGGTGCTCCCAGCCCTCGGCGGATTCGACGAGGTCGTTCGCACGGCAGGAGTGATCGCCCACGCAGAGAAAATAGTCGGCAAGCATCCGCGCGAAGCAGCGAAAATTTTCGCGCACGAGCGCATCGAGCCTTTCGCCGGTGAGGCCGGTGGCGATGGTGAGATTCTCGCGGGTGATCCTTTCCACCTCCGAGGATCGACGGAGCCTGAAGGCCGCGAGCGCATCGGCGACGGTGCGCATGACGGGCCGGGGGAGAAGCTGCGCGAGGGCGAATGCGGCCTTGAATGCCCGGAGGCTGTAAAGGGAGCGCATCGGGGTCAGTTGAGGGTTGAGAGTTGAGAGTCGGGAGGCGGCTGCATTTTCCGCCGCGCGACGAGGGAGCACGCCGGGAGGATGAAGATGAACGTGGTGAGCACGCACCATGCGACTCCGATGCTGCAAACGAGGCCGAGTCCGCGCAGGGCGGGATTTTGCGCGAGCACGAGCGATCCGAATCCGACGACGGTGGTGTGACCGCTGAGGAGCACGGGTTTCATCACGGTGCGAAGCTCGCGGAGCGGATCCGCCGAGCGCATGGCGACGGCGATGTAGATGCCGTAGTCCACGCCGACGCCGAGCACGAGCGGGAAGGCGAGGACATTGAAAAGATTCAGCGCGATGCCGGTGAATTTCAGCGTGGCGACGAGCGCGCCGACGGCGAGTCCGAGGCCGAGCATGAGGATGCAGATGGGCTTCAGCGAGCGGAGGAGGAAGGTGAGGATGACGATGTTCAGGCCGACCATCAGGGCGGTGAGCTGCACCATCTTCCGCTGCGACCACGGGCCGAGTTCCGCGAGGGTGTATCCCCAGCCGGACAGGCCGACATCAATGCCCGGTACGGCGAGCGCGCTGCGCAATGCTGCGGCCTGCGCCTCGGTCTCGATGTTGGTGATGGGCTTGATGCGCGCGATGCCGATGGGATTTTCGCGGCTGAGGAATTCATCAATGAGGAACCACCACGCGCTCGTCTCGGGCAAGTTGCGTTTCCATTCGAGGACGTTCATTCGCCCCTGCGTGGCGTCGCGGAGTGCCGCAAGGATTTCGCGTGCGGAGGCGAATTGCTCAGGCGTGAAATCGCTCGCGATGAGCGCGGCGTCGAAGGCTGCGGTGGTTTTTGAAAAATCAACTGCGGCGAGTTTCGCGGCGTTGGATTTCATCCGAGCGGGCGAGGTCGCAAGGCCGGCGGGCGTGGAGACGGAGGTGAGGAGTGGTGTCGCTGCGCCGCCGCCCGGCGTGAGTCTTGTCCACGCGGTGTGCGCCGCGTGCCACGCGGCAGAGAGCGCCTCGGCATCGGGCGCGCGGATCACGGCAAGGACGGGCTCGATGCCGTCGGGATTCACTCGACTCATGATCGTGCGGAGCGCGTGGCCGGCGACGCTGTTGCGCGGTTCGAGGGACTTGGGATTCAGGTCGAAGATGATTCGGCCCACGGGCGCGAATGCGGCGAGGCTGAGCGCGATCAGGACGGCACCGGACGGGCCGAGCAGTTTCCACGGGCTCGAAAGCGCGAGCGCGGGCAGCAGCGGAATCCACTTGCAGAAGTAGTGAGCGATCGCCATCGCGAAGAATGTGATGATCGCGCAGGAGATGATGTTTTTCCACGTCCCCGCGTCCCATGTGCGGATGGTGGTCGCGATGAACCACACGCTCACCACCGCGGCGCACACGAGCACGCCGAGGACGATTTTGTAAAGTGAGCGCGGGAGTGTGATGCCGAGGAAGAGCCAGAAGAAGGTCATCATGACCGCGGCGGCGATGAGGATGCCGCACGCGATGAGCATACCGAGCTGCTGGTAGCCGAGCGAGCCGCTGCCGAGCAGGCAGAGAAATGCGGCGGCGGTCGTGAACGATCCGAACCAGATGCCGCGCCCGTGCATGCGCAGCGCGGTGGCGATGGCTTGTTCGCGTGTTCGGCCCTCGCTGGTTTCGCTGAGGAAGCGCGCGTAGAGGATCATCGCGAAATCCACGCCGAGCCCTACGAGGATCGAGCAGAGGCCGATGGTGATCATGTTCAGTTCGCCGTAGAGCGCGGCGCCGCACGCGATGGCGAGGATGCAGCAGAGCACGAGGGCATCCATGATGGCGCGCAGCGGCTTCCAGCGGCGGAAGCCGGCGTAAAAAGTGAGCGCAACGAGCACGAGGCTGCTGGCGAGCGTGCTCGTGATGTCGCTCTTCATCTTGGAGGACATCTCGGCGACGTAGGGCGTGCGGCCGGTGCAAAAGATCTCGGGTGCGGGGCCATCCCATCCCTTGATGACGCGGGTCTTGAAGTCCTCGAATTTTTTCATCGTCTCGGCGCACGCGGGTTCGTTCAGGTCGGGCTGGTCGCAGTGGACGAAGACGGTGCGGAAAAGTGGATCGGATGCGGCGGAGAGGTTCGCGGTGCGGAGGCTTTTCAGCGCGGGGAAGACGATGCCGAGCGGGTCGTATTCGAGTTCGGCCTGCGAGAGTCCGACGCCGGATTCGAGCTTTGCGCGTAGCCTCGCGAGGCGCGCGGTGATGGCGTCGGGCTGGAGTGTGGCGAGGAGTTTTCCGAAGTCTTCGTCGCCCTGGTTCAGCATGAGCGGGAGCGCGATGGCGCGCAGTTCGGCGAGGCCGCCTGGGGCGTCGAGCGGCGAACGGTCCATCACGCGGACGACCCATTTTTCCCTGCGCAGCGATTCGGCGAAGTGCTCGGTGAAGCTGTCAATGTCCACGTCATCCGAAGGTGCGAGGAGGCCGATGATGAGTTCGCGCGCGGAGCTGAATTCGCGATTCGTGAGCTTGTAAATCTGCACGCTCTCGAAGTGCCCCGGCAGCATGTCGAGCACTTCGCTGTTCAGGTGCGAGCGCCCGATGATGATCGCGCCTGCCGCGAGGAGCAGCGCAACGAGGATGCCCCACAGCAGGCGCGGACGCTGCGTGATGAGGTGCGCGGTGCGCTCAGCGATTTTCAGCCGGGTCTTTTCCAATGGGTGCGTGCGGATGCCCGGTGCATCGCGCGGGCTGTGCAGTGCCTCGGCGCGGCCGCGCTAGTCGAGGTGGCAGATGATGGTCTCGGACGTGGGCAGCTTTTTCAGATCGCGCAGCGGCAGTGCCTCGCCGGTCGGGTTTTCGTGGCGCGTGTAGTCAAAGCGCTTCACCTGTCCGTCGCTGACGCGCGCGTGCATGACGATGTCGGGCAGGCAGACACGGAAGGCCTCGTTCTTCGCCTGCGCCTCGCCCCACATGAAGACCTCGGGGAGCGCGCCCCATGCGCGGGACGACTCCTTGAGCTTGTCGTTTGCGTTCTTTTTCCCGAGGTCGTTCGGACGCCACGTCCAGCCGCCGTGTGCGAGAGGGCCGGTGGCGCTGACGTAGCGAAGATGGTTTTCGTCCTTGGTCTTCGGATCGGGAGCGAACCGTGCGTGGAGTTTCAGCAGAGGCACGCCGGGACCCTTGGTGATTTCTGCGCGGAAATTTTCCCCATCATGCTGGATGGCGATCTCGCCGACGATCTGGTCGGTCGCGCTGGAGAATTGCACCTGCCCATGCCGCTCGGTCGTGCCTGCCGAGGGCTTGGATTTCGTGGCGGTGGAGCAAGCCCCGAGCATGAGGGCGGCGAGGGCGAACGTACCTTGCGCGATGCAGCGGGCGGGCGGGGTGGCGTGAGTCTGTGTTTTCATGTTTGGGCTGATGATTGAAGGGTGTCCGTCTTGGCGCGATCAGGGGATCGCGGCGACCTCGGGCGCGGCTGGGGCGTGCGTATCTTCGAGGCGCGGGACGATGCTATGACGCTTTTGGATCCAGAGGACGAGGTAAAAAAGCTGGAGCCGCCACCGCACGCCGAAGTTTGGGTGGATGTTGCCGCCGAGCACGCTGTTCACGGCTTGCGGGATCTGCAGCGGTGGATTCGCTGCGGTGAAGACGTCCACGAATTCATCCGTGTACCACGAGGTGACGAAGCGCAGGTAGCGATCCATCTGGCGGTTCAGGTCGCGTGCGTAGCTGGCCATGCGGATGCGCCCGAGCAGCGGATGGCGGAGGGCAAAGTCGAGCACGCCCGCGGCCTGTTCCGCGCTGTGCAGCGCGAGGAAGACGCCAGTGCTGAAAATCGGATCGATGAATCCCGCGGCATCGCCTGCAAGGAGCCAGCGCGGGCCATGCATGCGAGTATTGCGATAGCTGTAGTCGCCGGCGGCGTGGACTTCGCTGATGCGCCGCGCGCCGGCCATGCGGGTGACCATGACGGGAGCATTGGCGATCTCATTTTCCAGCGCAGCCTCGGGCGTCATTTTCGCTGCGCGAAAATCCGCGATGTCCATCACCACGCCGACGCTCGTGCGCCGATCATCGATCGGGATGAGCCAGAACCAGGAGCGCTTTCCGCGCACGAGACGGGTGAGCGTGGCGTCGCGGCCCTCGTCGCGCTGCACGCCCTCGTAGTGCGCGAAGACGCTGAATTTCTGCAGGTGATCGTAGCTGCGCTTCAGATCGAAATGCGAGCCGACGACGGCATTCCGCCCGGAGCAGTCGAGCAGGTAGGACGCGCGGATTTCGCCGCTGTCCGTGCTGAGCGTCACGCCGGATTTGTCGAAGGCGAGACCGCTGACGGCGCAGGGCTGGCGGACTTCCACGCCGCTCTCGGCCGCATGCCCGAGGAGCATTTTGTCGAACCACGCGCGCTCGACCTGGAATGCGCTGCGGTGGCTGAGCTGCATCGCGCCATCGAAATAGAACCGCCGTGTGCGGCGTCCGCAAGCCGTGGCGATTTCGCCGCCGGCCTTCGGGAAGGCGTGGCGTTCGAGTTCGTCGCGGATGTCGAGCCTGTCGAAAAGTTCGAGGGAATGCGGCAGCAGCGACTCGCCGATTTTGAATCGCGGGAAGGCTTCCTTTTCGCACAGCACGACGCGCCGTCCCGCCCGCGCGAGCAGGATCGCAGCGGCAGATCCCGCGGGCCCGCCTCCGATGATTGCGACGTCTGCTGGTGAAGTCATCGCTCGCAGCATGGCAGCGGCGGAGGCATGCGTGCAATCGCAACTTCGCCTTTGCCGCGCGCCGCACACTGCGCTTGCAAACAAGTCCCGCGAGCAGGCAACGTCCGCGCCGTGCGCCTGCTCGACCGCTACATCGGACGTCAATTGCTGGTGTCGGCCATCTTCGCCGTCACCGTCCTCAGCGTGGTCCTGGTGCTCGGGAATATCTTCAAGAAGCTGCTCGATCTGCTGATCAATCAGAACGCGCCCGCCGGCCTGATCCTGAGCTTCATCGCCTACGTGCTGCCGTTCTCGTTCACCTTCACGATCCCGTGGGGATTTCAGACGGCGGTGCTGCTGGTCTATGGCCGCCTCTCGGCGGAAAATGAACTCACCGCGATGAGGATGACCGGCGTGAGCATCGCGCGGTCGAGCATCCCGGTGTGGATTCTGGCGGTGCTGCTTTCGTGCGTGT
Organism: Prosthecobacter sp.; assembly: GCA_043779225.1. Classification (GTDB taxonomy): domain Bacteria; phylum Verrucomicrobiota; class Verrucomicrobiia; order Chthoniobacterales; family Chthoniobacteraceae; genus SXWH01. The sequence goes on from JAYWEO010000366.1 coordinate 6,896, forward strand.
GCCTTTGGATCAATCTGGAGGTGGCGCCTCGGGCGCAGCAGCGAATGAAGGACGCCCTTTTCCAAATCGCGACGGACAATCCGCTCGCGATGTTCGGCGGAGACAAGGTGATTGACGATTTTCCGGGGCGGAAAATTTACATCGAGAAGAGCGAGGGCAAGAAGCTCACGAACCTGCTCATCTATCAGCTCGATCCGTTCAACCGCGTGAAGAATGTGATGTATGCGCGCGAGGGCAACATCGGCATGGAGACGGTCCCGAAGACGATGGCCGACGGCACGGTGGTCGAGGAGAAGCAGATCATCCTGAAGCTGAGCCACGGCCTCTACGAGCAGCGCGACGAGGAGCACCCGTATGATTTTTCGCGCATGCGCCACGGCATCACGGTGGAGGAGGGGAGCATGGCGATTTCGCTGAAGGAGCTGTATGAAAAGCAGCGGAAGACCAAGGGCGTGAGCGCGCTGCCGATCGGGGAATTGCTCGACAGCGACAGGCCGGAAAAACTCGTCGAGCTGAACAAGCGCATCGGCAATGCGCTGGCGACGCTCGCGCTCGCGCTGCTGGCGCTGCCGCTCGCGGTGACCGCGCAGCGAAAGGAGACATCGGTCGGCTTTGCGATCAGCCTCGTGCTGGCGATGACGTATTATTTTCTCATCTTCATGGCCGACCTCTCACGGCATAAGCCGGCGCTGCATCCCGCGTTCTTTGTCTGGCTGCCGAACATCATTTTCTTTGCCATCGGCGGCTACCGCTTCTGGAGGCTTTCGCGGCGGTGATGGCTGCATTGCCGTCGTCCCTGGCTTGACACGGCGGCTCCCGGCCCTTTCCTCCATTCTCCGAAATGCAAGTCCCGCAGCATTCCCCTCAATCACGACCTGACGGCGCGGCCAAACGCGACTGTCAATCTGACCGATGAAGGATTTCGTAGCGAGCGGCGCGTGGATCTGCCACACGGGTAAGGTCCGCAAGGTGAATGAAGACGCCTGTCTTTTCGGTGGCGCTTTCGGCGGAGCGAGCACATCGGCCCCGATGAAGGCCTCGGTGACCGCACCGCAATGGGTGATCGCCCTCGCCGATGGCATCGGAGGTCACCGTGCCGGTGCCTTTGCGAGCCGGGAGGTGCTCGCGAATCTTGAGGGAGCGGTGGAATTCACCTCGGCGGCGATCGGTGAAGTGCTCCAGGCGACGAATTCCAAACTGCATGCGGTGGGACGCGATAAGCCGGAGTTCGAGGGCACGGGCACTGCGGTGGTCGGCCTGGTATCCGGGCCGGACGGGCTTTTTGGGTTCAATGTCGGCGACGCGCGGATCTACCGGCAGCAGAACGGGCGGCTCACGCAGATCTCCTGCGACGATTCCGTCGAGCAATTGCTCATCCACGAGGGATTGCTCGGGGCGACCGATGGCGTCCGCTCCCATTACATGCACGCTCTCACGCAGAGTGTCGGCGGATCCACCGAATACCACCGGCTCGATCCGCATTTCTACCCGCTCACGGTGAAAGGCGGCGCCCGTTTTCTCCTCTGCACGGATGGCCTCACAGACATGCTTTCCGTGAAGGACATCGAGAGCTATCTGGTCCCGCAGTTGAGGCCCGTGGCCGCAGTGCAGTCGCTTTTCTCCGCCGCGATGGAGGCTGGCGGACGGGACAACATCACGATCGCCATCGTGGATGTGGAAAAGCTCTGAGGCGGCTTCATCGCCCCCGGAAAAGCTGAAACCCCCCGGACCTTGCGATCCGAGGGGCTCAGTAGCCCAACCAAATGGATGCCCGATTAGCCGCGGCGACCGTTCGAGGCCACAGGTGCCTTGCGCTTGCTGGCGACCTGGGCGAGGCCGATCTGCGTCGCCGCATGGCGGTAGGTGCTGCCTTTGCTGAAGCTGTAAAGGGGGATGTAGCGATTTTCCGGGAGGGTGTCCGCTGCGACGGGAGCATTGCGCAGCGTGCAGTCCAGCAGCCACCAGCGGCCTTCATTCCTCCACATCACCCAGGCATGGCTGATGCGGACGCCGGGTTCCGTCTTGCCGATGACGAAGCGCACATCGCTGTCGCCGAGTTGATTGCAGAGCCAGAGAGCCTTGTCCTTGCAGTCCCCGGAGCGCTTGGCAGCCGTCGTGGAAGGCATGGCGGCCACGTAGGGATTCTCCATCCGATAGCGGAAGTTGCGGCCTTCGATCATCAGCTTCTTGACTTGCTCCATGCTCGCCTTTTGCTGGCCGAGATGGGAGAGCACCGTGCGGACTGGGCTCATGTAGCGGTCGTAGGGCGTGTAGTCCGCCGGGATGCCGGTGTCGAACGCGGCAGAAGCGGTGAATTTCGTGATGAGGAGCAGAGCGAAAGAGAAGAGCTTGGTGTTCATGGCTAGAAAAACAATAACTGCCATGAAAACCAAGCTGGCTGCGTGCCAAGTCCCTCAACAAATAATCACAAAACCATAATGACCATAATTCGATATTCGTTTCCGTAGTCGTTTTCTCAAATCAAGGAAGTGCCTCCTCAACAGGTGCGGAATGCTCCGCAGCACGGGCGTGCGTGGCCAAGCGACGCACCGAAACGGACGACCCTTCACTCGTTGGACGCCGATTTCCATCCCCGTTCACGGTGCGGCAAGTGCGAATGCAGATTTCCAGCAGAGAGAGGTAGTGGCTCAGTTTGGAAACTGATGAAGCAGGAGGCCATGAACCTGTGGAGGAGATTTCCCTCTTTCATGGCTTCCTGCTTCAAAAATGAGCCACCATTGAAAAAAGAGCGCTTGTGAAATCTTTCACAAAGTTCATTTGCGATCCGTGAGGATTACGCTAATCTGAACTAGTTCTGGGGGGAACAGCCGGGTCATCGATCAATCGGTCGGTGGCCCGGCACTTTTTTTGGGCGTACAACTGTTGAAGCTTCGGCCTTGGTGAATCTCTTTAAATTGGGAGAAAGAGTTGATCCGCCTTGGGTGACACGAGGGTCGACACACCGATGCCAAGCAGCCGCAACGGGCTCTTCACCAGCCGATGACGGGCGAGAAGGAATTGCGCGAGCCAGCAGAGTTTTTTCGCTGAGTTCACTGGCTCTTCGAGCCGGATCTGACGGGTGAGCGTCGTGAAATCGCTGTAGCGCACTTTCACCTGCACCGTCATTGCGCCGAGTCCGTGCCTTTCCAAAGTCTGGGCAACGTCCGCCGCCATCTCCTTGAGTGCTGCGCGGAGAGTCGGGCGGTCATCGGTGTCCTCCAGGAATGTGTTCTCCGCGCTGATGCTTTTGCGTTCGTCGCTGGTGTCCAGCGCGCGGTCATCATCGCCGAAGGCCCTTCGTTTCAGACTGTCCGCGAAGGAGCCGACGATGCCGTGCAGCTCCGCGGTGCGCGTCTGCAAATCCCCGATGGTCATCAGCCCTTTGCTTTCGAGCGATTGTGCCGTCACCGGTCCCACTCCATGAATCGAACGCACGGAGAGCGGTTTCAAAAAATCCACCTTGTCCTTTTCACGGATGAGCGTGAGGCCATCGGGCTTTTGAAAATCGCTGCCGAGTTTCGCCAGGAATTTGTTCGAGGCGACTCCGATGCTGGCCGTGAGATTTCGTTCCAAGGCGATCCTCCGTTTGATTTCATTCGCGACCGGCACGGCAGCTTCCAACGCAGCGTCAGCGCCGTGGTGATCTTCAAACGATGCGCTGAGATCCAGATACGCCTCATCCACCGAGACCTTTTCAATCACCGGGGTGAAGCTGCGGAGAATCGCCATGATGAGCGCCGACTCCGCCCGATACACGTCCATGCGGGGGCGAACGAAAATTCCGTGGGGGCACAGCTTCCCGGCCGTCCGCGAAGGCATGGCGGATCGCACCTTGAATTTCCGGGCTTCGTAGCTGGCGGCGCAGACCACTCCGCGCTGGTCCGGAGGCGAGCCAACGATCAATGGCTTGCCGCGATACTCAGGATGATCCCGTTGCTCGACCGACGCGAAGAACGCATCCATGTCCACGTGGAAAATGATGCGGGGCATGCGGGTCCAACATCAGCCAGCGTCGTGCAATGGGCAAACATTCCCATCAATGACACGTGGGCCCGTCGCGTAAATTTCGATGGCCGAGGGGTGAGAATCGGCATGACTTTTTCCAATAGCGGCGAATGCCGTCCCGCGAAGAATCGGGATGGTGCGCGCTGCAGGGTTCGAACCTGCGACTTCTTGCGTGTGAAACAGAAACGGGCGTTTTCGGCACAATTCGGCAGGGTGCTGCACAAGCAGGCACAATGCGGCATATGTGACGGAAAGTATTTATGGAAAGTGATTTGCGGCTTACAAAGGTGCGGCACAAGATGGCACAGTGCTGCATACGGTTTTTTCGCCGGGGCTACCACCGGGGCTACCACGGGCCGTCACAGTTTTTGAGGATTTCAGGTGATGGAGCGATCGTCGATTGTGCGAGGCCACCTGCGAGGGGCAGTTGATTTTCTTCGCGCAGTTCCTACACACCGGCGGGCGCTGGGCGCGGATGCTAGAGGGATGTCCGCTGCGCTACCACGGCAACCGTGGCAGCGGGGCATGCAATGTGGTGACCCCCGTCTGCCTATCGTGCTGGCGGTGGTGACGAGATGGCGTGACCAGCAATGAGCTGTCGCGAGGTGTTCGCGGTGTACGAGATTGGCGCTGTTGAGCGTGAAAGTGGTTTTTTGAGGGCGTTGTGATGAAACGCACGGTCACCTTGGAACCCGCATGTTTCCTAGAAAGTGATTTCAGGTTGAGTGTCATGGGAGGCATGTGCGTGTTACCGAATGATACCGAATTTGAAGGCCAAAAGCGAGACCGTCGTCGCGCCATCCGCGGGGGGTAATATCACGCTCAATCTCTACGGAAAATGAAAGCAACCGCACCTCATCAAGCACATTCTTCCGATCGCTGCCCTGCTGGGTCGTGTCTGCGTTTGGAGATGGTGATCGTGGCCGGCGCTTGCCATAAGCCTGCCGATGAAACGCACCCTCCTCGCTTTCTTTACCGTCGTCGCACTGTACGCCTCGCCGGCATTCGCACTGACCGATCACGACATCGCTGCGCTCAAACAACTCACCAAGGATTACGCGTCGTGGGACTACACCGGACGTCCTTTGGAGTTCCGTCAGCGGCTGGACTACAAGTCCTTCGAGGAGCAGCGGCAGGTCTTGCTGAAACTGGCCGACATCGAATGGAACGGCGTCTGGGGCGAATACTGGCGGAGGCTCGGAGTGAGCGACATCACGACGCTCCGTGCTTTGTCGCCGAAGGACTTTTGGGTGCACTTCAACAGTGTGCTCAAGCCCCGAGGAGGAGCCCCTGGAAGCGCAGGCACCGGGCGGACCGGGGTGGAAATTCACGCCATCACCGAAGCGCGCGGCCTCGCGTACGTGGTCTATCAAGTCAGCCACTTCGGGAAGAATCTCGCGAGCGACGACAATTTTGAAGTCTTGCGGGCGCGATTGGTGGATGGCGAGTGGCGTCTGGTCGCCTTGCCGCGAGTCACCGCAGCTCTTCGCCGACAACTGGAAGCCGCTCAGGCAAGGAAGCGTTCGGGCGGATGAGTGAAACTGGTTTCATTGACGAGTGAAGCATGCCCCGTCATTTGCGAGTTCTTCAGTGCAGGAGAAACGCACACAGCAATCCGCTGAGCCCAAGGAAAGCCACCGTCAACAGAAGCAGGAGATTCTCTCGGGGAATGGGTTTCGGCATCAGATCATTGGAGACCAATTCCCGTTTGATTTTTCGCCAATGCGTAAGCGTCCATCCTGCCGCAGCGAGCAGAAGCACGAGCATGAGCGCAGCGGCGATGTTAAGGACTTCCATAAATTGATCGGGCTGGCGGCAAAACAGAGATGTTCATCACGCCTAAGAATCGGCCGAGCGCACGGAATGGATGTCAAAAAGTGGCAAACTAAATCCACGAGATAGTGCCGGGGGCCGCAAACTGACTGGAGCGTTCCAGTGAGTATTTCGTCGTGATGCTCAGTCGCACTGCCTCGCCCACGTTCACATAGGTCGCGCGCCGTTGGCGCGAAGCGCCTCGAAGCCGGAGATCACGTCGAACAGTTCCTCGTCAATGCCGCTCTGGCGCAGTCGGTGAAATGTGCCGTGAAGCGTTTCCAGCAGGTCGTCGATGTTTTTGTCAGCGCGCTGCATGGCGGCGAGGCGGCTCTCGTTCTCGCTCGCGAGGGATTCAGCGCACGCCCGGAAGAGTGAGATGAAAAGGTATTCGCGGATGAGTGCGCGCAGGGTAGCGCTGCCGCCGCACATGACCTCGGGCAGGGTCTTCGTCGGCCAGGGAACTTTGGCAAGACCTTGCTGCCATTGCGCGTCGAGCGGCAACAGCCGCTGGCTGACAGGCTCGTAGAGTGCGCCGGACTTCGGACGATTGTGGAAGACGTAAAGCTCCGCATACTCGCCCTCGGCCCGGTGCTCTTCGCTTTCGATTTGAATCTGTCCGACAAGCGGAGTGATGGCCTTTACGGAACTCGGCACGGCAAAAAGGCCGATGGGTTTCATGCCTGCGTCGGCCAGTCGTGCGTGGACGCGCTCACCGACGGCCCAGACCTTGGGTTTGCCGGGCAGCGCGGCGAGGGCCTTGATCGCATAGTCGGCGACAATGTCATTGAACTGCCCAACCAATCCTTGGTCGGAACCGAACACCACAGCGCCGATCGCAGCCGCGTCCGTGTGCCCTTTTCTTTCCACTGGCGAGAGCGCTGGCTCGGCTTCCCGAAAGCATGCGCTAAGCCCGAGTTCCACGGTGCGATAGTAATCGCCCAATGCGCGCACTGATTTCTCGTATTGCCCGACACTCGAAGCGGCCAGGGCCTTCATCGTGCGCACGACGGATTGGAGATCGCCGGCACTGCTGATCTTCCTCCTCAAGCTCGCGGTCGAATCGCTCACGACTTCTCCTCGGCTGCCGCCTTGGCCTCCGGTTTTGTTCCCGCCTCGGGCTTCGTTGGGGCGTCCTGTTTGGTTGCGCTATCAGGTTTCGGTTCCGCCTTGGATTCGGGTGGAGCCTTTTTCTCAACCTTAGTTTCGGACTTCGGTTCGGACTTATCCGGTTTGGGTTCTGACTTATTTGCGTTCTTCGCTTCGGGTTCGGCTTTTGTATCAGCCTCGGGTTTGGCTTCCGGCTTCGGCTGGAACGGCGCGAGCGCTTCGCGGGCGATCTCGATGATGGCTTTGCGATCCTCGTCGCTCAGCTTGTCGGCGGTTTCAAAACGCGCACGAATCTCCTCGGGGATCTTCGGTGCCGCCTCATGCACGGCGTGTTGGGCGTCTTTCATCTGATCGAGTGGCACCGCGTCGAAGAGTTCCGCGGTCAAGGCGAGCAGCACGCCGATTTGTGCGGGGACGGTCACCGGGGCCAACTCCGACTGTTTGAGGCAGGCGCGAATGTGTCGGCCATGCTCGATAATCTTGCGCGTGTTATCATCGAGACGCGCGCCGAAGCGAGCGAAAGTCTCCAATTCCTCGAACTGTGCGTAGGCGAGCTTGAGGTCGCCCGCGACCGCGCGGTAAGCCGCCCGCTGTGCTTTGCCGCCCACGCGCGAAACGGATTTTCCGACATCCACCGCAGGCAGCACGCCTAATTCAAACAGCGATGGGGAGAGGTAGATTTGCCCGTCCGTGATGGAAATCAGGTTGGTCGGAATGTAGGCGGAAATGTTCTGCGCTTCGGTCTCGATAATAGGCAGCGCAGTCAGCGAGCCGCCACCACGTTCCGTGCTTAAATGGGTGGCACGTTCGAGCATCCGCGAGTGGATGTAGAAGATGTCACCGGGGAAAGCTTCACGTCCGGGCGGCCTGCGCAGCAGGAGGGATAGCTCGCGATAGGCGCGGGCATGGTGCGTGAGGTCGTCATAGACAATGAGCACGTCGCGCCCCGCTTCCATAAAATGCTCCGCGATGCTCGTCGCGGCATAAGGAGCAATGAAGGTGAGACCGGGCGCGTCGTTGCCCTCGGTCACGACCACGACAGTGTAATCCAGCGCACCTTTGTCGCGCAAAACCGCCACCGCCTTTGCCACAGCGGAAGCGCGCTGACCAATGGCGCAATAGACACAGAGCACGTCTTTGCCGCGCTGGTTGAGGATGGTGTCAATCGCGATGGCCGTCTTGCCGGTCTGCCGGTCG
>JAYWEO010000367.1:0-16412 GCA_043779225.1 Prosthecobacter sp.
GACGCGGAGTTCCCCTTCCTCACCGTTCGCGGTTCGTTGCACCTTCTTCACGGCGTCATCCACGCGCTGAAAAAGAATCCCGATCTCGTGCAGCAGCACTGCGCCCGCCTCGGTGAGCGAGACGGCGCGGCGGTTGCGCAGCATGAGCACCGCGCCGATCTTTTCCTCCAGTTCCTTCACCGCCCGGCTCAGCGCGGGCTGCGCGATGTGCAGGCGGCGGGCGGCCTTGGAAAAGCTGAGTTCCTCGGCGACGGCCTGAAAATAGCGGAGGTGGCGGAGTTCCATGTGCTGATACCGCACGGGCATGACCGCTATCGCAAGATTTGATTTCCGGTATCAGCCGCGCGCTGGCAGCTTCCCCCTCTTCTTTCCCGTGAAACTCATCCGCACACTCGCCATCGTCCTCACGCTGTGGCTGCTCGCGATCACCGCGCTGCACGGCGGGCTGAACCTGCGCTGGTTTGCGAAGGCGACCGGAGGCCGCGTTGGTGAGAAAACATTCGGCGTCGGCTTTCTGCCGGTGACCTGCCACCTCACGTGCCCGGTCACGCATTACATCAACAAGGAGATGGAAGGCCGCGACATGTTCCAGCCGATGCGGTTCAGCGCCTTCCCGGAACTGAAGGAAATGTTTCTCGGACGGCCGAAGGAAATGCCCGCGACATTCATCCTTGCGCCGATGGCGATGGCGCTGCGTGAGCAGGGCGTGAAGATCAAAATCGTGCACCTCGGCCATCGCGACGGCACTGCGGTGATGGTCCACAAGGACTCCAGTATTTTTCAGACAACTGATTTGCGCGGCAAGACGGTGGCCATCCCGGGGCGTTACGCGAATCAGCGTCTCATCCTTTACCGCGAGCTTAAAAAAGCCGGCATGACTTTCGACGACATCAAAGTCATCGAAATGCCTCCGCCGGACATGCCCGCCGCGCTGCTCTCGCGCTCGGTGGATGCGATCACTTCGGGCGAGCCCTTCATGGCGCAGACGGAACTCGACGGCTATGGTCGGGTGCTCTGGCAGGCGAAGGACGTGTGGCCGGGTTTCATCTCGTGCGTGCTGGCGGTGAATGAGGATGCGATTCGGGACCACCGTCCGGAAATCCAGCGGCTCGTGAATGGCATCGCCGGGAGCGGCAAGTGGATCGATGAAAGCATGGCGCATCGCATGGACGCAGCGCAGTTCGTCGCGACGAACTACTACAATCAGAATCCGCGGCTGCTCAGCTTCGTGCTCAGCAAGCCTCCGGACCGCGTGACCTACTCCCGGCTCAAGCCACTGCGCGCCGAGTTCGAGGAAATTGAACGGCTGGCGAAAGAGGCGGGCATCCTGCAAGGCACCGCGCACTTTGAGGACTACGCGGACGAGACATTCGCACCCGACCCCACAGCGGTGCATGCGCCGCATTTCGAGGTGAAGAAATGAACCGCCGCCTGCTTCACATCGTGCTCCCGCTCATCACGGGGGTGTTGTTTCTCACCGCATGGCATGTCGCGGTGAAGATGGCGGGGAGTGATATTTTTCCCACGCCGCGGCAGGTGCTCGACGGTCTCGGCGAACTCGTGCGGCAGGGCCTGCTGCTGAAGTATGTCGTGGCGTCGCTGTTCCGCGTGAGCTGGGGATTCATCGCGGCGGTGCTCGTCGGCGTTCCGCTCGGGCTGGTGCTCGGCTGGTTTCGTCCGGCGTATGCGGCGCTGAATCCTTTCATCCAGATCCTGCGGCCGATCTCGCCTATCGCGTGGATTCCCGTGGCCATCCTGTGGTTCGGCGTGAAGGACACGGCGCCGGTGTTCCTCATTTTCCTGGCGAGTGTTTTTCCCATCACCGTCTCCGCGATGGCGGCGGTGCAGAACATGCAGCAGGTCTATCTGCGCGCGGCGCAAAATTTCGGACTCGGCGGACTGGAGCTTTTTCGCCGTGTGATTTTCCCCGCGGCGCTGCCGCAGATTATCACGGGCATCCGCATCGCACTCGGCGTGGCGTGGCTCGTGGTCGTCGCCGCGGAGATGATCGCGGTGAACAGCGGGCTCGGCTATCTCATCATCGATGCGCGCAACGCGGGCAAACGCTACGACCTCGTCGTCGCCGGCATGGTGATGATCGGTCTCATCGGCCTCGTGCTCGATGTGCTCGTGCGACGGCTGGAGAAATTCGACGAAGTGCTCTGGGGCTATGGGCAACGCTGAAATGAACAGCACAATCACAGTCCGCGACTGCTGGATGTCATTCGCCGGCAAGGAACCCGGCGCGGAAATCAATGTGCTCGAGAGCGTGAACCTTGATGTGGCGCAGGGCGAGTTTGTCTGCATCGTCGGGCCGAGCGGCTGCGGAAAAAGCACGCTGCTCAATATCGTCGGCGGTTTCCTCGAGGAGACGCGCGGTGAAGTCTATGTCGAGAACGCCGTGGTGCATGGCCCCGATCCGGGACGCATCTTTGTGTTCCAGGAAAACGGCGTTTTTCCGTGGCTCACCGTGGAGCAAAACATCGGCTTCGGATTGCTTTCGCGCCCCGAGGCGGAGCGTGCGGAGCGCGTGCGGCATTACATTGCAATGGTCGGGCTCAATGGATTTGAAAAATCCTATCCGCGCGAACTCAGCGGCGGCATGCGCCAGCGCGTGGAAATCGCACGCGCGCTCGCGGCAGACGCACGCGTGCTCTACATGGATGAGCCATTCGGCGCGCTCGATTTTCTCACGCGGCTCAAGATGCGCTCCGATCTCATCCGCATCTGGCAGGCGGAGAAAAAGACGATCCTCTTTGTGACACACGACATCGAGGAAGCCGTGCAACTCGCGGATCGCGTGCTCGTGATGACGAAGCGTCCCGCGACGATTCAGGAGGAAGTGAAGATCGATCTCCCGCGCCCGCGCGATCTCGATTCCCCCGGCTACCTCGCTGCGCGCGATCGCATTTTTGAAATCATGGGCATGGATGCCCACGGCGGCGGACGATAGCGAGCAGCAGCAGGAAGCACGCGATGCACGCGAGGCCGATGAGATTTTCGCGCAGCGAAGGAGGGAAAATGAGGATGTATCCGGCGTCTTTCACCAGCGCGGCAAAGCTCGACACGCAGAATGGCATGAGAAAAAGACGGAACACCTGCCAGCGATCCTGCCGTGTGCTTCCCTTTCCCGATGCGCTGGTGCTGATCCAAAGCGCCACCCCGATGATCCCGGCGAGACCGAGCGAAGTCAGCCACAGCCTCGGACGCGAATCAAAATGCTGCGCAATATTCGCGATGTACCAAATCGCGTAGCACCAAAGGACGATGCGGCCCTTGCTCAGTGTGGTGAGATAGTGAATCAGCCGGGCAGACATTTCGCACTCGAAAGTCTCAGCGCCACACCGCGGCGTCAATCGCCCGGCGGGCATCAGCGCCTCCTCAGAATCCGCCATGGCACCGACCTCGCGCAGCAGAGGCTAGTGGCCGCCCGATCTCGATTCCTTCCGCATCGCATCGGCGCGGATGTCCGGGGAAAGCATGGGATTGGCGAGCGTGGCGGGGATCTCGCCAGGGGCGGAGACTTCCCTTTCGCGGACCTGATGCAGGGCGATCTCCGGCGGCAGTGTGGAATCGCCTGTCTTCGGCACGGCCACGCGCTGCGAGAGGTAGATGCCGGAGTGACCGCTGAAGAGATACGCGAGGAAGCAGGCCGTCGCGAGATAGACGCTGTGCGTCGCGCCGAAAAGCTCGATGCCCATGAGCGTGCAGGCCAGCGGTGTGTTCGTCGCTCCTGCAAAGATCGCGACGAAGCCGAGGGCCGCAAAAAGATCCGGTGGCGTGCCGAGCAGACCGGCAAGCGCATTTCCGAGCGCCGCACCGATGAAGAACAGCGGCGTGACTTCGCCGCCCTTGAAGCCCGCGCTGAGCGTCACCACGGTGAACACGATCTTCCACAGCCAGCTCCACGGGTGGATTTCCGCCGAGGTGAAAAACGAGGGAATTGTAATCGCGTGCGGATCGCGTGACCACACACCAAGGCCGAGATAATCCGGTGTGCCGGCCAGGAGAAACAATCCGATGACCAGCACACCACCAACCGCCGGACGCAACGGCGCATAGCGGATGCATTTTTTGAAAAGCGCACTGAGCCGATTCGACAGCTCCGCGAAGAAGGTGCTCGCGAGGCCGAACGCTGCCGAGGCGATGACAACCTTGAACATGAGCCACGGCTCCAAGTGAAAAAACGCCGCTGGGGCGCGGTCATTCGCGAGATATGAGATCGTGTAATGCGTGTGACCGATACCCCAGGCGTGGCACGTCCAGTCGCCCACCACCGACGCGATGAAACACGGCAGCAGTGCCTCGTATCGGATGCGCCCGATCATCAGCACCTCCATGGCAAAGACCGCGCCCGCGAGCGGCGTGCCAAAGACCGCGCCGAACCCCGCGGCGACGCCACCCATGAGCATGATTCGCAAGGTCGGTGATTCCAGACGCAGCATCCGGCCAAACCCGCTCGCAATGCTGCCGCCCATTTGCACCGCCGTCCCTTCGCGTCCCGCGGAGCCGCCGAAAAGATGCGTGACCAGCGTGCCGAACAGGATGAGCGGTGCCATCCGTCGCGGCACACCGCCGCCGGGACGATGGATCTGATCCATGATGAGGTTGTTCCCTTCTTCCGCGGAACGTCCGAAATAATGATAGAGCAGCCCGACCGTCACGCCTGCCACGGGCAGCAGATACAGGAGCCACGGATGATCGAAGCGCACGCCCGTCACCACATCGAGACTCCATAAAAAAAAGGCGGCCGCGGAGCCCACGCCCATCGCCATCGGGATGATGAGCGCGAGCCATTTGAACGCCGCCCCGGCCTGCCACCACCACTCCGCGAGTCTTTGCCGAATCCCGATCACACGCGCACCTCCCGGAGCAACGGGTACTTGGACGATGTGAAACTGCGAAGTCGTGATGAGAGCATGATTCTACCGGAGTCGGCAGGAATCATCAGCCTGGTCGTGAAAACTGAGGCGGTTCGGCGGGCCAAAGCCGCACTGGCGGAAATCCATCGCCGTCGCGCGAGAAAGCCGGGCAGCCTCCGCGCGGTCAAGCCAATCTTTTGGCCCGGACTAGCAGATGCTCAGCACCTTCTCGACGACGTCGAGCGGGCGCGGAAGCTGGCGCTTTTCGAGTTCGGGCGAGTAGATCGCCGGGGCGTCAATGCTCGTGATGCGGAGCACGGGCGCGTCGAGTTCGTCGAAAATCTTTTCCATGATCATCGAGCTGATCTGCGCGCCGACGCCGCAGAAGGGCTTCGCTTCCTCGATGTAGATCGCGCGGTGCGTCTTGCGGACGCTTTCCAAAATCGCCTCCTCATCGAGCGGGCGGATGGTGCGCAGGTCAATGACTTCGGCGCTGATATTATGCTCGGCGGCGAGGATGTCTGCGGCGGTGCAAGCCGTGAGTGCGGCGCGGCCGTGCGCGATGAGCGTAATGTCGGTGCCTTCGCGCTTGATGTCGGCCTTGCCGAGCGGGATGAGGTATTCCTCCTCCGGCACCTCCCATTTTTCGCCGTAGAGGAGCGTGTTCTCCATGAACATCACGGGGTCATTATCTCGGATGGCGGTCTTCATCAGGCCCTTCGCGTCGTAGGCAGTGGCGGGGCAGACGACTTTCAGGCCGGGGACATTCGCGAGGAAGTTTTCGTGGTTGTGCGAGTGCGTCGCTCCGACGTTTGTGCCGCCGTTCGCGGGGCCGCGGATGACGATGGGGCAGTTGATGAGGCCGCCGCTCATGTAGCGGACTTGCGCGGCGTTATTGATGATCTGATCCCACGCGACGGTGGCGAAGCTCCAGAACATGAGCTCCATGACAGGGCGGATGCCGAGCATGGATGCGCCGACGCCCATGCCGATGAATGCGGCTTCGCTGATCGGCGTATCCACCACGCGCTTGCTGCCCCATTTTTTCCAGAGACCCTTGGTGACTTTGTACGCGCCGTCGTATTCGGCGACCTCCTCGCCCATCAGCACGACGTTTGGATCGCGGGCGAGTTCTTCGTCAAAGGCCTGATTGAGTGCGTCTCGGTATTCGATGAGTGGCATGGCTATGTTCGCTATGTAAAATGGATTGCGGTTATGACTTGTTTCGATCGCTCCCCGCCGGTGGCTTCTCCGCCCCGGACGATGACGATGCCAGCGGAAGGAGCTGCGCGAGAAAAAGCAGGATGCCCACAGTGATGAAGAGCACCGGTGCCTCGATATTGATCGTGAGCTTCCCGCTCTGCCGCAGCGCCGCGAGCACCGAGCTGACGATGAGGCTGATGCCCGCGATGAAATTAAAGCGATCCAGTCGCGTGACCGTGAGCAGCAATATCCCGGAGACGCCGAGGCCGATGATCCAGATCCAGTCAAGATTCGGCGCGATGCGCATGGCATTCAGCAGCCACGCGACGCCGAGCGCGATGATCAGAAAGGAAATGGCGATGGCAGGCTTGCGTGATTTCACGTGCGTTCCGTGAGTGTTCCCAACGTGAAGGCCGTCACCTAGTCGTTGAAAAAGTGACGGCCCGTCCTGCCTGCCTCGGTCTGCCGATCCACTTCAAAATACACATCCTGCGTGATGCTCTCCACCGTCGGGATCGGGCTCTCCTCCGCAAATTCCGCCGAAGCCGCGGCCTCCGCCTTCGCGGCCTCATCGAGCTGCTCGTATTGCTCCTCGGTGAGCGCGCCTTCCTCGACGAGCCTGCGTTTATAGAGCTGGATCGGATCTTGGTTTTGCTTGTACGCCTCGATTTCGTCCTTCTGCCGGTAGCCGGTCGTGTGCTTCGAGTCCGCGACCGAGTGGCCGTAGTAACGATAGGTCGCGATTTCCAGCAGGGTCGGCTTGCTCTCGTTGTATGCGCGGTCGATCGCCTTCTGCACGGTGTCGCGGACCTCGTAAACGTCCGAGCCGTTGCATTTCGCCCAGGCCATGTCGAAGCCCTCGGCGCGCTCAGCAAGGCAGTTCTTGAAAGCCGAACTGCGCGCGAGGCTCGTGCCCATCGAGTAGCCGTTGTTCTCGATGATGTAGATCACCGGGATTTTGAAAAGCGACGCCATGTTCAGCGACTCGTAGAAGCAGCCCTGGTTCACCGCGCCATCCCCCATGAAACAGAGCGCGGCACCTTTGAGACCCTTGTACTTCAGCGCGTATGCGAGGCCGAGGCCGAGCGGTGTCTGCCCGCCGACGATGCCGTGGCCGCCCCAGTAATTCTTGTCCGGCGCGAAGAAATGCATGGAGCCGCCCTTGCCCTTCGAGCAGCCGGTGGCCTTTCCATACAATTCGGCCATGCACTCATTCATCGTCATTCCGACTGCGAGAGCATGGCCGTGATTCCGATACGCGGTGATGAGATGATCATCGTCGCCCATCAGCGATACGCATCCTACGACTACGGACTCCTGGCCATTGTAGAGATGCAGGAAGCCGCCGATCTTTCCGTTGTTATACTGGCGGAGCGACTCCGTCTCGAAGCGACGAATTCGCACCATCTCGGTGAGAAGCTTCAGCTTTTGCTCGGTGGAGAGCTTGGCGTTGATCGGAGCCTTGGAAAAATCGGCGGTCGTGACAGCGGTAGCCATGAGTTTCGGTTCGTCGTGATGAAATTTTAGAGGTGCCCGCCCAGTCGCGGCGGATGGTGCGTTGGATGTTACGGGGCAGCGCCTAAAGCGCAACCCTCAATCCCCGCGTGCCGCAGCTTTTGCGCCCGCGCCGGATTTCCTTTCCGCGAAAGCCGGGTCACCTCGCGGCCGTGGCGAGGCTTGCAGTGAGGTGCGCCCGGATCTCGCGCTGGATTCTGGTGAAATCGCGATTCGCGTTCACGATGGTGAAACCGTAGCGCCGCTGCATGCGCCCGAATGCACGCTGGAGGAGACTCTGATAGATGAGAAAACTCTCGAACATGTCGCGCGAAAGCCCGAGATCCATCCCGCTCTCCCAGTAGTCGAGCGTGGCGTTCTTCTCAAAGTTGCGCAGCACCAGCTCCTCAGGATCCACCTGCAGGTAGAAGACCGCATCCGGGATCAGCGCGGAGCTGTACACATTGCGCGTCCATTCCGAATCTGCGCCGCGGACGATGTCGCGCGCCATCAGCGTGTAGATATAGCGGTCGGCTAACACTATGTATCCCGCGCGGAGCGCCGGGATGATTTCATTGACAAGCTGATCATAGAAATCCGTCGCGTAAAGCAGCGACATCGTCGTGCGCGTGAGCTGGCGCGACTGCTTCGCATGCTCGATGTCCTGCGCAAGCAGTGGCGAACGGCGCAGGCCCATGTGTTTCACCGCGTATCCCCCGGCCTCCAGCCATTCGCTGAGGGCCTTGATATTTGTGGAACGCCCGGAGCCATCGGCTCCCTCGATCGCAAACAGCCGGCCGATGAGACGCGCGGCCCCCATCTCCGCCAGGGGCCTGCCAAACGTACGGATGATGCGTCCCGGCAGACTGGGCTTATGGATCGGGGCTGGCATTAGCTAGGGGCGGCGCACTTTCTTTTTCATATAGTCGGAAAGTCGCAGTCGTTTCCGGAGGATGCGGCGCACCTCCTCCTGCTGATCATGGATGTCACGCGTCCCATCCACTGTCGTAAAATGATAGCGCGGCGCGAGCAGTTCGTACTGCTCGAGGATGCGCCCCTGGAAAATTCGAAAGCTTTCATACGGATCCGAGCTCAGCCCTAGATCCATGCCCGCCTCGTGATATTTCAGTTCGGGCCTCCCGTCCAGAATGCGACCCAGCGCGACCTCCAGCGGCGCGCGGAAATAGAGCGTCACATCCGGCTGCACCGCGAAGCTGTACAGCCGCTCCACCCAGTCGAAATCCACGCCTCGCACCACGTCACGCGCAAATGCCGTGAAGATATAGCGGTCCGCCAGCACGATGTAGCCTGCCTGCAGCAGCGGGAAAATCTGTCGCTCGTAGCGGTCCGCAAAGTCTGTCGCGTGGATGAGTGAAAAGGTCGTCGGCGTCAGCAGCCGGCTTGTCTTTCCCCTGCTCGTGGAAGGCTTGACGAGACTCGACGAATTCCACTCCGTGAAAAACACGCGCGCCCCAGAGAGTTCGAGCCAGCGTTTGACCAGATAGATCTGGGTGGACTTGCCAGATCCATCCAGCCCCTCGACAGCGATGAGTTTTCCGCGATACTTGGGGGGCTTTGAAACCACGCCCCATGCTGTGCGTACGCCCTTTTTTCGCAACATAATATTCTGCATGAGCGGAATCACTCATTCGCCCACTCGTCGGATTCTCCTCTTACCCAAAAGGCACAAAAGGACGGAGGACGCACCCTTCAGGCCGATCGGCATGGCTTCCGGTCGCATGGTTCTGTATGGAAAGTCGTCATTCACGCATGGTGCCGCCGCGACTGAGCCATACCATGACCTCGTGCGCGAAGACTGACGATCAATTCTGTTTAGTATATTAGAAAGCAACTTCCCGTATGTCAAAGACACGCAATATCGCCAACCTCACTAAGATCGCACGCAAAGTTCGCCAAAATGCCCACGCGCCCTATTCTCACTTTCCCGTCGGAGCCGCCTTGGAAGCAACCTCTGGTAAAGTGTTCAACGGATGCAATGTAGAGAACCTTTCGTATGGCCTAACAATATGCGCGGAACGCAATGCGGTCTTCAGTGCAATCGCGTCTGGGGTTTATTCATTCCGTCGCATCGTGATCGTGGCGGACTCGAACGAACCAGTCACTCCCTGCGGTGCCTGCCGCCAAGTCCTTTCAGAATTCTCCGACGATATGGAAATCATCAGCGTTAACCTGAAAGGCCAAGAGTTCCGCGCCAAACTCTCTGAACTCCTCCCACGTTCAAAGGCAGGAATTCTAGATCATCCTTGTTCCACGTAGAACAATGGGCGGTGCCGACCAATCCTCCCATTCCAAAACATCAGCGGAGTCGCGTCAAATCACTCACATGTACTCTCGCTCCAACTATCATCAACAACCGGGGGCGAATTCGTCCGAAGCCGGACAGACCCAAAACACTAATCAACGCCACGGCTCAATTTCATAACTTCACCCAACGGCACTGTTTCAGTCGCAGAAGGAAATCTCAACGGTCTATCGTGAAAAAGACCTCCCGTGGTAACGACAGCAGACAACGAATTGGAAAACATACCTCAAGTGTCCTAGACTGCATAAATCGGCAGAATCCGGACTGAGACACTTCCGCATCTACCACTCGCCATTCGATTCACCGAGGATCATCTCAAACACCGCAAATCCTTCAACCGAAAATCCTTCGCCACCCATGTTCATTCATCACAAGACCTACGACGTCATCGTTATCGGCGCTGGTCATGCCGGAATTGAGGCTGCAGCAGCGGCAGCTCGTCTCGGGGCCGAGACGCTTATTCTTTCCCAATCTCTGGACACGGTCGGCCAAATGTCATGCAATCCCGCTATCGGTGGTCAGGCAAAGGGCCAAATCGTAAGGGAAATCGACGCACTTGGGGGGGTGATGGCCTTAAATACCGACGCAACAGCAATCCAGTTCCGTCTCCTCAACTGCAAAAAGGGGCCGAGCGTCCGATCGCCTCGAGCCCAATGCGATAAGAAGGCCTACCAATTTCGTGCGAAGGCAGAACTTGAACGAATGCAGCACCTCGACCTGATGCAGGCGAACGTTCTTCGGTTGAACACCAACAGGGACGGCATCTGCGGGATCCAGACGAATATGGGCATGCAAGTGAATTGTCGTTCAGTGGTCGTGACAACTGGGACGTTTATGGGTGGACTCCTCCATGTCGGGCTCAAGAATGAACCCGGCGGCCGCATGGGTGATTCTGTATCCACCCTAAGTGAATCGCTCCGCGAACTCGGGTTGCAAACAGGACGCTTCAAGACCGGAACGCCCTGTCGGTTAAACGGTCGTACAATCGATTTTTCAAGATGTGAAAAGCAATTTGGGGATGATGTACCGACCACGTTTAGCTTTCTGCCTGAACGCCTCGCGAGGCGACCAGATGAGATATTCTCACTGAACCACAGCGCAGACGGAAGGTTCCACGTGGAACAGATTCCGTGCTGGATCACATACACCAACAGCAAGACACACGATATCATTCGTGACAACCTCGACAAATCACCTCTGTACGCAGGAAGAATCGAAGGAACTGGCCCGCGTTACTGCCCATCCATCGAAGACAAGGTGGTGAAGTTCGTGGAAAAGAATCGACACCAGATCTTCCTCGAACCGGAAGGTAGGCATACGCTCGAATTCTACGTCAACGGGGTCTCCACCTCGCTTCCCCTTGATGTGCAATACGCATTCATCCGCACAATCCCAGGGCTTGAGAATGCCGAGTTGATGAGGCCCGGATATGCGGTCGAATACGACTATTGTCCGCCAACCCAGCTCCGACACACCCTCGAAACCAAGCTCATCCCAAATCTTTACCTCGCCGGACAAATCAACGGAACGTCCGGCTACGAAGAAGCTGCAGGCCAAGGATTGATCGCCGGCGCAAACGCGGCGTTAAAACTCCAAGGGAAAACACCCTTGGTTCTCGGACGCGCAGACGCATACCTCGGAGTGCTCGTCGATGACCTCGTGACGAAAGGCACCCCGGAGCCGTATCGGATGTTCACCAGCCGGGCAGAACACCGCCTCATCCTGCGCCACGACAATGCAGACTTCCGCCTCACACCCATCGCTAATGAGCTGGGACTTGTGGATAGCGAGCGCTGGGAAAAGACCAAGGGCAAGCTCGCCGACCTGAAGCGCCTCCATGAATTCGCAGAGCAGACTCCTTATGAAGACCTCAAATTGGCAGCATGGTTGAAACGCCCGGAGAATTTTGCCGCCAATCTGCCAACCGCCGTTCGTGCAGGTCACGGGGCGGAACTATGGGAAGCCCTGGAGGTGGATCTCAAGTATGCGGGCTACATCTTCCGCCAAAACATTGCGATAGACCGGTTAAAAAAACAGGACAACAAACGCATTCCGAGTGGTCTGGATTTTCTATCCATCCGCGGCCTCCGCACCGAAGCTCAGCACAAACTTGCGGCCATACAGCCGGAAACCTTGGGCCAAGCCGCGCGTATCAGCGGTGTCACACCCGCAGACCTTGCGCTACTCTCGGTCTGGATCGAACGACCGATCCCATAGCGCTTTTCCAATCGCTGGGGCCATGGCTCAACATTCACGCACTCAAAAACCGCACCCATGAAACAAATGAAAACACCCTTCACTCTAGCCACTTTTCTCTTCTTCACGACTTTCCCATTCGGATCAGCCGAAAACGCGAAGCCAGTCGAAAAATCACCGTCCAAAGTGCATCCTGACGATGTTCGGGATTTGAAGATTGGTGACCCAGCGCCTGACTTTGATCTGCTCGGAATAGACGATAAACAGCACACGCTCGCGGAGTATGGCGCGGCAAAAGTGCTTATGGTGGCGTTCCTGTCGAATCATTGCCCAGATTCGCACGCCGCCGAGGCTCGCATCAAAATAATGGTTCGTAACTTGCCGGCAGCGCAATTCGCGCTCGTGGCCATCAATCCGAACAATCCGGATGGCCTCAGCATCGACGAGCTTGGGTATTCAAAATACAACGATGGCTTTGACGACATGAAGAAGTACGCCGTGGAAGAAGGATACAATTTCCCATACCTTTACGACGGTGCCACGCAGGCCATCGCGAAGGCATACGGATGCCTTGCGACACCTCATGTCTTCATTTTCGATGGGGACCGCAAGTTGCGTTACAAGGGTCAGTTTGACGACTCCCGGTTCGCCGACGAGGCGACCGTGAAGAGCCAGGACGCACGACTCGCTGTCGAGGCATTGCTCGCAGGCAAACCTGTACCGGTGGAAATCACCAAACCACATGGCTGCTCGACTAAGTGGCTGATCAAGAAAGGCTTGGTATCGAATAAGACCGAGAAGTGGGACACAACGCCCGTTGATGTGGAGTTAATCGAATCGAAAGGCGTTACCTCACTGCGCAACAATGGCACAAATAAGATGCGTCTAATCAATGTCTGGGCAACCACTTGTGCTCCGTGCGTTGCAGAGTTCCCTGAATTAGTCACCACCGCCCGCAAATTTGGCCTGCGTGACTTCGAGTTCATCACGATCAGCACCGACGACCCCAAGGATTCTCCAAAAGTAAAAGCGTTCCTCGAAAAGCGGGGTGCCGGCCTCCTCGACAAACTGAAGCCATCACTCAAAGCCGAGGGCCGCACTACCAACAGCTACATCTTCAGCGACCCTGATACGAATGCCCTCGTGAAAGCCCTCGACCCCGAATGGCCTGGCGCGATCCCGCATACCATCCTCGTCAGCCCGAAAGGCGAAATCCTCTGGCGACACAATGGCGCGGTGAATGGCGACGAGCTTCGTGCGATGATCCTCGAAAAAATGGGCCGCTTCTACCAGCCGTGAACTGGTTCGCCGACGGGCATCGTTTTTAGAAATCCAAGGTTGATCTGGCGAGACGGTCTAAACTTCGCAGGCTCCGCACCTTTCTCCCAGCCATGTCTCTACGACATTCACACCGCCGCAGGGCGATCTCGATTCTCGCTGCCATGATTTTTGCCAGCGCAATCTCGCTCGCTCCGCTGACTGGGCAAAATCCATCGGCTTTCCAATACACACCGCCGCCGATCCAGCTCCCCGACGGCTACACCGCCGAGATCGTCGCCGCGCCGCCGCTCGTGCAGCATCCGATCATGGCGACGGTGGATGATCGCGGGCGGCTCTTCGTCGGCGATTCGTCGGGCGTGAATCTGAACAAGGCGGGGCTGGAGAAGGAACTGCCGCATCGCGTGCTGATGCTGGAGGACACGGATGGCGACGGCATCTATGACAAGTCCACGGTCTTCGCCGACAAGATGACTTTTCCGCAGGGCTGCGCGTGGCTCGACGGTTCGCTCTACGTGATGTCGCCGCCGGGGCTGTGGAAACTCACCGACACGACCGGCAGCGGCGTGGCGGACAAGCGCGAGATGATCGTGAGCGGGTTCGACTACTCGGGGAATGCGGCGGATGTGCATGGGCCATTCGTGCATCCGAACGGGCGGCTCTACTGGTGCCACGGGCGCAAAGGCCACAAGGTCGTCGGCAAGGAAGGCGTGGTCGTGCATGAGGGACTCGCGAGCGGCATCTGGTCGTGCAAGCCCGACGGCTCCGACGTACGCTGGCACTCGCTCGGCTGCGGCGACAATCCCGTGGAGGTGGACTTCACGCCCGAGGGCGAGATCCTTGGCGTGCAGAACATTTTCCACACAAACCCGCGCGGCGACACGATCGTCCACTGGCTGCGCGGCGGCATCTACCCGCGGCCCGATCAGCTCAAGGCCATCGAGGGACTCCCGCGCACGCTCGACACGATGCCGGTCGTCCACAACTACGGCCACGTCGGCGTGAGCGGCTGCACGTTCTACCGCAGCGGCGCGCTCGACCCGGAGTGGCGCGGCAATTTTTTCGTCACCCACTTCAACACGCAGCGCCTCACGCGCATGGAGGTCGCGCGCGATGGCCCGAACAACAACGGCGCGAGCTACAAAGTCACCGAGCGCGAATTCCTGAAGCTGCAAAATCCCGACGTGCACCTCACCGACGTGCTCGAGGATCGCGATGGCTCGCTGCTCGTGCTGGACACCGGCGGCTGGTTCCGCATCGGCTGCCCGTCTTCACTCATGGCGAAGCCGGACATCGCCGGGGCGATCTACCGCGTGCGGAAAATCGGTGCGCCGGCGAAGTGCGAGCCGTGGGGCGCGGGCGGCGCGGGCGTTTGGAAAATGGACACCAAGGGACTCATCGTCGCGCTCGGCAGCCAGGATGTGAGTGTCGCACGCACCGCGGGCAATGCGCTCGCGATGAAGCCGACAGAGGACGCAGTGCCCGCGCTGGTGAAGGCGCTCGACAGCGCAGATGCGGGCGTGCAGCTCGCCGCCGCGCACGCACTCGGCGCGCTGCCGAAGCTCGATGCAAAGACGACGGGCGCGCTGCTGCATCGCATCGCGGGCGAAGTGGATCGCTCGGTGGAGCACCAGGCGATGTTCGCACTGCTCACCGCGGGCGAACCGAAGACCATCGCCGCCGCACTGCGCGACGATGCAAAGCCCGCGCTCAGGCAGCGCGTGCTCACCCTGCTCGACCAGCGCCACGAACTCACCGCCGACCGCGTGATGAAACTCCTCGACACCGCTGACTCCGCCGATCCAGCCGCCGCCGCCCTGGTGCGCAAGGCTGCCGAGATCGTCCTCCGCCATGATGACTGGCCCATCACCGTGAACTTCACGAATTGGCTGCGCGCAAAATCTATTTCCCTCGACCGTCTTGCACTCATCGAACTGCTCGCGACCCAGCGCCTCGCGGCGATGCCCGAGGTAATCCCGTTGTTGCTGGAGGGTGACTTGCGCCTGCAACAGCGCATCGCCTGGCGGGTGCTCGCCGCCGCCGACAAACCGCCCGTCACCTCCGCGCCCGCGCTGCGCAAGGCCCTCGCAAGCGCCGCGCCCGCCGATCTTCCGCTCGTGCTCGCCGCCGCGGCGAAAATTTCCACGCCCGAGCTGCGCCACGCACTGCGCGAGTTTTCCGACGACCAAAAGCAGCCGCTCAGCCTGCGACTCAAGGCGCTCGGCGCGGCGCTCGACCGCAGCAAGCCGCTGCCCACGGAATCGTTCGATCTGCTCACGCGCGCCCTTGCCGATGCCTCGCCCTCCGCGCGGCTGGAGGCGGCGCGCACGCTCGTGAGCGCGAAGCTCGCGAAGGAACAACTGCCAGCGCTCGCACCTTTGATTCCCGCGCTCGGGCCGCTCGAACTTGCCGAAATCCTCAAGGGCTACCGCGCGTGGCTGAAGACCGACGCGGCACTGCCGCTCGCGCAGGCGCTGAAAAATTCCGCCTCGCTCGCAACCGTGCAGGAGAGCCACATCCGCACAATCTTCGCCGACGCGCCGCCCGCGCTCTTTGCAGAAATTGCACCCGCACTTGCAGCCCTCGCAAACGACGACGCATCGCGCCGCCGGTTGCTCGAATCGCTGCCGCCGCGCATCGCGAAAGAAGGCCGCGCCACCGAGGGCGGAAAACTTTTTGAAAGCGGGATGGGCGCGTGCATGATGTGCCATCGCGTCGGCGAGGTGGGCAATCTCGTCGGGCCGGACCTCAGCAAGCTCGGCGGCATCCGCGTCGAGCGCGACATTCTCGAAAGCATCCTCTTTCCCAACAACTCACTCGCGCGCGACTACGAGGCGCATGCGATCGAGACGGCGGACGGCCAGAGCTTCATCGGCGTCATCCGCGCCAGCCTGCCTGATGTGCTGGTCTTCGCCGACGCCGGCGCGCAGGAGCACCGCATCCCGCATTCGCAGATCACCGCGAACACGACGCTGACCACTTCACTCATGCCGCAGGGTCTCGACAAGGCGCTCACCGAGCAGCAGCTCATGGATCTCGTCGCGTTCCTGCGCAGC
>JAYWEO010000368.1:0-16099 GCA_043779225.1 Prosthecobacter sp.
CGCCCGATGATCCTGAACCTGCCCGACACCGTCGAGGTCGCGATGCCGAATGTGTATGCGGATCAGATCGAGTGGATCTGCCGCAACATCCGCAACCGCGATTCGCTCATCGTCTCGCTGCACACGCACAACGACCGCGGCACGGGCATCGCCGCGACGGAACTCGGCCTGCTCGCGGGCGCGGATCGCGTGGAGGGCACGCTCTTCGGAAATGGCGAGCGGACGGGCAACCTCGACATCGTCGCGGTCGCGATGAACTGCTACATGCACGGCCTCGCGCCGGGGCTCGATTTTTCCGACCTGAACGCGCTGCGCGAAATCTACGAGCGCTGCACGGGCATGACGGTTCCCGCGCGGCATCCGTACTCGGGCGAACTGGTGTTCACGGCATTCAGCGGCTCGCATCAGGATGCGATCAAAAAGGGGCTCGGCGAGTGGGAGGCGAGGCAACGTCCAACGTCCGATGTCCAACATCCAACATCCAACGGCGCGCCCTGGGACGTGCCGTATCTCACGATCGATCCCGCCGACATCGGCCGCGAATATCGCGAGGTCATCCGCGTGAATTCGCAGAGCGGAAAAGGCGGCGTCGCGTATTTGCTGGAGAGTGAATTTGGCATCGAGCTGCCGAAGGACATGCAGCGCGAATTCGGGCCGCTCGCGAACGATGCGGTGGATGCGCTCGGCCGCGAGGTCACCGCCACGGAGCTGAAGGCGATGTTCTGGCGCGAATACATCGAGCGCACTTCACCTTGGGCGCTGGGGCATTTCGAAGCGGACCGCCGCGGAGACGTGATGACGTGCCGCGCAGGGCTGAAGCTGAACGGCCACGCATGCATTGCAAATGGCGACGGCAACGGCCCCATCGCGGCATTCGTCCATGCCCTCATCGGCGCAGGCGCGCAGAAATTCGAGGTCGCGAACTACCGCGAGCAGTCGCTCAGCTCGGGCAACGAGGCGAACGCGATCGCCTACATCCAGATCCAGCTCGCCGATGGCCGCACGAAATGGGGCGCAGGCGAAGACACGAACGTCGAGCTCGCCGCGATCAAGGCCGTCCTGAGCGCCGTGAATCGCGCGGCCTGAGAAGCCGCCCGGATCGCGCGGTGCATTCCACCTTGATGCCCCGCGGTGCGCGGGCGTAACTCCGCACACTTATGAAACGCATCCCCGGAGCATTCGTCGCGGCGATCCTTTCCCTGAGTGCCATTTCTGCGGCTCCCGCACAGGACTCGCCGACCAGCGAGCCTTCGGTGCGCATGCTGCAGAAAATCATTCCCGCCGTGGTGAGCATCACGATCGAGGGCAGCGGCCGCACCGGCACCACCGCACGCGAGCAGCTCCTCGAGGATTTCTTCGGCGGCGGCTCCGGGGGACGCAGGGTGCTGGGAAGTGGCAGCGGTTTTTTCGTCAGCGCGGATGGCTACGTGGTGACGAATGATCACGTCGTCCGCAAAGCCGCGAAGGACGGCGTGACCGTGACCACGCAGGACGGGAAGACCTACCCCGCACTGGTGATCCAGACCGACTCCACGCGCGACCTCGCACTGCTGAAGGTGGATGCCAAGGAGACGTTCACTTTCATCCGTCTCGACGATCTCTCGCCGAATCTTCTCGGCCAGTCGGTGTTTGCCATCGGCAACCCGCACGGCCTCGGCACCTCTGTCTCCCGCGGCATCCTGAGTGCGCGCGCCAGGACGCTGCCCACGGGCAGCAAGGATGTGACGGATTTGCTGCAGACCGATGCGGCGATCAACCCGGGGAACAGCGGGGGGCCGATGGTGGATCTCGCGGGAAAACTCGTGGCCGTGAGCCGCCTCGTGTACATCGGCAACGATGAGGAGCGGCAGGCACAGGGCATCAGCTTCGGGGTGCCGGGCAATGTGGTGCGCGCGAAGATCGAGGAATTCATGCGCAGCGTTCCGGGCGTGGCCAGGCCGGGCTCACCGAAAGTCCCGGTCGTCGTGCCGGGTCTTTAGCGGCGCTCGGGGATTGACAACCCTTCCGCGGGGAGAGAAACGGGCGAGCATGAGGACAAGCTTCCCTCCCGTTGTTCGCTGGCTCCTGCCGGGATTTGCCAGTGTGGTGTTGCTCGGCTGCTCGCCTTCGCCGAAGGCGCCGCTCACACGTGATGTCGAGGTGTCCATTTCGTTTGCCTGGAAGGATTCGCCCCAGCAGCGCCCGGCAAATGTCGAAGTGGGCGCGGTTTCCTTTGAGAAAGCGAAGGAGCCGATCAAGATCGCGATGATCCGGCGCGATGCGACCGTGAACGATGCATGGAAGGAACAGCAGAAACGCGGCGTGGAGATCGAGAAGCTGAAGGCGGATATGGAGGCATTCGGCATGGCGTCCGCACCGCCGCTGCGCAGCAATCCGAACAGCCAGCTCAAGAAGGACGTGGAAGCGTGCCGCGACACGCTGAACAATCTGGCCGACACGGCCGTGCTCTACCTCGAGGATGTGCGGCAGAAACTCGGCGCCGACTTTGACAAGGATCGCGTCGTTCGCTTCCGGAAAAATCTCGGCGCGGAGGAGCTGCGCGATCTGGCGCTCGCCATCAAGGCCGAGGACACGCCGCAGGTGCGCAAGGCGCTCGACGACGCGCGCGGCATCCTCGGAAGGGAAGTGTGGGGCGGCAAGGCCGACGACAAGGAGCACGGCATGCGCGTCATTTCCGAGGTGGAAAAAAATCTGGCAGGCGCGACCCCGGCCAGCGCTTCGCCCGCACGAGGAACCAAGGGGACGGCGGATTTGCGGGAACGCATCATGAACATGGTAAGGGAGCAGGCCGCGGCGGAAAGCCGCCTCGCCACAGCGAATCGCCCCGTCCTCATGTACACCGCGCTCGGCGAACCCGAGGTGAAGGCGAAGACCGACGGCGACGGCAAGTGCCACCTCGCGCTGCCACGCGAAGGCCGCTGGGTGCTGTTCGCCTACGTGGAGCGTCCCTTCCGTGCCGGACTGTCCGAAAAACAGCAGAGCCTGCTCATCGAGGAAAAAGAGGAGATGGTCTGGGTCATCGAAGCCCCTGGCGAGGGCGGCGAGCGCGCAGGCATCACGCTTTCGGAAAACAACGCAGTCCTGCCAGGCGTCGCACCGCTGAAGATGGAATCGAAAGGCGAGTAGGCGGCAGCCTCGCTCACGCGGCGACGAACTTCGCGCAGAACGCGCCATCCACGCCATCCACCCACGGGCGGATGTGGCGCGTGGTGTGGAGACGCAGGCCGGGGATCGTGCGGGCGGCTTCATCGGCGACGTGTTCGTTTTCCTCGGGCTCGAGCGAGCAGGTGGAATAGACGAGCGTGCCGCCGCTTTTCAAAAGCCCGGCGCAGCGGCGCAGGAGGGCGAGCTGTTGCGCGGGCATGCGGAGAAAATCCTCCTCGCTCAGCCGCCAGCGCACGTCCACGCGGCGGCGGATCACGCCGGTGTTGCTGCACGGCGCATCGACGAGGATGCGATCAAAACTGCGCGGCGCGAGTTCGTCGGATTCCTTCATCGTGTCGAGGACGAGCGCGCGGACGTTGCGCGTGCCGAGGCGTTCGCAATTTTCGCGCAGGCGCGCGACGCGGCTTTCCCACAGGTCGGCGGCGATGATGCTGCCTTCGTTGCGCATGAGCGCGGCGAGTGCGGTCGTCTTGCCGCCGGGCGCGGCGCAGGCATCGAGGACGGTCTCGCCGGGCTGCGGATCGAGCATGTCGCACGCAGCGAGCGTGCTCGGATCCTGCACGTAGCAGAGGCCGCGTTCGAGCCAGTCGATCGGGATGCGCGGTGCGCGCAATGCGAGTGGATGAAAAGGGTGCGGCTCCGAGCCGGGGAGTGAGGCGAGGAGTTCGTCGCGCGTGGTGCGCAGCGTATTTGCGCGGAGCAGGACGGGCGCGGGCGTGTTGTTCCATTCGGCCAGCGCGAGTGCGGGGTCGGCACCGAAATTTGCCGTCCATTTTTCCAGCAAAAAATCGGGATGGCTGGTGCGAATCGCGAGCGGTGCCGATGCAAGCGCGGCATCCAGCGAAGCGCGCTCGCGATCTGCGCGGCGGAGGATGGCGTTCACAAGTCCGCCGGCGCGGCGCGAGAGCGAGACGGTCTCCTTCACGATCGCAAAGGCAGGCATGCGCGTGTGGAAAAGCTGATACAGGCCGAGGCGGAGAAGGGCGCGCGTGTCGTCGTCCACCTCGCCATTGCGGAGACGCGCGATGAGGAAGTCGAGTTCGCTGAGCCGGCGCAGGACGCCGTAATAAAGCTCGGTGACAAGCGCGCGATCACGGTCGGCGAGCTTTGAAGCGGCGAGCCTTTCGTGCAGCAGTTCGTCGGCGTGCGGGCGCTTTTGCTCCCAGTCTGCGAGCAGCCGGTGTGCGGTGGAGCGGGCGTTGGCTGCCACGTCGTGCCGTGGCCTAGCGGCCCACTCTTTTCTGAAGCCCGGCGACCATCGCGCGGACGTGTGGAAATTTCTGCCGCGGAATGAGCACGGCGAGACTGGTGGCGTAGCTGCCGAGCTGCAGGATCTCGATGTCCACGTAGCGCACCCCCCAGCGGTTCATCTCGGCGCGCGTGCTCTTGTAGATGTCGATCGTGTATTTTCCGACCAGCGCGCTGCCGTAGTCCTCGACGATGTATTCCTCGCCGGTGGCCGGGATGCGGAAGCGCGTGCCCGCGGGCAGCCAGCTCCAGTCCGCCGCAGCGCTGTGCGTGGGCTTGAGGTAGCCGCCGACCGCGGTGGCCCGCCCGCCCGGCTCGGAATGATGATACGCCGTGGTGCGGACATACATGTGCCGCGAGGGCGAGGTGCTGATGCTGCGCTCGGCCTTGGTCGCAAGGGTGCCGCCAGTGCGCGATTCGGCAAACCGCGTCTGGGTATTCACGCCGGTGCAGGCGGCGAGCGCGGTGGCAGCAATCAGGAGGATCGCGCGGAATATGGCCGGGGATTTCATTGAGGAACCATGCTGTTTACCGAAACACAGCGACCGTGGGAACAGAAAAGGCTGCCTCGCCGAGTGCAGAAAAAATCACCATCGCCGTGAAAAAAATGCCGTCGCCTTCGGCCTACCGCAGGAAGCGCCCGAGATTCTCCTGCTCCCATTCGATCGAGCGGCGGTAGTGCCGGAAGCTCTGCTCCTTTTTCAGAAAGCCTTCGTGATGCACGAGGCGGCGTCCGGCGCTATCATAGCGGTCCGGCACCACGGCATGCAGCATCTCGTGAAAGACGACGTATTCCACATACCACTGCGGCACGAACTGGCGGTCCAGCAGCGGGTGGATGCGGATCATCCGGTCCACCTCCTGAATGGTGCCGAGGACGATGCTGTTCTTCGGCCGCACTGCGCAGCGTCGGCCCCAGGCGATGGTGTATTTGCGCAGCCGGTTGCGAAAATAGCGCGCATTCATGCGGTCAAAGATCGCGCGCAGGTCGAAAAAGCGGCCTTCCGATGCGAACTCAAACTGCCGCTGGAACGGCGTGCGAACGGTCGCAAGATGGTGCTTTCGCACCCCTGCACTCGATCGCGCTGAAGGCCGCTTTTTTGGGCTGGCGGAAGGTTTGCGCTGTTTGGGTCGTTTGCTCATGGCCGGTATTGGACACGCCAATGGAAGGCGCGTTCACCCGGCCCGCAAGTGCTACGTCCCGGGGGGCACCGATTTTTGGGATTCGTCCAAAAGCTGCTCCAAGCGAGCGACACGCGCCCGGAGCTTATGGAGAAAATGGATTTGGGCGACCTGCTCCTTCCATTCCCGCGCTGGAACAGCGGGGCTTCCCATATACATCTGTTTCTCTGGCAATGATTTGCTGACACCTGATTGCGCGCCAACGATGACCCCATCGGCGATTTCCACGTGCCCCACAGTGCCAACCTGTCCCGCCAAAGTCACGTAGTTCCCAATCTTCGTGCTGCCAGCGACCCCGACCTGCCCGCAAAGGATGCAATGCTTCCCAATGAGCGCATTATGACCGACTTGCACCAGATTATCGATCTTCGTCCCCTCACCTATCCAAGTCCGCCCAAAACGCGCACGATCCACGCTGGAATTGGCTCCGATTTCAACATCGTCATCAATCTGCACGATGCCGGTCTGCGGAATTTTGACGTGACGCCCGCCTTGAAGCTCAAATCCAAACCCATCACCGCCAATCACGGCACCGCTGTGCAGGATGACGCGATTGCCGACCAAGCACCGAAAACCGATGGTCACATGGGGATAAATCTGGCAGCCGGTGCCAATCTGCGTCTCATGCCCGATATAGCTGTGCGCGCCGATGATCGTCCCATCGCCGATGGAAACCCCTTCCTCGATGACCACATACGGCTGGATGCTCACGCCTGCACCGAGCTGCACGCCGGGAGCGATCACAGCGGTCGGATGAACTCCAGGGGCCAGCTGAACCGGCGGCGGTGCAAATTTTTCGACGGCCTTGGAAAAAGCGAGCGTCGGATTCTCGCACCGGATGCAGAGCACAGGCACCTCCTCAGCAAACGCAAGCGGGACGAGCGCAACGGTCGCCTTCGATGCGCGGAGCTTGGGGAGATATTTGGCGTTTCCAAAAAACGTCACATCACCCGGCCGCGCCTCGGAGAGCGTGGCGACGCCCGAAATTTTTGCCGAACCGTCGGCCCCGGAAGCAAGCTGGCCGCCAACAAGGGCGGCCAGCTCGGAAACGGTGATCTCCACGGCGGAGGTTACTTGGCCTTGCCTTTCTTGTCCGCGGGTTTGTCGGCAGGCTTCTCAGCGGGTGCCTCGGCGGCGGCGGACTTCGGACGGCTTGCATTGAGCTTCTCGACGATCTCCTTGGTGAAATCATAGCTGGCCTTTGCGGAAATGATCACGGGGACGTTATTGATGCTGTTGCCCGAGGTATCAAAAACGAGGTCGTAGTTTTCCGAATCCGTCTTCTCCTTCACGATCTTGAGGATTTCATCCACGATGCCGTTGCGGATGCGAAGGGTCTGATCCGCGAGCTGCTTTTCCTTTTCCTGCTGGTACTGCTGGAGTTCGCGCATCATCGTCTGCCACTCGCCGATCTTGTCGTCGCGCTCCTTCATCTTCGCCGTCGCGCGATCCTTGCTCAGCTCGGGCTTCTTGATGTCGTCGTTCAGTTTTTCGATCGAGTCCTGAAGCTCCTTCCGCTTTTCCATCCGCTCGTCGAGGTCGCGCTTCAGTACGGCGCGGGTCTCGCTCATTTTGGTCTCGGCTTCCTTGGTGCGCCAGTAGGATTCAAAGACTTTCTTCATGTCCACCGTGCCGATCTTGAGTTCGGCAGAGGCGGTTCCCGCAAATGCGAGCGAGAAGAAGAGGGAGAGGAGTGGGATGAGGAGGTGTTTTTTCATGTGAAAAGCTGTGTTAAGACCCGCGATGCTCGGAAACGCTCAATATTTGTAGCCGATATTGAACTGAAACTTGCCGCTGTCGCTGCCGAAGGCGTCCTTCTGCATCGGGATCGCATAGTCAATGCGGATCGGACCGATGGAAGGTATCTCCAGCAGAAGACCGATGCCGTAGTCGCTGTTAAACCCTCCGGAGCCATTCGCGGTTTTCTTCGGGCTGAAATTGAATGCGCCGCTGTTCACAAAACCACCGTCCCAGAAGATCGCCCCACGCACTTTTTCGATGATTGGGACTGTGTATTCCACGGTGACGCGCGCCAGCGACTGGCCGCCGATGGGCTCGCCGAAGACGTCCTTCGGGCCGACATCGCGATACCGGAAGCCTCGCAGGCTGTTCGCGCCACCGAGGTAGAGCCGGTCGAAAATCGGCACACGGTTTCCACCGGACCAGTTGTCCACACCGGCGACTTCACCCTCGAACGACAGAATCGTGTCGCCGGGCAGCCCGATGTATTTCGCCACGGAAACATCGAAGCCGTAGATGCTCTCGTTACCCCCAAGGAAGCCGCCGGCGAGATAGACCTGCGCATCTGCACGGATGCCTTTGCTCGGCAGATAGACATGATTGCGGGAATCATAGGTGATGCTCGCGCTGACCTGGCTCTTCAGGTAGCTCTGGTTTTCCGCAAGGATCTGCGGAGAGGCGGCGAGGGAGAAACTATGGAGCTGGATTTCCTCCAGACGGTATTCGAGGCGCAGCGCAGTGAAGTCGTTGATCGGGTGGCGGAGGAAAATGTCCCCACCGTAGCGCCGCTCATTGTACACGCTGCTGGTGTAGCTCGCGTCGCGGTAGTAGGCCTCGCCGCCGAGCGAGAGTTTCTTGTCGAGGAAATAGGGCTCCGTGAGACTGATGATGAAGTCCTTGCGCGTCGTGCCGTACTGGGCGCGGACACGGAATTTCTGACCGCCGCCGGTGAGCTTGGGCCAGTTCATGATGTCGAAATTTCCCTGCGTCAGCTCGACAAATCCAAGGAGGTTGTCCACCGAGCTGAAGCCTGCGCCGAAATTGAACGAGCCGGTCTGCTTCTCCGCGACATCCACATTCAGGTCGCGCCTTCCGGGCACCGAGATGAGCGGCTCCGCAGGACGGACTTCGGTGCGGGAGAAATACTGGAGGTTCTCAAGACGCGCCTTGCTCGCGTCCATGCGGACGGTGTTGAAAAGGTCGCCTGGCGCGAGTGCGAGTTCACGGCGGATCACCTTGTCCTTGGTGCGTGTGTTGCCGGAGATGTTCACCTTGTCCACGTAGTACTGCGAGCCTTCTTCGACGCGGAAATTGACGTCAATGCGGCCCGGCCCGGCCGGAACCGGCGAAGGAATCACCCCGAGTTCGAGATAGCCCTTCGTGCCGTACATGTCGCGGACGGTCTTCACATCCGCAGCGAGCGCCTGCGGCGAATAGATTCCGCCCGGCTTCAGCGACAGCTTCTGCCCGATTTCATCCGCCGCAAAAACGCGGGCGCCGGACACAGACACGCGGCCGACGCGGGACTGCGCACCCTCGACGATCTGGAAAGTGACATCCACCTTTGAACCACTGCGCACGACGCTCGGCCTGCGCACATCCGCATTGATGTAGCCCTTGCTCTGGTAAAGCTCGCGGATCGCCTTCACATCTTCCTGCAGTTGATCCGTGTTCAGCTTGCCCGCTGTCGAGGAGAGGATGTTCATGACGCCCTTCGGCTTGGTCTTCACGACCTTCATGAGTTCCGAGCGCTTCACCGCGCTGTTTCCCGTGAAATTCACATGATCAATCTTTGCCTTCGTGCCTTCCAGGACGTCGAACACCGCGCGCACGGTGCCCTGCTTGCCGACATTCTCCGTGCGGGTGCGCACGTCCACATCGCCGAAGCCCTTGCCCTGATAGTACTCGATGATTTTCTGCCGGTCCGCCTCCAGCGCGGAGTCGCTGACCGGGCTGCCGGGCTTCGAGGAAATCTCTTCGCGCAGCTTCGAGGTCTTCACCTGCGTGTTGCCGTTGATGACGACCTCCGCGAGCGTGCTCTTTGTGGCCACGACCACGATGACTTTCACCCCGTCGCCCTGCGGCTCGCCGAACATGCGGACGTTCGTCAGGTTGCCGGTCGAGTAAAGATTGCGCACGTCCTCCTCCGTCACGCGCGGCGAATACGGCCGGCCGACCCGGGTGCGCATGTTCGCGAGGATTTTTTCCTTCGACACCGTCTGCGGCCCGACGAACTGGACCTCGATGGATTTCACGAGCGGCATGCCAGGGGCTTCCTGCGCCGGTGCCGCAAACTGCGAGATGATGAGTGCGACGATGCCGAGGAGGCCTTTGGAAAAAATGCTGAACTTCATGATGGGTGTGGCGCGCAACGGGAACACCCCGGCGCGAAGCGGCGTATTTGCCGGGGTGACGGTGAAAACGTCAAGTCGCCTTTTGTGAATCTCCCGCGGTTACTTCCGTCCGAGCTTGTATTCGAAGCTGTCCACCAGCGCGAGCCAGCTTGCCTCGATCACATTGTCGCTCGCACCCACGGTGCCCCACGTGTCCTTGCCATCCGTGCTCGTGATGAGCACGCGCGTGCGCGCACCGGTGCCCTGCTGCCCGTTGATGATGCGCACCTTGTAGTCCTCGAGCTGGATGCCCGCGATCTTCGGATAAAAAGGCGCGAGCGCCTTTCGCAATGCCGCATCGAGCGCGTTCACCGGACCGTCGCCCTCTGCGACCACATAGGCTTCCTCACCTTTCACTTTCAGCTTCACCGTCGCCTCGCATTTGTCCCACTCGCCATCGGCGGTGCGGCGGAATGAGACATGGTATTCGCGCAGTTCAAATAGCGGCCTGTGCTTGCCGAGATGCTTGCGGATCAGCAGTTCGAAGCTGCCCTCCGCCGCCTCGAATTCGTAGCCCTCGTTCTCCAGCCGCTTCACACTAGCGAGGATCTCCTTCACCTCCGGCGCGCCCTTTTCAAAAGTGAAGCCGAGTGCCTCGGCACGCATCAGCACGTTGCTCTGGCCACTGAGTTCGCTCACCACGATCGTGCGATGGCTGCCGACCAGCGCGGGGTCCACGTGCTCGTAAGTGCGCGTGAGTTTCTGCACGGCATTCACATGCGTGCCGCCCTTGTGCGTGAATGCCGCGCCGCCGACATACGGCGCGCGGATGTTCGGCACGACGTTCGCGAGTTCCGCGACGAAGTGCGAAAGGTCGCGCAGGTTTTCCAGCTTCGGCACAACGGGCATGCCCATTTTCAGTTGCAGCGTCGGGATCACGCTCACGAGATCGCAGTTCCCCACGCGTTCGCCGTAGCCATTGATCGTCCCCTGCACCTGCACCGCGCCGGCGCGTACCGCCGCGAGCGCATTTGCCACGCCCACGCCGGAATCATTGTGTGTGTGGATGCCCACAGCTTTGCCGAGACGCGCAATCACCCTCGCCGTCATGTCCTCGACTTCCTCCGGCAGCGATCCGCCATTCGTATCGCACAGCACCACGAGATCCGCGCCACCCTCGACGGCAGCTTCGAGCGTCAGCAGCGCATGCTCCCAGTCGTCCTTTGCGCCGTCGAAGAAATGCTCCGCGTCATAGATCACCTCGCGGTCGCGCTTCTTCAAATAGCCGACCGTGTCGCGGATCATCCGCCGGTTCTCATCTGCAGAAACGCGCAGCACATGCTCGACATGGAGATACCAGCTCTTGCCGAAAATGGTCACCGCCGGCGTCTCCGCATCGAGCAGCGTCTTCACCTGCGCATCCTTCGCGACGGGCGTGTTCTTCGCCCGCGTCATGCCAAAGGCGGTGATCTTCGCGTGCTTCCATCGCTGCTTTTTCGCCTCGCGGAAGAACTCGATGTCCTTCGGATTGCTCCCCGGCCAGCCGCCCTCGATGTAGTCGATGCCAAAGGCGTCCAGCTTTTCCGCCACCCGAATCTTGTCCACGACGGAGAACGAAATCCCCGTCCCCTGCGTGCCATCGCGGAGTGTCGTGTCGTAGAGCGTGAAGCCTTTGGTTTTCATAAAAAGGGCGCGCACGCTAAGGGAGACTTCCCGGCGCGTCAACCGCAGCGCCGAGGCGCGCGCATCTTCATCTCAGCCGCAATCCCAATCTGTTCCCGCGCCGCCCAAACGCGCCATGCGCAAGATGAAGAATCAGATTCCGATACGGGCGCACAACTGCAGAACTGCGCCCAAGGCACGCAACAGCCAGCTTTCACCAAACCGCCCGCCGACGGACGACTCCGCTTACGGGCGGATGAAGTACCGGCCCGTGGTCGGATCCTCCACCACTGCACCGCGCGGGATTCCCGAGACATTGATCAAATTGTGGGGCCGATACGGGCTCTCCACGACGCCGCGGCCTGCTGGCCGCGCGTAGGGAAGCTGACGCCCCTCGTAGTAGCCACGATTATCCGCACGTCCGATCAGATGGCCTGCCAGCGCGCCCGTGCCTGCACCGAGAATCGCACCTGCAGCGATATTCTCTGCCCTGCCACCACCGAGCGCTGCGCCCAGCGCGGCACCGGCACCGGCACCGACGAGAGCGCCTGTGCCTGTGGTGGATTCACACGAAGTGAGGGTAAGAATCGGAGCGAGAAAAAGGGAGGTGAGGAAGATGCGATGGGATTTCATAACAGTAGCTTTTCGTATCTCGCGCGCACTCTGGATGGCAAGTTCCAAAAAAAACCGTCCGCTCTGATTACACCGGGGTTTAGATCAGAATGCCGACGATGGTCGTCATCACGTAGCACGCGAGCAGTCCGGAGACCATCGCCCGCAGGCCGATCTTCGCGAGGTCGGCGCGGCGCTCGGGGCAGAGCGCTCCGATGCCGCCGATTTGGATCGCGATGCTGGCAAAATTCGCGAAGCCGCACAGCGCGTAACTCGCGAGCGTCACCGAACGCGGATCGAGCACGCCGGGATTTGCCTGGATGTGATTCGAGAGATCGATATAGGCGACGAATTCATTCAGGACGACGCGCTCGCCGAGGATCTGGCCGATGAAACCGCAGTCCTTCGCCGGCACGCCGAGCAGCCACGCAAAAGGCGCATTCAGCCAGCCGAAAAATTGTTGCAACGTCACCGGCGTCGCCGCGCCAAGTGCGTGCTGAGGCCACGAGACGAGCGCATTCACCAGCGCGACGACGGCGACAAATGCGAGCAGCATGCCGATGACATTGATCGCGAGCATCACTCCTTCGCTCGCGCCGGTGCAGAGTGCGTCGATCGAGTTCTCCGCGGTGCGCTTCACGGAGAAGTGGTGACGCTCGCCGGTCTCGCTTTTTTCCGTCTCGGGAAACATGACCTTTGCCATCAGCAATCCCGCAGGCGCTCCGAGCACCGACGCCGTGACGATATGCCCCGCGCTCATCGCCGGGAGGCCC
The DNA here is from genome assembly GCA_043779225.1 of Prosthecobacter sp. Taxonomy (GTDB): domain Bacteria; phylum Verrucomicrobiota; class Verrucomicrobiia; order Chthoniobacterales; family Chthoniobacteraceae; genus SXWH01. The sequence continues at coordinate 12,716 of JAYWEO010000368.1, forward strand.
GCATAGACGACCATCACGCCCGTCGCGATCGTCGAGAAGCCGGTGACCATGAGCGCCATGATTTCGCTCTGCGTCATCTTCGGAAGGTAGGGCTTGATGAGCAGTGCGGCCTCCGTCTGGCCGAGGAAAATATTGCTCGCGCCCGCGAGACTTTCGCTGCCGCTCGTGCGCATCGTGCGCATCATCACCCAGGCCATGCCTGCGACGATTTTTTGCAGCACGCCCCAGTGATACAGCAGCGCAGAGAGTGCGGAAATAAGGATGATCGTCGCAGCGATGAGCACGGCAAAGACGCCGCTGCCGGGCCCAAAACTCGCATCCATTTTTACGCTGTCGGCGAGCGGGCCAAAGACCATCTTCGCGCCTTCGAGTGCGTAGAGGTTGAGCTGTCCGACCATCTCCGTCGCACCGGCGAAAATCTTTTCGCCAACCGATGTTTTCAGAATGAACATCGCGAACGCAAACTGCAGCCCCAGCCCCCACAGCACCGTGCGCCACGGGAAACGGCGGCGGTTGTTCGAGAGCAGCCAGCCGATGGCGATGAATGCAATCAGCCCGAGCAGCGAAATCATTTTGGGGAGCATGCGCGCGGAGAATGCGCGGCGGCGCGGGACTTTCAATCACGGAGACCAGCCGCCGCAGCCCAAGTGCTGCTTGCACGGCGGCACCGCACCGCGCAGGTTCCCGCCATGCTCCAAGGTCCAGATGTCGTCCTCGCCTGCCCGCATTGCCAGTCGCTGGCGCGGCTTTTCACCGTCGCAAATCCCGATCCGACGGGCGCTGTCTCATGGTCGGACGGGTATCAGGAAATGCCGATGACGCCCGCTCAGCCGAACCTTTCCCGGTGCCAGAATTGCGGCAAGCTGATGTGGGTCGCGGAGTGCCCGCCCGTCGGGATGATCGATGAAAATGTGCCGTCGCCCGAGCACGAGGAGTGGAAAAAGCTGCCCTATGTCGAGCCCGTCGAGGAGGCGGATTACCTCGAGGCGCTGAACTCTGGCATGGCCACGAACCCGGATCAGGAGACGGAGCTGCGCGTCTTTGCCTGGTGGCGCGCGAACGACAAGCACCGGCGCAACGAAGGCACCGGACGCTACCCGACGGCACCGGAGTCCATCGAGAATCTGGAGAAGCTCGTCGAGCTGCTGAAGGACGGCGAGCATGAGTTCGTGCTCTTCCGCGCCGAGGCGCTGCGGCAGCTCGGGCGATTCGATGAAGCGCAAGACATGCTTCAGGGCATCTGCAGCGATTACGCGATCGCGAAGACCATCCTGTCCGAGCTGATCGAGAAAAAATCGCGCGACGTGGCAGTGCTCTTTTCCGCGCTGGTCGCGTCCGAACCGCAGCCCGTCGAAACCGAAGCATGAGCACCGACGGCTACATCACGCTCACGCGCGAAATCACAGCGATCAAAATCCCCGAGGGCGCGGAGCGTGTTCTGCCCGCGGGAACCACGGTGGCGATCACGCAGGAACTCGGCGGCACTTTCACGGTGATGGCACCGGATTTCGGCGGACTTTTCCGAATCCAAAACCACGACGCTGATGCGCTCGGGCGCGAAGCCATCGAGCACGTCGCGGCGGATGGCGTCTTTGAAATCGCGCGCGTGTGGGAGCAGCTCAAGCAGGTGTATGACCCGGAGATCCCGGTGAACATCGTGGACCTCGGGCTGATCTACGACGTGGATGTCGCCGATGACGAATCCGGCAAAGGCAAACGCGTGACCGTGAAGATGACGCTCACCGCGCCCGGCTGCGGCATGGGCCCGACGATCGCCGCGGATGCACGCCAGCGAATCGTCACGCTGCCCGGCGTCGCGGATGCTGATGTGATGGTCGTGTGGGATCCGCAATGGGCACCGACGATGATCTCGGCGGCGGGGAAAGAGAAGCTAGGGATGGAGTGAGCGGGGCAGTTCTCTGTGCTCAGTGCTCAGTGTTTTGATTTCCGAGTTGCGAGTTCCAAGTTCTGAGTCCCAAGTTTTTGGAATTCGCAACTCAGAACTCAGAACCCCGCCCAGCTCAGACTGAGCACTGAGCACTATTCACTCTCCCCCGCCGCGCCGCGCCGCCCGCCGATCCAATCGCAAAGGCCTTTCTTTTTCGCAGCGGCGGCGAACTCCCAGAACTCCTGGCCGATGTCGTTCCACTTTTGCGCCCATGCCGCAGCGATTGCCTGCGTCGCATTTTTCCCAGAGCGATAGAGGAGAGCGAATGCCCGCTTGATCTCCGCGCGCTCATCCGCACTGAGGCCGGCGCGGCGGAGGCCGACGACGTTCAATCCCGCGACGCCGTTGCGCTCGGCGGCGATCACGAACGGCGGGATGTCCTTGCTGAACGCCGACAAGCCCTGGCAGATCGCGAGCCGCCCGATGCGGATGCCCTGATGAAACACGCAGCCGCCGCCGATGAACACGCGGTCCGCGACCTGCACGTAGCCGCCGAGCAGCGCGTTGTTCGCGATGATCACGCCGCTGCCGAGGCGGACATTGTGCGCGAGGTGCGCACCGCCCATGAGGAAGCATCCGTCGCCGACGACCGTCTCGCTGCCGTCCACCGTACCACGATGAATGGTCACGCTTTCAAAAATCTTCGTCCCATCGCCGAGGACGACGCGGCTGCGCACCTGCGGCTTGAATGCAAAATCCTGCGGGTCGCCGCCAAGCACCGCGCCGTGGCCGACGGTACAGTTTTTCCCAAGCGTGACGTGACTGCCGACAAACGCGTGCGCATGGACCGTGCAACCGTCGCCAAGCACCGCGCCCGCCTCGATGACTGCGAGCGGGCCGACGGTGACGCCCGTGCCGAGGATGGCCTTCGGATCAATGACTGCGGTCGGATGGATGCTCACGTTGCGCTGCTGGATAATCGCTCGCCGCGACGAATGCCAACCTTCCGTGCGACCCGCACACCAATCAGATCACGCCCGCCTCGCGGAAACTGAAATACGGCGCGCGCGCATCCGACGGACTGCCGACGATGACGTGATCAAAAAAATTCACCTGCAACATCTTTGAGGCCTCAGCCAGGCGCATCGTCACTCGCCGGTCGGCGTCGCTCGGCGAGGGATCCCCGCTCGGGTGATTGTGCACGAGGATAAATGCGTGCGCATTGTGCAGCACGGCGGGCCGGAGGATTTCGCGCGGGTGTGCGAGGGTTTCATTCAGGCTGCCGAGCGAGACTTGCTCGACGCACATCAGGTGCAGCTTCGTATCGAGCAGCACCACGCGCAGGCTTTCCTTGCCGAGCTGGCGCATTTCCGCGCCGAGCAGCTCGTAAATGCGGGCCGGCGTATCGAGCGGCGTGTCGGTCAGCGCCTCCCTCGCGAGCCGCGATGCGAGGCCAAATGCCGCGGCGAGCTGCACCGCTTTCGTCGGCCCGACAC
>JAYWEO010000369.1:0-3257 GCA_043779225.1 Prosthecobacter sp.
GCACACAGGGCGTCCACAGGCTTTCTGAACGCAAGGGGTGGCCCGTGTATTCCGCGGGACGCGCAATACGGCAGGCGGGACGCCCGCGCTACCCAAGACACGCCGTCCTCCTCTCTGTCGGCTTAGTCGTGCGAGACGGTCTCAGGCACGGACGTAGCGGTGGCCGGGGAGCGCGCGGACGAGGCGCTTCATCTCCAGGCCGAGCAGCGTGGCGCTGACTTTCGACAAAGGCAGACGCGTGGATTCGGAGAGTTCGTCGAGCGTGAGTTCGCCGACTTCCAGCGCGGTGACGAGGAGCGTTTCATCATGCGAAAGAGCCGGGGCTGTCGCTGGTGCCGGGGTGCCGCTGCGCGTGCTTTTTTCCAAGGTGGAAATGGTCTGGCTGCGCGGGATGAGCGTGCCGAGTTCATCAAGGATGTCATCGGCAGACGTGACGAGCCGCGCGCCCTGCTGGATGAGGCGGTTTGTGCCTGCGCTCGTCGGGCGATCGATCTGGCCCGGCACGGCGAAGACGGTGCGGCCATGCTCGACGGCCTGGTTCGCGGTGATGAGTGCGCCGCTGTTCAGACCGGCCTCGACGACGAGGAGGCCGCGGCCCCAGCCGGCGACGATGCGGTTGCGATACGGAAAAGTCTGGCGATCCGCGGGACGCTCCATCGGGTATTCGCTGACGATGGCGCCGGACTCGGCGATCTTTTCCGCGAGGCCCATATTTTCCGGCGGATAGAGCTGCGAGAGTCCGCTGCCGATCACGGCGATGGTGCGGCCTTTCGCCGCGAGCGCGCCCTGATGCGCGGAAGTATCAATGCCGCGCGCGAGTCCGCTGACCACGGTGTAGCCTGCGAATGCGAGCTGGTAGGAAAGTTTCTTCGCGGTCTCGGTGCCGTAGTGCGTGACGTTGCGCGAGCCGACGATGCCGATGGCGTGCGCATCCGCCGGCAGGATGTCGCCCCAGACGTAGAGGACTACGGGCGGATTGTGGATCGTGCCGAGCGCGGTCGGGTATTCCGGCGAACTTGCCGTGATCACCTTTGCGCCAAAGTCGGCGATGCGCTTCAGCTCCGCCGCGAGGTCCACGTGCGATTCCCACGATGCGATCGAGTCGGCGGTCTCCTTGCCGACACCTTTCGCCGCGCGCAATGCGGAGGCTCCAGCAGTGAGGATGCGCTGCGGGGTCTCGAATGTCTCAAGCAGCGTGCGCATGCGCACCGGGCCCATTCCCGGCACCATGTTGAGGGCGATGCAGGCTTCCGTTTCAGTCACGTGCGCGGTCTATCGGCTCCGCGAGGCAAAGCAAGTGCTACGATGAATTCCGCGCCAGCTTGCCGAGGCTGCCGATGTCGTCGGTGACCTGCGTTTTCTCGATAAGAAAGTCGGTGCCATTGCGACGCACGAGAAATTTTCCATCCTGCTCCCGCAGGAGATGGACCTTGGTGCCGCGATTCAAGGAGATGGCCCGGACGCCAGAGTCCACTTTGACGGCGACCGTCAGGAATCGCACGGAGGAAGGTGAGGCGGCTTCTTCGTGCAGTGCCGCCGGCAGTTTTCCAGCGCTGGCGATGGCTGGCTCCGACGTGATCGTGTGTCCTGGCCTGGCTTCCGGAAAGGGCGACTGCGCGAGTGGTGTGATCGGCAGCGGCACCGGTGGTCTGGCAAATTGCGCGCGTTGCGCCTCACGGCTCCCGACCGGGGAACTGCTGCGGAGATGGGCGTCGTGTGCGATGATCGAAAGGCTCGCGACTGCGAGGAGGCCGTACGCGATTCTGAGCTTGGTTTTCTTCCGCACAAACATGATTATGGAAATTATAAGCACGCTGCGTGCCTTGCTCATTTCGCTGTCTCATGCGGGGAAAATTGCGTGAACGGCCATCATCGCGCGGAACATTCCGAGGCAGACTCACACAAGCAAGGATCGGCGGTTTGCAACCGCCGGGCGCGCAGTCGGGAGTTCGACTGGGATGTGCCGAGGGTGATTGCGCCACAGGATCTCCGGCGGCGGTTGCAAACCGCCGATCCTCGATGCCTGCGCGACGCTCAAAAGCTACGCGTGTGAATTACCCGCGCTGCGCTTCCTTCGCCCACGTATCCTTCAACGTGATGGTGCGGTTGAAAATGGGCGCACCATCTTTCGAGTCGGCATCGAGCGTGAAATAGGCGAGGCGCTCGAATTGGTATCGCGCATCGGCGCTCGCTTCACGCAGCGACGGCTCGACCTTGGCGGTGATCACTTCGAGCGAGTGCGGATTCATCACGGTCTTGAAATCACGGCCGTCCTTCTCCGGCTCAGCCTCGGTGAAAAGCCGATCGTAGAGACGCACCTCGGCGTCCACGGCATGTGCGGCGCTCACCCAGTGGATCGTGCCTTTCACTTTGCGGCCCGCAGTCGGGCCGCCGGTCTTGCTGTCGAGGTCGGCGGTGCAGTGCAGCTCAGTGATGTTGCCCGCGGCGTCCTTCACGACTTCGTCGCACTTGATGATGAAGGCAGCCTTCAGCCGCACTTCGCCGCCGGGCTTGAGCCGGAAATATTTGGGCGCGGGGACTTCCATGAAGTCGTCCTGCTCGATCCATATCTCGCGGCTGAACGGAATCTCGCGGGTGCCCGCCATCTCGTCGTTCGGGTTGTTGCCGGCGGCGCACTGCTCCGTTTTTCCTGCGGGGAAATTCGTGATCACGACCTTCAGCGGACGCAGCACGGCCATGCGGCGCAACGCGATTTTGTTCAGGTCTTCACGGATGGCGTGCTCCAGAACCGCGACGTCGGTAAGCGACATGTACTTCGTCACGCCGATGTGATACGCGAAATTGCGCAGCGCCTGGGCCGTCACGCCGCGGCGGCGCATTCCGCAGATGGTGGGCATGCGCGGGTCGTCCCAGCCGGTCACGATTTTTTCCTCCACGAGCTGCAGCAGCTTGCGCTTGCTCATCACCGTGTAGGTGAGGTTCAGCCGCGCAAATTCATACTGGCGCGGGCGCGGATTCCACAGTCCCACCTCGTCCACGAGCCAGTCATAGAGCGGGCGGTGAACCTCAAATTCCAGCGTGCAGATCGAATGTGAAATCCCCTCGATGGCGTCGCTCAGGCAGTGCGCGTAATCATACATCGGGTAGATGCACCATGCGCTGCCGGTGGCCTGATGCTCGGTGTGCCGGATGCGGTAAATCACCGGGTCGCGCAGGTGGATGTTCGGCGACGTCATGTCAATTTTCGCACGCAGCGTCTTCGTGCCGTCGGCAAATTCCCCCGCGCGCATCCGCGC
>JAYWEO010000370.1:0-11468 GCA_043779225.1 Prosthecobacter sp.
GTGACGCCAGCGCGGTGTCGGATTGCCCGGAAAAATTGCGCCCCTCGAATTGAAACGCCCCGCCCTGATGGCAGCGCCCGAGGCAGCAGATGTGCCCGACTTCTTCCTCGGGAAAATGTCCGCCCAGCGCTTCGTGCAGTTTCTCCTGCGTCCCTGCGCAGAGGCACGCCGAGCCATTGCAGACGAACACCTTTTTCCCCGCGTTCTCCTTTTTCAGAAAATCGTAAAACGACACCGCGCCGAGCGTGATCGCGTCGCCAAAGAGCGACTCCTCGCCGAGTGCCCGTGCCGTCTCCGGTGCCGCGGCGGTGCCGGTTTTTTCCGCGGCCTCGACCATTCGCTCAAAGAGATTCTTGCCGGCGCTTTTTCGAAATGAGAGGGCACTGAGGTTTTCAGACATGGGATCGGGGAGTGCGAGGGAGTGGTCATTGAAAGCACGGACGGCGTGACTTTGCCAGCGCAGTTGCAGCCTCCGGAAAACTTAAGAGCCGCGGGGACGGGGAAGTCCTCGCGGCTCTTGTCTGGAACCGGCGTGCTGGCCGGGTCCGGTTTTGTGGGGCGCAGATCAGCGGCGGAAAAGGAAGCGCAGCGGGCTGAAGAACGGCGGTTCAAAGCGGACCGACGCACGATGGCGTTCCTCATAGACTGGGGCGCGATGGCATTGATCCTCGACCGGTGCGGCGTAGCGTTGCGAGCGGGTGGCATACACCCTGTTTCCGTAGCGGTCGTAGAAGACTTCGGGCGCGTCGTAGCGTGAGCCTTCGTAGCCGCGGCCCTCGTAGTAGCGGTCGCTGTCGGGGTAGCGTTCGTGGGCCATGGCGGTCGCGCCGGCGGAGAGGAGTGTGATGGCGAGGATGGATGCTTTGAGTGTGGCTTTCATAACTGCAGACTTCGACGCGGGCCGCGTGCGGCTATTCAATCGGCGTGGCCGAAATTCACGCTGGAGGGTGAATTTTTCCGGGCTATGGTTTGCGACACCCTCAACATGAAGACCTTCATTTTCTTCCCCGGAAAAACCTTCGCCTTCTCTATGGCGCGCGTGCTCTTGCTTCCTTCGATGGTGCTCGCCGCATCATTCGTGGCAAACGCCGAGGAAATCACGAAGGAGCAGACGGAGTTCTTCGAGTCAAAAATCCGCCCCGTGCTCGCGGACACCTGCTACCGCTGCCACAGCGCGGATGCGGGAAAGAGCAAGGGCGGGCTCACGCTCGATTCGCGGGATGCGATCCTGAAGGGCGGCGACACCGGGCCCGCCGTCGTGCCGGGCGACGCCACAAAATCGCTGCTCATCAAGGCCATCACGTATGTCGATCCCGATTTGCAGATGCCGCCTTCGAGCACCGGCGGCAAGCTGAGCGATATGCAGATCGCGGATCTCACCACTTGGGTGAAGATGGGCGCGCCGGTGCCCGCGAACGCCACCGCGATCAAGACCAAGCTCAGCGGCCTCACCGACAAGGCGCGCGGCCACTGGTCCTACCAGCCGGTGAAAAACCCGAAGGTCCCCATCAACAAAAACCAGCAGTGGTGCCGCACGCCGGTGGATTGCTTCATCCTGCAAAAGACCGAGGCAGCCGGAATGGCGCCATCGCCCGACGCGGACAGGCAGACGCTGCTGCGCCGTGCATCCTATGACCTCATCGGGCTGCCGCCATCTCCGCAGGAAATTGACGCATTCCTGGCCGACAAAACGCCGGACGCCTGGGCGCACGTCGTCGATCGCCTCCTTGCGTCGCCGCATTACGGCGAACGATGGGGCCGCCATTGGCTCGACACCGCGCGTTACAGCGACACCGCGGGCGAGAACGTGAACGGCATGGACTATCGCTACTCGCATGCTTGGAGCTACCGCAACTGGGTCATCAATGCCACGAATGCGGACATGCCTTACGACAAGTTCCTGACGTGTCAGCTCGCGGCGGACCTGATGCCGAAGGAGCAGCTCGGCTTCAATGGCGAGAACCTCGCGGCGCTCGGCTTCATCACCGTCGGCGAGCGTTTCGGAAATCCGAACGACCTCATCAACGAGCGCATCGACACCGTCAGCAAGGCGATGCTCGCGATGACCGTCGCCTGCGCGCGCTGCCATGATCATATGTTCGATCCGATCTCGCAGAAGGACTACTACGCCCTGCATGGCGTCTTCGCGAGCATCACCGAGCCGAGCACCCAGCCGCTCATCGGCGCGCTGCCGCCCGCGGATCAGCTTGCGGACTTCTCGAAAAAAGAGGCCGATGTGAAAAAGGAAATCGCGAGCGCTTACTACGAGTCCCTCGGGCATTTCAACCAGACCTTCCGGCTGAAGTCGCCGCAGTATCTCGAACTCGTCACGCTCTCGCGCGACCCGATCAGCGCCACGGAGAAAATCTCGCCTTACACAAAGTTCCGCACGGAGAACAAACTCGACGACGAGATCGGACGCCGCATCGAGGCGCGCGCGAGGAAGAAGGAAGATTCCGTCTTTGGCCCGCTCGCGATTTTGTCCGCGCTGAAGGGTGGCGAGTTTGCCGCGAAGGCCCCGGCCATCATCGCGCAGATCCAGTCGGGCTTCCTGCCGGGTGCGGCGAAGAAACCGATCAACCGCCTTGTCGCGCTCGCCTTCAAAGGTGCGAAGCCCGGCACGATCAAATCGATCAAGGACGTGTGGCAGACCTATGACAACGCCTTCGCCATGGTCGCCGCGAAGTCCGCGGTGTGGCTCGACGAAATGGCCGTGAGCTCCAGCGACTCTGTGCCCGGTGTGGATGCCGCGATGTCTGAGCTGCTGCAGATTCCGTTCGAGGTGAAGCCCGGCGGCACGCTCTCCATCTATGACTTTCGCCAGCTCATCGACCGCCTGCCGAATAATCGCAAACGTGACGGGCAAGGTGCGCTCGCGCGGCTGAACGAACTCGAACTCAAGCATCCTGGCGCACCCGCTCACGCGATGATCGTGGCGGACAAGCCAAAGGCCCAGGACTCGCCAGTCTTCATCCGCGGCCAGGCAAACACGCGCGGCGAAATCGTCCCGCGCCGATTCCTCGATGTGCTCTCGCCGACGGGGAAGGGCACGCCTTTCACGCAGGGCAGCGGCCGCCTCGAACTTGCAAAGTGCATCGCCGACAAGGCCAATCCGCGCACCGCACGCGTGATGGCGAACCGCGTCTGGATGCATCACTTCGGCGAAGGGCTCGTGAGCACGCCCGACGATCTCGGCACGATGGCCGAGTCGCCCACGCATCCCGAACTGCTCGACTGGCTCGCGAACTATTTCACCGAGAGCGGCTGGAGCATGAAGAAGCTGCACCGCGTGATCCTGCTCTCGCGCACCTATCAGCAGAGCAGCCACATCCTCGAAGGTTCCGACTACACGGACAGGGATCCCTATAACCGTCTCCTCTGGCGCGCGAATGTCCGCCGCCTCGACTTTGAGTCTGTGCGCGATTCTCTGCTCGTGATGAGCGGCCAGCTGGATCGAACCATCGGCGGTCAGCCTGTGAATGTGACCGATGAACCGTACAGCTACCGCCGCTCCGTCTATGGCTATGTGGACCGCGGAAACCTTCCCGAACTCATGGCGCACTTCGATTTTGCCAAGCCCGAGATGGCGAACTCCAAGCGCACGACGACGATCGTTCCGCAGCAGGCGCTCTTCCTGATGAACAGTCCGTTCAGTGTGGATGTCGTGAAGCGCATCGTGAACAATCGATCGGATTTCCCCTCGCCGCAAAAGGGCGAGTCCTCGGACTATGCGAAGGACAAGACGGCCTACGGCCGCGATCTGCGGAGGATCACTGCGCTATACCGCATCATTCTTCAACGCGCACCGACGCCGGAGGAATACAAGAAGGGCCTCGCCTTCGTGCAGACCGAATCGCAGGACTGGGGGGCGAATAATTTCGAGGCGAAAAATGTGAGCAAGGGCGGACGGACTCGCATGGACGGACGCGCAGCGATCAAGAATGACGGCTTCACTGTCGCCCGTCGTGCGCTGAACCAGTGGGAGACCTATGCGCAGGCGCTGCTCTTCTCGAACGAGGCAGCCTACGTGAACTGACCGCCGCTGAGAATAGCCCAGCACTTCAGTGCCGGGTGAACAGGTGGGAAAGCCGGCAAAGTCCCGCAAGGGACGACAGAGCGGTTCTTCCGTCCCTTCCAGGACTTTGTTTTCCCCGGCCAAGATTCCCAGCGATGAATCGCTGGGCGATTGTCGAAAGCGCTCTGTCATCTCACCGCGTAGGCAGGGAGAAAATCCTGCGGTGACATGAGCATCGGCGTGCCGTCCCGATGGCGAATTTGGATTGACGGGGTGCATTCGCCCGGTTTCCCTCCGCGGCGATGAGTTCGGGCCCCCATAGCTTGGTTGTTCATCGCATGCGTCGCAAACGGAGCGTCGGAGCGTCGGAGCGTCGGAGCGTCGGAGCGTCGGAGCGTCGGAGCGTCTAGTACTGGGGCGGGTTGTCTTTCCCACGAAGTCAACCCCCATCATGTGCGGCAAGTGCGCCGGGCATGCTTTTCGGAAATGAGTGCGCCGGGTGCATTCCGGCCCTTGGCGGGGCGGCGCGCGGGTGTGGCGGGGTGCTTCCGCCATGGCGCGGAAGCATTTTTCCACGGCTCGGAATCGTCTGGCCACGACGCCGGATCATTTCACCACGGCGCTGGATGGTTCCACCACGGCGCGAGATCATTCCGCCACACCGGGAAATCATTCCACCACGGCGCGGGATCATTCTGCCACGTGGCGGAATCGTCTGGCCGCGTGGCCGAATCACCCAGCCACGCCCGGAAATCGCCTGGCGGCGGCATTTTGACACCAAACCAACCGAAAACCCCCGAAAACCACGCCTTTCCTCCATTTTCCCGCTCCCGTCACCCATCCGCCCGCACCCGGCGCACCCCTTCCCATGCCGTGGGATATTGATGCGTGGGACCACGGGTTTTGGGACTCCGATGCCAGCCTGATTCCTTCCCTCCCTAAAAAACGAACCAAAGCCATGCCAAAATCCGACTACATCCCGAATCCAGACCCCGCCTTCTCGGCGCAGCTCCAGACGTTCAAAAACAACATCGGCGGCTATGCCACCCTCCTCGGTGCCAGCGCCGCGCAGGTCTCCGGCCAAGCCGCAGACGCCGCCTACCTTGCCTACGTGCTCGCCTGCAACGATGCCGTGCAGAACAGCGCGCAGCAGTGGACGGCATGGAAGAACCTCATCCGCGGCGGCGGCACCGCACCCGCCACCGGCGCGCCGCTGGCCACGATCTTTCCCGTCACTGTGGCCGCCGTGGCGCTGGGCATCGAGGTGCGCTTCCGCGCGCTCTGCCAGCAGATCAAGATGAGCCCGAACTACAACGTGGCCATCGGCGAAGCACTCGGCATCGAAGGCCCCGTGCATGTCCCGCCGCCAGCCGCCACACTCCAGCCAGTGATTGAGGTGCTCATCACCGGCGGCCACGTCTTCATCAAATGGGGCTGGCAGGGCAACCGCTCCGCCGTGGACCTCTGCGAAATCCAGGTGGACCGCGGCGACGGCCACGGCTTCGTCCTCCTCGTGATGGACACGACGCCAAACTACACCGACACCACGCCCTTCCCCGCCACCCCCGCCAAATGGACCTACCGCGCCATCTACCGCAAAGCCGACGCGCAAGTCGGCCAGTGGAGCAATCCGGTGAGTGTGAATGTGGGGGGATAGGCTTAAAAGGCGCGACAGCTAACAAAGAAACAACCAACGAACATCGCATGAAAACCTCCATTCCCATCGTCTGCACGGCTGCCGTGCTGCCATTTCTAACCATCACCGTGCGGGCGCAGGACAATGCTGCTCCCGCTCCTGCTGCGGCGGCGGTGTCGGCGCAGAGTGAGATGCAGAAGTGGCTCACGACCACGGACGCTCAGTGGCAGGCGACATACAATCGCGAGGTGGTCGATGTGCACGCGGCGGAACTCAAGAAGCTCGCGGCACAGTATGGGGTTTCGATTGAGGCAGCCATTAACAAGGCGAGTGGCGCTGGGGACTTGGATGGGGCAGTCGCACTGCGCAATGAGCAGAAGCGCTTTGCCGACACGAATACGTTCTCGGATCAGGACGAAGAAGGGGATGCCGCCTCGGTGAAGCAGATCCGTGCCGCTACCCGCACACAGCTCGCAAAGCTCAAAGCGGGCAACGCGGCCCGCGTGAGGGCGCTCCACGCAAAATACGATCAAGTGCTCGCACAGGCTCAGACGCAGCTCACGCAACGCAAACGACTCGATGATGCACTGCTGGTGAAGGCCAAACGCGATGAAGTGACCGCCGCATGGCTGGCGGGGATTCCCGCTGCACCGGCTCCGGCAGTCGCTGAGCAACCCAAGCCTCAGCCTCCGCCTCCTGCGCCCGCTATCGCCGTCGCGGCTGAAATAGAGAAGGCTGGAGCGAACCTGTTCAAGAACCCGAATTTTGAAAACGGAATAGAAGGATGGGAGTATGCTGCTTTTGATAAAAAGGGATCTATCCCAGCCATTGAAGCTATCGGCTCGATCGCCGTCGACAAAACCGAACTTCACCATGGGAAGCCTACGCTGCGCATCGAGCTTCACACCGAGGGTTTTGTCTTTATGAGACAATCGGTCGGAAAACCGAACAGCCGCTACCGACTGACGGGCTACATCAAGACCAAGAATGTCGAATCGGTGAAGAAGGGTAAAAACGAAGGCGCGCGGCTCATGATAGGGTTCCCGGCGGAGATTCGTGAATCGACCACCACTGCGCTCGTGAAGACGAATCCGTGGAAAAAAGTTAGCCTGGATATTGTCACGACGGCGAAGTCGGAAATAAAAATGGGGCCTGGGTTAGGATATTATAATTCCAACGTGACCGGCACCGCATGGTTTTCGGAAATGTCTCTTGTCGAGATTGGTCCGAACGCGAAGAAGTAACTCCTAGAATCAGGAAGTCATGCCCTTCGACCCCACCAAGCCCGCCTTTGGCTCGCCGGATTCCAGCGCCGAGATGCGCGACCAGCTCAATGCGCTCAAGGCGCTCATTGATGCGCAGGCGGCGGTTATCGACACGCAATCCGCGCAGATCGCCAGCCTCTCCGCGCAGCTCGCCGATGTGCCAAACCAAATCGCCGCCGCCATCGCCGGGACCAGCAGCAACAGCGATGGCGTGGCGAACCTCGGGCTGAGCATCGTCAACAACCCGCCACAGAACTTCGAGGTCCAGCCCATCGCCGACAAGCTCGACGAGCTGATCAATGCGCTGAGGCGGTAAGTAGTCCCACGCTTCAGCGTGCAATGCCGTGAGGATCGCCCTGCGCGTGCGAAGCAGGGCGGATGCGCCGATTCCGATTCGCACCAAGGCTGCCGCCGCACATCCCGGCACGCTGAAGCGTGGGACCACCATGCAAGCGCGCCGGGTGCCGTTCGATTTTCGGGAGAGCGCTTGAATTCCGCGCGCGCCCTGCCACCGTGCGCGGCTCGCATGACGAAAGAACTGCTCATTTATCTCGACGGCAAGATTGTCCCTGAATCGCAGGCGAAGGTTTCCGTCTTTGATCACGGATTGCTTTATGGCGACGGCTGCTTTGAGGGCATCCGCTTTTACAATGGGCGCGTCTTCCGTCTCGAAGAGCACACGCGGCGCATCTACGACAGCGCGAAGTCGCTGCTGCTCACGATCCCGATGACGCCCGAGGAGATGATCCGCGCGACGGTCGAGACGGTGAAGGCGAACGGGCTTCGCGATGGCTACATCCGCACGGTGATCACGCGCGGCGTCGGCCCGATGGGACTCTCGCCTTACAAGTGCCCGAAGGCCTCGGTCTTCATCATCGCGGCGAGCATCCAGCTTTATCCCGAGAGCGCGTATGAAAATGGACTCGTCATGGCGACCGTCGCCACGCGACGTCCGCGGCATGACATCCTGCCGCCGCAGGTGAAGTCGCTGAACTATCTCAACAACGTGATGGCAAAAGTGGAGGCGATCCAGGCGGGCGCTGAGGAGGGGCTGATGCTGAACGATCAGGGCCTCGTGGCGGAATGCACGGGCGACAATATCTTCATCATCCGAGACGGCGCGATCTCCACGCCACCGCTCAGCGCGGGCGCGCTCGATGGCATCACGCGGCGCGTCGTGTTTGAAATCGCGGCGACGCTCGGCATCCCGCTGCGCGAGCGCGACCTCACGCGGCACGACATTTTCACGGCGGACGAATGCTTCCTCACTGGCACTGCGGCGGAAGTCATCGCGGCGGTGAAGCTCGATCAGCGCGTCATCGGCGACGGCAAGCCCGGCGTGATCACGAAGCGCGTCATCGCGAAGTTCCGCGAGATCGCGAACTCGACGGGGACTCCTGTTTACGAATAGCCGCGCGTCGCGCGCTTGACCGGCGCGGGCAAGGGGTGGATTTTCTTTCCATGCTGAATCTCAATCCAATCCGCGAACGGCTCGCGCAGCAGTTCAAGCCATTCGTGATTCATCTTTCCGAAGGTCGAAAATTTCGCATCCCGCATCCCGATTTCATTGCGGTGGGGCGCGGCGTTGTTTCGGTGATTGATGCGCGTGATGTCACGCACACTTTGGATGCGCTCCACATCGTCTCGATCGCGGACGAGGCGCGTGCGGCGAAAAGGAACGGACACTGACGCGCGATGAACTGCGACGTCTGCAAACAGAAACCAGCCACGGTCTTTCTCACCCAAATCGTGGATGGGAAAATGCAGAAGGTGAATCTTTGCGATGCGTGCTCGAAGGAAAAGGGCGTGACGGATCCGAAGGGTTTTGCACTCGCGGATCTGTTGCTCGGGCTCGGTGCGTCGGAGGAGATGGAGCGCAGCGGCACGGGGCAGAAATGCCCGACGTGCGGATTCAGCCAGGCGGATTTCAAGAAGACCGGGCGCTTCGGCTGCTCGAACTGCTACGAGGTTTTTGCCGACGGACTGGAGGCAATGCTGAAGGGCATGCACAAGGGCACGACGCACACGGGCAAGGTGCCGCAGCGACTGCTGAAAGCGCGCCTGCACGCCGAGGAGCTGAAGAAGCTGCAGCGCGAACTGCGCAAGGCCGTGGACGACGAAAAATACGAGGTGGCGGCGGAATTGCGCGACAAGATCAAGCACTTCGAGCCGGGCGCTGCGGAAAACTGAATCATGGCCCTGCACAACATCCTCGCGGAATCCGGTGAGTGGCTCAGCGGCGACGGGCCGCAGAGTCACATCGTGATCAGCAGCCGCGTGCGGCTCGCGCGCAACCTGCGGAATTTTCCATTTCCCGGCTGGGCGAAAAAGGCGGACCGCATCGCCGTGCTCGAATGCGTGAAGCCGCAGGTCGAGTCGCTGCCGGACATGGCCGACGCGTATTCGGCATACTCGCAGGATCTCAGCGCGCTGGAAAAGCAGGTGCTCGTGGAGCGGCACCTCGTCTCGCGCGAGCATGCGGCGAAGGGCGTCGGCTCAGCCGTCGTGATGAACCGCAAGCAGACGCTCTCGGTGATGATCAACGAGGAGGATCACCTGCGCATCCAGGGCATCCGCTCGGGCTTGCAGCTCAAGAACGTCTTCAAGCTTGTGGACAAGGTGGACACGGCGCTCGGCGAGAAACTCGATTTTGCCTTTCACCAGCAGTACGGATTTCTCACCGCGTGCCCCACGAATGTCGGCACCGGCATGCGCGCGAGCGCGATGATGCATCTGCCGGGACTCGTGCTCAGCGAGCAGATCAACCAGGTCATCCAGGCCGTGAACAAGGTCGGCCTCGCGGTGCGAGGGCTTTACGGCGAAGGCACGGAGGCGCTCGGAAATCTTTTCCAAATCTCCAACCAGATCACGCTCGGCGAAAAGGAGGAGGAAATCCTCACGCGGCTGAACAAGGTCATCGAGCAGATCCTGAGTCACGAGGTGAATGCCCGCGCGAGCCTTCTGCAAAAAAGGGCCGTGCTCCTTCTCGACAATATCGGCCGCGCCTACGGCATCCTCCGCCATGCGCACAGCATGGCCAGCAAGGAGGCGCTGAATCTCCTGAGCTGCCTGAAGCTCGGCACGGACCTCGGATTTTTTCCGGAGGACGGACGCCTGATCGTGGATCAGCTTTTCATGGAGACGCAGCCTGCGCATTTGCAGAAAAGCTCGCAGCAAAAGCTGCAGGCCGAGGAGCGCGACACGCTGCGCGCGGAAATCATCCGCGCGAAGCTCGGGAAATTTCCGAAGCCCGATGGCAAGAAAGCGATCGAGCGCGGGAGCGAGGAACGGAAGGCGAAGGACGAAAAGGACGGCGGCGAGACCGCGTAGCCGCGCTTGTGAAAGCGCGGGGTGATCGCTCAGCATTGGCTTGCAGGACTGATGGGGGAGATCTGCCCGCGCTTTTACAAGCGTGGCTACAGCGGTCGCCGACTAGTTACCGGCTACTGGTTGCTAGTTGCTAGATTTCGGAGTCATTCGGTCCATCATCAGCCTTTCGGCTCGATATCCCTCTCAACTCTCAAGCATGAGTGTCGCGCTGGCTTGCGCACGCGGTCCCGGCCTGCGCCGCACCCACGCGTGGTAGCCGCTGCGCGACACCGCCAGGGCCGCGCACAGTTCGTTGATGGAGTAGTCCGCGCTCATCGCCTTCACCCGGGCAAAACGCTCTCGCTCGGTGCGGAGATGATGCCCAGCGTTTTTTTTAGGATTTGCCAGCACCCCCGGGGCTGCCCTTCGGGCTGCCTGCGCCAGGCTATCTCGCTCCGCTCGGTTCGCGCTGCCGCACAAGGCTCTCGACCTCGCGCCGCAACCGCCGGTTCTCCATCTCGACCGCTTCCAGCGTGCGAACCTCACTGCGGGCCGCAGGCAGCGGGCTGAACCGCTGCTTCCATTGCCGCAGGCTCTGCTGGTTGACTCCCAGCTCTGCGGCCACGATCCGCGCCGACTTCCCGCTGCTCTGCCAGTGCTCCACTGCCGCACGCTTGAAGGCTTCGTCGTATCGCTTCCGTTCTGCTTTGGTTTTATCCTCGTTCATGGTGGGTGTGTTTCACCCCACACGCTCACCCGCAGATAGTCCACCAAACCGGGGCAAGGCCACCTCGTCTCGCACCACAACTGCGCCGCAGCGCTCCGGATGCTCGCCGCGCTGCTGTGGCTGCCGTGGCGGCTGTGGCACGCGCGCCGTTTTTTCAAAAGGGCTCCGCAGCCCGATTGATTCGCTCATTCACACTTGCGCCCGGGAGGCAGACCGGGAAATGTCCGCGGCTTGGGTTCCATGCAGGGGACGCGCGCCCGGGCACTGGGGTTCATTCAAAAAAACCACGCAACCACTTTTTCACATCATGCCAGTCGTCGCCAAAGGTCTCGAAGGAATCATCGCCAACTCCACCCGCCTCTCCGATGTGCTCGGAGACATCGGCCAGCTCATCTACGCGGGCTACGACATCAATGAGCTCGCGGGAAAAGTCTCCTTCGAGGAAGTCGTGCATCTCCTGTGGTACGGCGAGCTCCCGAACTGGCGGCAGCTCAACGTGCTCCATGAAACGCTGCG
>JAYWEO010000371.1:0-3532 GCA_043779225.1 Prosthecobacter sp.
ATTGTAGTCCGTCTCGTGATTTGCCCCCTCTTTTGTATCGCCGTAGCTCGCCTGCCGTTCGCCGGCGGAAGGCACATCGGTCGCGCGCAATCCGAGGCGGACGCCGAATTTCGTCAGGAGCTTCCGCAGTGCCGCGTCATTGCGGAGCGCGGTGGCGAGTTCAGTGAGCCTCTCGTAGGGGCCGATGAGCCAGCGTGTCGTGGTGTTCGCAATCGGGACTGCGTAAAGCCCCTGCCAGACCCCCTTCAGCTTTGCGTCCTCGGGCATCATTGAATTGATTTTGGTCCAGATCATGACGTGGGTTTCCTTTCCAAGTGTGTGGGTTGAAAAAAAAGCGCGATGCCAGTTGCAGGATGCGCCTATCCTTCCGGGACTCAAGACTGAATCGCCGAGGTGGTGCCTGTTCCGATCACGGCTTTTTCCCGGTCATTTTTTTCCGTCTGCCGGGAAAATCAGCGGCGCAAACTCCGCCAGATATTCGCGCCACACCGGCCATGCGTGCGCGCCTTCGGTCAGCTTCCACGTGTGTGTGATGCCCTTTTCCTTCAGCGCGGCGACGAATTCCTCATTCCGCTTGCGCAGGAAATCATCCTGGCCCACCGCGATCCAGAGCAGGCGCAGTTTCGCATTCGCCGCGGCGGGATCGCCGAGGAATTTTTCCGCGACATCCTCCTGCGGCGGCACCCCGCTGAATGATCCGACCCACGCAAAGCGATCCATGTTTCCGAGCCCGACCGTGAGCGAATGCCAGCCGCCCATGCTCAGTCCCGCAATCGCTCTGTGTGCGGCGTCCTTTTCCACGCGGTAGAGCGACTCCACGAGCGGCAGCGCATCGTCGAAAAGTTCGTGCCGGAATGCTTCCATCGCCTCGGCGCGTTTCGCAGGCTCGCCGGATTTCGTCGCGCCGAGCGGATGCCCGTCGAGCATCACCACCACCATCGGCCGCGCCTTGTTCGCAGCGATCAGATTGTCGAGGATCCAGTGTGCCTTGCCGTGTTCCACCCACGCGCGCTGGTTGTCCCCCGAGCCGTGCTGGAGCACGAAGAGCGGAAACTTTTTCGTCCCCGAAAGCTCGTAGCCCGGCGGCGTATAGACGACGATTTCACATGCGTGCCCGAGTGCCTTCGATGCGTAGCCGTGCTGATGCACCGTGCCGTGCGGCACATCCTGCCAGTCCCACGGCGCGGGCGGCACGGAGGCGATGTGCAGGATGTTTTTCTGCGGCTCGCGCTGCGGCTTGGACGCCGGATTCTTCGAGTCCATCACATTCAGCCCGTCCACATCGAAGCTGTATTCCCACACGCCGGAAGGCGCCGCATCGAGCGTCACACTCCAAGTGCCATCGTCGTCGCGCTTCATGGTCAACGCGTCCTTCGTCCATTGCGCGCGCAGCTTCACCTCGCTCGCCTTCGGCGCGCGGATGCTGAGCGTGATCGGCTCACCGGCTTTGTGGATTCCCTGCGGAGGTTCCGCACTCGCAGCAAGCGATCGGGTGTTGAAAGCGACGCAGAGTGTGAGGGCGATGGCGAGCAGGGTTTTCATCGAAAGGAAGGTGAGTGAGCTTTGATGCAGCGATGCGGTTTCGTCACGCCGGAAACCCCGTGATCCATTTTACTGCGGCGCGGCCGCATCCGATTTATGCGCTGAGAAAGTTGCGCAGAATCCCGAGCCCGACCGCCTGACTCTTCTCCGGATGAAACTGTACGCCCGCGACGCTCTCGCGTGCCGCAGCCGCGGCGAAAGTCTCACCGTAAGTGCTGCGCGCGATGACGGCGGACTCGTCACTCGTCGTTGGGAAGTAGCTGTGCACAAAATAGACGTAGGGATTCGTCGGCAGCCCGGCCCAGAGCGGATGCGGCGTGAGGTCGAGCGAGTTCCAGCCGATTTGCGGAATCTTCATGCCCGGCGTGCCAAAGCGCTTCACGCGACCGGGGAAAAATCCGAAGCCGCGGATGCCGGGGTTCTCCTCGCTCTCCTCGAAGAGCATCTGGTAGCCGACGCAGATTCCGAGGAACGGCCTGCCGTCCTGCAATGCGCCGTGCATCACATCCCAGAGGCCGCGTTCCTTCAGCCCGCGCACGCAGTCGCCAAATGCGCCGACACCGGGCAGCACGATCCGTTTCGCACGCGCAATTTCGGCAACATCCGCGGTCAGCACGACATCCGCACCGAGCGATTTCAGCGCGTTGAAAACACTGCGGACATTGCCGGAGCCGTAGTCAATGAGGGCGACCATCGTATTTAAGATTTGCGATTTAAGATTTAAGATTTTGCAGATTCCCGCCAGGCACGCAGCCCGGAAAAATCTTAAATCCTAAATCTTAAATTCAGAGCATCCCCTTCGTGCTCGGGATCCCCGTCACCCGCGGATCGATCTGGCACGCGGCGTCCACGGCTTTCGCGAGGCCCTTGAAGATCGCTTCGGCCATGTGGTGTGCGTCGCGGCCATAGAGAATTTCCGCGTGCAGATTGCAGCCCGCGTGGACGCTGAATGCGCGCAGGAATTCCTCGACGAGCTGGAAGGCAAAGCCGCCGATGCTCGCGACGCCCTGCGGTGCGCGGTATTCGAGAAAGGGCCGCCCGCTGAAGTCCACGACGACGCGCGCGAGCGTCTCATCCATCGGCAGGTAGGCGAAGCCATAGCGGCGGATGCCCGACTTGTCGCCGAGAGCCTTGGCGAATGCCTGCCCGAGCGCGATGCCCGTATCCTCGACGGTGTGGTGCAGGTCCACCTCGATGTCGCCATCCGCCTTCACGTCCAGGTCCATGAGACTGTGCCGTGCGAAAAGCGTGAGCATGTGATCGAAGAACGGAATCTTCGTCGCGACGGTGCTCTTGCCGCTGCCCTCGATGGTGAGGCCGATGCGGATTTCCGTCTCGCCCGTCTTGCGGTGAATCTGTGCGGTGCGTGCCATGATGGATGATACGTTGGAGCCGGGTGCCTCTAGTTGTCGAGCGTGCCGGCCGCCGCCGCCGCGCGGGACTTCGCGATCTTTTTGCCAGCGATCGCCCCGAATGCGACGAGGGTCGCGAGCCCGATGAAGAAGATCGGCTTTTTGAAAATCGGAGTCTCCTCCGGCTCCGCCGCCGCGGATGCGACGGCAGAACCGGCAGGGGCGGGATCTTCTGCGGATGGCGCCGCGGAGGAAGTCCTCGTCTTTGGCTTCGCTGCCGGAGCGGGCGTGGGTGCAGGCACAGCTTCGCTCGACTTTGGCTTTGCGCCGCTGCCCGGGGGCTTTCTCGCATCTGCGAGCCTGGTCTGCAGGCGCTTCGCAAGCTCATTCGCCGACCAGGCGGAGGTGGCATCCCTGAGCAGTTTTTCCGCACCGTCGAAATCGCCGACGGCCATCGCCGTCCTGGCTGCCTCGGCGGCCTTGATGGATTCCTTCATCTTGTCAATCGGCAGTGCGGCCAGCCGCGTGGATTCAGAAATCACGCGTGTGAGGAGCGCGGCGAGGCTGCGAGCATTCACCGGCTGGAGCGGGAGCCATTTCACTCCGCTGCGCTCGATCGCTGCGAGCGTGGCCTCGGT
>JAYWEO010000372.1:0-3924 GCA_043779225.1 Prosthecobacter sp.
GCCTCACGGAATATCGCGAGCGCATCGTCGCGTGGCGCGATGCCTTTAAGGCGAGCATCCAGAATCAGGACTTCGACCAGATGGCGTACGGTTGGGGCGAGGAGCAGCGAAGTTCCGCCGCGCTCATCGCGCCGCGCAAGGGCGCGGAAAAGGCGGGCGACAGCAAGTGGGCGAGCGCATTCGAGGAAGCGCTCGCGCTCGAACGCGGCGAACCTGCGTCAACGCTCGCCGGATACGCGGACATGGCGAAGGCATTCCGCGCCGGCGATCGTGAAGGCTTCGCGGCCGCAGTGCGCAGCCATCTCGATGGGATCGCGGCGAAGGAAGGCTTCGCGAGCGATCTGAAAAAGGCCTCGCGCGAACAACTGCTCAGCTACGCCGCGCCGTTCTATTGGGGCATGGGCATCGCTGTTTTCGCCGCGCTCTTCGCGATCGCATCGTGGTTCGGTAAAGGTGGGCTCGATTGGCTGCGGCGCACCGGCGTGATGCTCATGCTGCTCGTGCTCGTCATGCACACCGTGGGCCTCATCGCGCGCTTCGTGATCGAGGGCCGTCCGCCGGTGACGACACTCTACACGTCCGCGATTTTCATCGGCTGGGCCGCGGCGATTTTCGGGCTGCTGCTCGAGCGCATCTATCCGTTTGCGATCGGCGTCGTGGTCGCAGCGGCGCTGGACTTCTGCTCGCTCTTCATCGCGCACTATCTGCAGATTCAGGACGGCGCGAGTTTCAAAGTGCTCCAGCCCGTGCTCGACACGAACTTCTGGCTCGCGACGCACGTCGTCATGGTCACACTCGGCTATGCGGCGACATTTTTCGCGGGCTTCCTCGCCGTCATCTACATCGTGCGCGGGTCCTTCGGCGGAAACCTCACGCCGGATCTCGCGAAGGCGCTTTCGCGGATGGTCTATGCGGTCGTCTGCTTCGCCGCGCTGTTCAGCTTCGTCGGCACCGTGCTCGGCGGGCTGTGGGCGGATCAAAGCTGGGGCCGGTTCTGGGGCTGGGACGTGAAGGAAAATGGCGCCGTGATGATCGTGCTCTGGAACGCCATCCTCCTGCACGCGCGCTGGGGCGGCCTTTTCCGCGAACGCGGCCTGATGTGCTGCGCCATCGGCGGCAACATCGTCACCGCATGGTCATGGTTTGGCGTGAACAACCTCGGCATCGGCCTGCACAGCTACGGTTTCACGTCTGGCGTGATGATCGCGCTCGTTGCCTTCGTCTCCTCACAGTTCGCGCTCGTCGTGTGTGCGTGGATTTTCTGCAGCCCGAGCGTGAAGGACGCAAAGGCGAAGCCCGCGCCCGAGCCGCTGCCTGCCTGATTCGCCGTATCCACCGACGGAAGGAGGCGGGCCGATCTTTCGTGCTGAAAAGTGCGTCGGCTATTTTCTTCCGATGAACTCCTCCAGCGCACCGCCGAGCAGGCCATGCACATCGCGCTCGATCTCCGCGCGCGTCGGCTGCCAGCCGGTCGCGGCGAGATCGTCGTATTTTTCACCGAGAACTTTCGCGATGATCGGGCGGCTGTGCGACCACTTGTAGGTGAGCTGATCGAGCACGCGGCAGTCGCTGTGCTGCGGCGTCATGCTGAGGCCGATCAGTTCGATGCGCATGCGCGTGATTTCCTCGATGATGCTCGGCACGTTCATGAACCACCAGCAGCCGAAGACGTGCAGGTTGCGGAATTTCCGCGCCGCGATGCATAGTGCGTGCTGGTTTTCGCGCGCGAGCATCGTGCAGAGGAATTTGTTCTCCGGGAATGCCGCGCACAGCCGCTCGACTGCGCCCACATCCGCGAGGCCCACGCTGTCGCCCGCGAGCTGGAGCTGCGGGTTCACATTGCGGCGCACGCCGATCATCAGCGCGAAGGCCTGATTGTGCTCGCGCCCGTGCGGCATGATTGCGTGTTCGATGATCTTCGCGGCATCCGTGTTCGCAGGGAACTCGAACTCCGGCGGCAGCGAGACCATGCAATACTGCGCGTCGATTTTCTTCGTCCAGTCAGCCAGGAAGCGGCGCACTTCGGCAAAGGTCTGCCCGGAAAAATCCGCGCTCACCTTGTAGCCCCATCCGTGCAGCCGCTTCGCGGCGTTCGGCCAGTCCACGAGCAGCGGATCAAAACGGAGCGCCGCGACAAAGCGCGGATCGCGGGTGAAGCCGCGATCCCACGTCGGACGCTCAGCGTCGTCGAAGGGAGTGTTGGTCATCGCGATCTTGCGCACGTTTGCGAGTTCGCAGCAGCGCGTCACGTAGTCCTCGGGCTTCCAGCCGGCGAACCATTTTCGAAGCGAAGGCAGGTCGCGCTTGTTCACGTCGAGGCCGAGCTTGTTCAGCACGGTGAGCACGCCGCGGCACGCCTCGCTCACGGGCGAGTGCTTGATGAAAAGCTCGTTCCAGATCCACTCCGTCTGCTGCTGCTTCGGCGCGGCCCAGAATTTTTCATACGGCATGTCCATCCACCGGAACGACTCGCTGACGAGGTAGTGATAGATGAGCAGCTCATCGATGCCCCACAGCAGCAGATCGCCGAACGCGGGATCGTAGAGGTGCGTGTGGATGTCAAAGACGGGAGTCTTTTCGACCACTTCAGCGACAGTGGCTCGGAGTAAGGATTCGTGCATCGGCGGACATCTAGCTGCGACGCGGTGTTCGGTCAAATGCGGGCGGGTGGCATTCGACATTTGACCGCGCGGCCTGGCCGAAGGATTGATTGCCCCCATGACAAGTGTGACCACCCGCGTGCCTGCGACCTCGGCCAATCTCGGCCCCGGCTACGACTGCCTCGGCGTCGCGCTGGGCATCGCAAACCGCGTCACCGTGCAGCCTGCGGAAGGCATCGAGCATCCGAAGATCGTCGCGAATGCGGCGGAGCTTTTTTTCAAAGAGGCGGCGATCGAGCCCATCGGTTTTGCGTGGAATATCGAAGGCGACGTGCCGCAGTCGCGCGGCCTCGGCAGCAGCGTGACGGTGCGGCTCGGCGTGCTGCACGGGCTCGATGAAATGTGCGGCGCGAAGCTCGGCCCGAAGCGCCTTTACGAACTGTGTGCGGAACTCGAAGGCCATCCTGACAACGCGGCACCGGCGGCATTCGGCGGCTTCACGGTCGCTCGCGCAGGCGCGGAGACGCTGCGCTGCGAGGTGGACAAGGAGCTGAAATTCATCCTGCTCATTCCCGATTTCGAGGTCTCCACGCCCGAGGCACGCAAAGTTTTGCCCGACGCGATTCCGCGCAGCGGTGCAGTCACAAGCGTCACGAATGCCTGCCGCATCACAGCCGCATTTCTCCAGAAGCGCTACGATCTGCTGCGCGGCTGCTTCGCCGACGGGTTGCACCAGCCGTTCCGCGAACCACTCGTGCCGTTCCTTTCACGAGTCATCACGGCGGGAGAAAAGGCGGGCGCGCTCGCGGGATTCCTCAGCGGCAGCGGCTCGACGATCTGCTGCATCACGCTCGACGGCGAGGATGCGATCACCACGGCGATGCTCGATGCCGCGCCGCCCGGATCACGCATCGTGGTGACGAGCGCGGACAACGAAGGCACGCGGCCAGCGGTTCCTGACGATGTCATTCCGTGATTCACTGGATCGCTTCGAACAGTTCGCGACCGACGTCATCCTCGAGCGCCGGTTCGGAAAGCGCGCCCTGCTTCTGCGATGGTTTCTCTATGCGCTGTCGTGGCTTTTCCGCGGCATCGTGCAGACGCGCCTCTGGCTCTGCCGCAAGCGCATCCGCAAAGGCCGCCAGCTCGGAGTCATGGTCGTCAGCATTGGCAATCTCACCGTCGGCGGCACGGGCAAGACGCCCGTCGTCGAGCGCCTCGCGCGCGAGCTGAAGGACGGCGGACGCAACGTCGCGATCCTCAGCCGTGGCTACAAGAGCCGGAAGCTGCCGCTGCTGCGCCGGCTGCGCCGGAATTTTTTCGG
>JAYWEO010000373.1:0-6976 GCA_043779225.1 Prosthecobacter sp.
TTTTGCAGGATCACGTCGTCCGGGCCGATGGGGTAGGCTGATTGCATCCAGTGCAGGCGATTCACGATAGCACGATGCTCGACCATCACACCTTTCGGCCGGCCAGTGGAACCGGAGGTATAGATGACGTATGCGAGGTCGTCCGGCTGTGCGAGCGGGGAGGGATTTTCCTCAGGGCCAGCGTAGATGTCAGGACTTTCGAGGTTGATGATTTTTCCCTCCAAAGAAACGAGTCCGACCGTTTTTTCCTGAGTGAGTAGAACACGAACTCCGGCATCATCGAGGAGGTAGCGGATCCGATCGGACGGATTATCCGTGGCGATCGGAAGGTAGGCCCCGCCCGCCTTGAGGATGCCGAGCAGTCCGATGATCATCGCAAACGAACGCTCGACCAGCAGGCCGACGATGCTGCCCGGGCCGACGCCGGATGCTCGAAGAAGGTGCGCGACTTGGTTCGCCTTAGCATTGAGCTGATCAAAGGTGAGCGAGGAATTTCCGAAGGTCTTGTCGTGCTCGCAGATCACTGCCACCGCGGAACCGCTGCGCGCGACCTGCGCCTCGATCAGTTCGTGCAGCGTGGCGCGGTCAGGGAAGGGGTGTGCCGTCCGATTGAAGCGTTCGATCTTCTCCAAGTCGGTTTCTTCCGCGGCGATGGTCCGTGTGTCATGCATGGTCTTGCAGGAAAGTCGGCTCGGCTCAGCGCGGTGCTGCCTCGATAAATGTGCGGCCAAGCAACTCCTCGTGGATCTGCGTGGTTCCCTCCAGGATTTCGAAGAGCTTCGCGTCGCGATAATAGCGTGCCACCGGTGCGTCCTCGTGACAGCCGGCAGCGCCCCAGATTTGCACCGCATCGGAAGCAGCGCGGACGGCGGCACGGGAGGCGAAGTATTTTGCCATCAATGTTTTTGTGAAGGCTTCAGGGAGGCGTTCATCCGTCGCGCGGCAGGCGGCCAGGCAGAGCAGCCCGGCGGCGTGCAGGTCTGTGCCCATGTGCGCAATCATCGAGCGAATCATGCCGAGTCCGCCGATGGTTCCACTGCTCGTCTTGCGGACGGCGGCTCGCGAAGTGGATTCCTCGAAACATGCGCGAAGCAATCCGAGCGCGGAGCATGCGGTGCTGATGCGACCGTACTGCAGGCCGACGGGCGTGATGTAGCTCAGTGCGACACCGGGTTTTCCGATCACGTCGTCTGCGGGAATCGCGACATCGTTGAAAGTGATCTTCGCAAGGCCAGCCGCACGGTAGCCGAGCATGCCGGTGATCGGTTCGATTTTCACTCCTGCGGAGTCTCGCGGAACCATGCACGCCAGCGCCTGTGAGCCAGTGTAACCGATTACCAGAAACACGTCCGCAGACTGCCCGTAAGAAATCCAGGCCTTCTCCCCGTTCAGACGATAGGAGCCTCCACCAGTGTCCGTGAACTGTGTGGCGAGCGACTGCAAATCACTGCCGCCGCCCGGCTCCGTGAGCGCGAAAGCGCTGACAATCTCGCCTCGTGCGAGTGAGGGCAGCCAGCGTGATTTCTGTTCCTCGCTGCCCCATTTCAGCAGCGACATGGAGACCATCGCCTGCACGGTGAGCAGATCCGTGAGTGCGACACTCGCACGTCCGAATGCCTCATTCAGCAGGCCGAAAGTCACGGTGTCCCAGCCCTGTCCGCCATATTTCAACGGGAGCGTGCTCCCGAGATAGCCCGCATCCCCGATGAGCTTCACGGTGGCTTCGGGAATCTTCCCGGCGCGATCCCATTCCGCAGCGAATGGCATGATGTGCTGCGCGATGAAATCGCGAAACTCGCGCTGCCGCGACTGCTGTGCGTCGGTGAGAAACTCTTGCATCATCGTGCCTCAGACGGTGGCTGGCTGCGACTGTTTGCGGACGACAAATTCTGCCGATGCCGAGATGGATTGGAAATTTGCGATGTCGAGATCGTCCATGCCGACCTCGATCGCGAAAGTCTTTTCGAGAAATGTCATCAGTTGCACCGCAAAGAGGGAGTTCACGATGCCGCTCTCGAAAAGGTTGTCGTCGTCCGCGAGATCCGGGACGTGGATGGATGCGAGGATGAAGGCGCGGACTTTTTCGCGGATCAGTTTTTCGTCAGTGGTGTTCATGCGTTTGGTCTTGGAGGTCTAGGCTTCCGGGTAGGTGTGGAAACCGCGCCCCGTCTTGCGTCCGAGGTGGCCTGCCTCCACGAGTTTTCTCATCAGCGGGCAGCAGCGATATTTTGGGTCGTGGAAGCTGTCGTAAAGTACGTCGAGCGAGTTCGCCACGGTGTCGAGGCCGATGAGATCCGCCGTCTCCAGCGGGCCCATCTTGTGCCCGAAGCATTGCTTGAAAATCTGATCGATCCTCTCGGCGGTGGAGACCTGATCCTGGAGCACGAACGCCGCCTCGTTCATGAAGACGTGCGAGATGCGGTTTGAGACAAAGCCGGGCGAATCCTCCACGATGATTGCCTGCTTGTTGAGCTGATCAAAAAGCGCATTCAGTTTTGCAACTGTGTCGTCGGACGTGTGGAAGCCGCGGATGACTTCGACCGTCGGTTTGAGATGAACGGGGTTCATCACGTGCAGGCCGATGATCTGCGCGGGGCGCCGGGTGGCCGCAGCGATTTTGGTGATGGAAAGACACGAGGTGTTCGCACCGAAGCAGACGTCACCCGGCATAATGGCATCAAGCCGCTCGTAGATCGGGCGTTTCATCTCCCATTTTTCAGGCACGTTCTCGATGATCATTTCGCAGCCGGTGAGAACATTGAGATCGGTGGAAAAGCTCATGAGCCGCAATGCTTCCTCCCGTGTGACGCGAGGGAGTGTCTTCGAAAACATCGGCGCGAAGCGGATGTTCTTCAGCACCTCTTCCTCAGCCTTCCGAAGTGCAGCGTCCGAGATGTCCACGACGACGGCATTCAGCCCGTGCAGCACCAGGTCGGTGATTACACCCGTGCCGATGTTTCCTGCGCCGATGACTCCGATGGTTGAGAATTTCATGTCAGGCCACCTTCCGTTTGATGAGTTTGCTGCGGCGCTGGCGGCCACGGGATTCCGCGGCGGTTTCAGCCGGGTCGCCATGGCTTTCGGGCTTCGCTGAGACGTCCAGCTTTGCGGCCAGGAGCCGGATCGTGGGACACTCGAAAAGACTGATGATGGAGGCGTTCTTTTTCAGGTCGCTGCGGATCATCGCGATGACCATCACGGCCTTGAGCGATGTGCCGCCCACGTCGAAAAAATTCTCGGTGAAACCGATGGTCCGCCTTCCGAGCACTTTTTTCCAAATGGCCATCAGTGAGCGCTCCAAATCGCTCGTCTCCTCCGTGAATCCGGGATCATCAGCAGCGATGTCCAGTTGGGCGCTTTGGCGGGACGCCTCGATCGCAGCGACGACATTTTCCACGGCGCCGAGTTCATCGCCGAGCCGTTGCATCGCGGCGGAAAGTTTCGTATGGTCAAATGCACGCGCGGAAGTGACCGCCTGGCGATTCTCCGGGCCGGAATCCTGGTTGCGCACGCCGGCAGGCTGTTCCTCCGGTTCGTAGCGAAGCTCCGCCAAATGGGAGGCTTGGAGTTCTGCCACGAAGTCAGTTGCCACTGGCATTTTTGCAAGCCGCGTGACGAAATCCCGCGCCGGCTGGTTCCGTTCCGAACGCTGGCATCTCAGCTCAATGATCGGTTTTCCCTCGCGCAGTGCGCGGTTTGCGAGTTCGGCCACCATGCGGTGCTCGACGCCTTTGCCGAGTGCGCGGCAGCTCAGCAGCAGCGTATCCACGATGAGGCGATCCGCGGCTGTGGTGCAAAGAATCGCGCCAACGACACCGTAGTCCCCGAAGCGATCGCTCACGGATGCCACCAGGCATTTTGCGCCGGATTTCAGGAAGTCCCGCAGCGCGCCTTCGGTGCGGCGAATGGAGGTGAGGTTGAACTGGTTGGTGCGCAGCGTCATCTGCGCGACACGCGGGATTTGCTCGTCAGTCGCCTCCGTCACCTCGATGCACAATTTCAGCCCCGCGATGAAATCGCGCAGTGTCGGCGCGGCGGCTCGCATTACTTCGCGTTCTGAGCTGGCGTGATACCACTGATTCCGGGTGCGGTCCTCGCGTGTCGCGGCGGTGCGATCGAAAATCCAGACGCTGTCGAGAAATGCCGGGATTCGCTCCTGCTGCTGCGGGATTTGCAGCACGATGACTTCGGGGCAGGCGGCACGCACCGCGGCGCATTCGAGCGGGTTGTCATCGAGGAAGACAAAGCTGTCGAGGCCCACATTGAATCGCGTGGCGAGCGCACGGAGGTTGTCGGCTTTCGGCTCCCAATTGATCCGCCAGTCTGCGAGATGCTCGCGGCGCAGAATCATGTCGGGGCGCTGCTCGAATACGGCGAGCACATCGGCCTCCTGATTCTTGCTGCACAGTGCGAGCAGCACGCCCGCCTGCATCTGCGCCAGCATGAATTCCTGAAGCCGTCGGAAGCCGGGCGAGATCACGATGCCTGATGCGCCGTCCTCGCCGCAGAGCCCCTGCCAGAGCGTATTGTCGCAATCCAGGACGATGACTTTCACCAAGGGCGCGCCGATGCCGAACACAGCGCGGGAAAGCGCGGTGCCGAGCGCGGCGTAGCCTTCCTGTGTGAATGGCATGTGGCCGAGCTGGCGGCGGTGCGCGTCGTGCAGTTCGCGCACCGGATGGCGTGCGAGGATTTCCTTTGAGCGGATCGTCCGGATCTGCGGATGGCGCGCGGCACTCGTGAGCACCCGGTGCTCGGCGTCGTCGAGCGCGGCATCCGCATCGCTGCCGGGCCGTGGCGTGATGGCGAGAATCAGCGGGGCGGGGGATGATGCGATGAATGTGTCGAGCGCCGCGCAAAATTCCTCGGCCTTTCGGTGCAGTCCGTCCGGCGTGGCTTTGATCGCTGAATGTCGTGTGGCGTAAACGTTGAACAGCCCGGATTGCTCAAGGAGTTTTTCCTCGACGACTGCGCAGTGAAAGCCGCGCTGCTCCAGTTGCTCGCCGATGGCTTGCACGGCTGTGCGTGTGCGGTCGTGGACCTCGATCACGATCTGCTCGATCAGCGGCCAATGCGCTTCCTCGATGCCGCGGAGGATTCCCAGCTCGCTCTTCTCGGCATCAATTTTCAGGAGGTGGATCCGCTCGATCCGGTTTTCTCGAATGATGTCTGAGAGCGAGGTGAGCGGGCATTCGATGCTTTCCGAATGCATGCGTGCGGCGGTCAGTTCACCGATGTCCGAGTCGTGCAGCGCGGCGGTGCCGGGCAGTTCGTGCTGGAGGACATTGCGGACGACGGCCTCCACGGCGGCGCGATCCTCGCCTTCATCCGGGTGAAAGCTGGAGAAGACCGACGAGTGCTCATAGAACGTGAACTGTGCGCTGCTTTTCTCGTTGGCAACACCGCAGTTGAACGCACGGACGCGGGCGGGATCGCCGTATGCCGCGCAGTTTGCCTGGAGAAGATCAAACACGCGGGGTGACGGCTCGAACGCGAAAATCGCCGGGGCCTTGCAGCGGCTTACCACGAAGAGCGAGAAAAGGCCGATGTTCGCGCCAATATCAATCACGGTGGCGCCGTCCGGGAGTTCGATTCCGTGACGGAGATACGACTCATCCTCGAAGATTTCCTGATAGACGTAATCGGTTTCGTAGCGGTTCAGGTGGACGATCTCCGCGCCATTCGGAAGCATGTGCCGCTGCCTTTCGCCGAAGCATGCCGTCGCGCGAGCCGGGTCGAGCGAAAGGAGGTTCCGGCGTGTTTCGCGCAGCCAGTCCTCGATGCCCAGAATGATCGCATTGATGCCGTCCCGGTTTTTCCGAAAGTCGCTCGCGGGATCGAGCAACTGCTGGAACACCTGATTGTAAGGGGCGAACTCAACGCTGACCGGCTGCCCTGTGTGTTCGCCCCAAAACCGGAGGGAATCCTCAAGCGGCTCCGCGGTGAATGTGGAGGCGATGCACAGCCGCGTCGCGTGCGGAGATCCGGCCCCTGCAGATCCGGGACGCTCCAGGAATGCGAGCGTGACATCCGCGACTGCCCAGAGTGGAACGCCGCTTTTGTCCACCGCGGTCACGGAGCCGCGCAGTGTCTCGCCGTCTGGAGCGGTTTTGTCCGCGAGTGAGGCAAACGCACGATGCGGCCGCGAGCCAGCGTGCGGGAAAAGTGTAAGATGGCCGATGGACTTCAGGATGAACGTGCGGCCACCCCCGAGATTGAATACCGCGAGAATCTGCGATGCGGAATCGAGATCCGGTGGAGTGGGAAAAATCGCGGGCTGTGATGAAACGGCAGACAAGTCTGTGAAGTGAGCCAGAAAATTTCCGCCAATGCCCGAGAGGTTCGCGATCGTCTGAAACTGCGGGCCGTATTCGTTCCCGTTTGCGCGGAGCTGCCGGTAAAATTCGCCGCCATCGGTCGCGGATGGAGTGCGGCTGTCGGACGTGAGCGAGACTGCGCATCTTGCTTTTTCGCCGGTGAAATCCACCTGCATTCGCGCGCACGGCTGCACACTCCCAGGGCGATTCACCTCGCCGCCCGTGGCTTCGAACAACTCATAGGCCACCGTTCCATCGCCGCGTTCTTCGAGGCGAACGGTGAGGGTCGTGATGGCGTCCGAGAGCAGCACCGGCTTTGTGAATTCAATGTCGCGCAGACTCACTGCGTCTGTCTGGAAAAAGTCCCGGTGTACTTTTTGCACGAGTGCGATGTGGAATGCGCCGGGCAGCACGATCATGCCCTGAAAGCCATGATCTGCGAGGTAGGGAAGCGCGCGCGTGCTCACGCGAAACTCTGCGAGCCACACGTTTTTTCCCTCCCCGGCTGGCACGGGCCGCGAGAGCGATTCAGGCAGCCAGAATCCGGAATGGAGCCCGTCCATTCCCTCGCTCGCAGCGCTGTCTGCCGTCGTGTCCATCCGTGTCATTTCCCTGAGAGTAGCCGCCCTTGTGCCACGCGGCGGCAAAGTGTTGCCACA
>JAYWEO010000374.1:0-8498 GCA_043779225.1 Prosthecobacter sp.
ACGCGCGTCCTCACCGACGCCGCCACACTTGGCCGCACGGACATCCTGCGCGGGTTCAAGGAAAACGTCATCATGGGCCACCTCATCCCCGCGGGCACCGGCTTCCCAACCCACAAGGAGATCAAGCTCGTGAGCTTCGGTGCCGAAGGCAGCGACTCCCCCGCCATCGCCGACGCCACCGCGTAAGCACTACGCGAATCCCGCGCCGGCCGGAAAAAACCACCTCAGCGAAAGGGCTGCCGAAAAAACGGCAGCCCTTTTTGCTGCCCGGATGAAGCGCTTCCCGTCAGTGGATTCAAACTGAGGGAAGAGACTTCGCGCGGGCAGGGTCGCGCGCAAAAAAGCCCATGCCGCCGACCGCTTGAAACTCCGCGATGCTGGTGATGCCATCGGCGACTTTTTGCAGATCGTCTTCGAGCATCGAAAGCGCGCCGAGTCTGCGCAGGTGTCTGCGCAGCGTGTGTTCATCGGCGTGAGAGAGGATGAGGTCCGCATCCGCCTCACGCAGGCGATGAATCTCGAAGATGCCCGTGCGCCCGCGGTAGCCGCTGCCGCCGCACTCCCGGCAACCGACCGCGTGCC
The DNA here is from genome assembly GCA_043779225.1 of Prosthecobacter sp. Taxonomy (GTDB): domain Bacteria; phylum Verrucomicrobiota; class Verrucomicrobiia; order Chthoniobacterales; family Chthoniobacteraceae; genus SXWH01. The sequence continues at coordinate 583 of JAYWEO010000374.1, forward strand.
ACGTCTGTTCCGGAACGGGACAGCCGCAGAGCCGCAGCCATTGCGCCTCGTCGTCGGTCGGCGCTTCGAGTCGGCGGCACGCGGGGCAGAGCCGCCGCACGAGACGCTGGGCCACGAGGAGATCCACGCTCGCGGCGATTTCGTGATCGGCGAGGCCGAAGTGCCGCAGCACGCTGAGCGAGCCCGCGGCATCGCGCGCGTGCAGCGTGCTGAGGAAGACATGACCGCTGTCGGAGGCATCCAGCGCGGCGCGGGCGGAAGTGGCGTCGCGCATTTCGCCCAGCATGATGCCGTCCGGGTCGAGCCGCAGGAGACCCCGGACGCCTTCGGCAAAGGTGAGACCCTGGCGTTCGTTCACTTGGAGCTGAGTCACGCCGTCGAGCATATATTCCACAGGATCTTCGATGCTCACGATCGAGCGGCCCGCGCGCGCGAGTTCCCGCACAAGGGCGTAGAGCGTGGTCGTCTTGCCCGAGCCGGTCGGGCCGCTGATGAGAATCATCCCGCGCACGTCATGGAGCGCGCGAGTCAGCGTCTCGTAGTCCACCGCACTCAAGCCGAGCTGATCCAGCGGTGGCCGCGTGAGGGCATGCGGAAGCAGACGCAACGCGAGCTTCTCGCCACGCACTCCGGGACCCGTGGCGACGCGCACGGAGACTTCGCCGCCCGCGAGCGCCAGCGACGCGCGGCCATCCTGCGGACGCAGCGCAAAGACCGGGTCGAGGTCGGCGTGCGCCTTGAAAAAACGCAGCAGATGCAGCCCCGGCTCCGGCGGCAGCAGCAGCGTCTCGACGAGCGCGCCGTCTATGCGCAATCGCACTTCATATCCCCCGGCCACCGGATCGAGATGGATGTCGGACGCATTTTCACGCACCGCATCTTCCATCAGTGCCTCGGCAAAAATGCCGGTCCGCTCGCCCAGGTCGTCCGCGGCCGGCTGCGCGAGTGCATCGCCGAGCCGCCTGACGAGCGCCGACTGACGGAGCCGACGCTCGCCTTCAACAATGGAATGGTTTGTCTTCATCTGCGCTGTTCACTTCGTTTTGGGCAGCGTCACGACCAACATGCCCTCCTTTTTTTCGACTTTCATTTTGTCGCTTTGCACCGGGCCGGGCAGCGTGAGGAGCTGCGAATATGCCGCCTTGCGCATGCTGTGCAGGGCTCCGGCATCGCCCTCCTTCTTCTTGGTTTCCTGCTCCTTCGCCTCGATCTTCAGTGTCCGGTCTTGGACAGTGACGTTGATATCCTGCATGTCCCGATCCGGCAGCCAGGTGCGCACCACATAGTGATCGCCTTCCTCCTTGAGGTCGAGCGACGAGCCAAAGCGCGGCTCGTCGAAGAAGCCCCTGTGCTCAGGCAGCCCCTCGAACTCACGGAACGCGTCATCAAAGGCGCGATCCATGTCACGACGCATCTCTTTCATGCGCGCGAATACATCGGCCTCCCACGCCGAAAGCGGCGCCAGCAACGAGGGGTCCGGAACGACGAGCGGGGGAACCGCGCCCGCTATGTTTGCTCCCTTGGGCACAGTGACGACGATCATGTTGTCCTTCTGTTTGCGCTCGATCTTCGGCGGCGCGTGCGAGGCGACCCCCGCAAGCGCGATGGTCTGCTCGTAGCGGCCAGCTTTCTCCCCAGCCGGCGCGACGATCCGCAACGTCTCGCCTTCCAGTTTGATCTCCACCTTCTCCAAGTCGCGGTCAGGCAGATTCAAGCGCACCGTGTAGCTATCCTTGTCTTCACGGAGATCGACGGATGCCGTCGCGATGGACTTTTCCTTGCTTGCGCCACGGAGGCTTTTCCACGTGTCGCGGAATTTTTCCGACATCTTACCCTGCCACTTCTCCATCTTTTCGACGAACCCATTGTTGTCCTGCTTTGTCTCCCCGGCAACGCCAGCCGACGGAGGCAATGTCATTACCAAGCACACGCTCAATGCCAGCGCTGCGGCCAGCAATCCAAAATTCCGTTTGTTAGTTGGGCATTTCATGGTGGTTACTCCTTCGGTTTTGTTTTGCATTGTTGAAATGGCATGGGGCCGGGGGAAGTCCCCGCCGGCCCCCATGCGTTTGCCGGTGTTACGGCTTACCCTCCTTTTTCTCGGCAGGCGCGGATTCGTGCGCCTGGCCGCTCCCGCGCTTGAACCAGCTCGTCGCCTTGTCCCACATGCCGCGGATTTTCTCCGCGCCACCGGGTTTCTCGATCTCGGCGGAGACCTTCTCGATCTCCTTCTCAAGATCAGCCGCCGGCTTGGCTGCACTGCTGCCGACGAGCCCGCGGTAGGTTTCGAGACGCAGCCTGGCGAGTTGCAGGTTCACCTTTGCGCCGTCGTATTTCTTCTCCTGCACCATGCGCTCGGCGAGCCGCAGGGCGTGCTGCACTTCGACGAGCGGACTGTCCTCCTTATGCACCGAGAAGCGGATGCCGGCATTCTGTGCGAGCGCCAGTTGCGCGGCGGCATCCTCGGGCTTGCTGAGCAGTTGGGCCGCCCGCGCAAGCTTGCGCTCGATGAAGCCGAGATCCGCAAGCACGGCGGTGTGAATCACGTCCGCGTCCGCGAGCTTCAGCCCCTTCAATGCGGCCTGATCCTTCTTCGCCTCCACGAGTGGCTCGACCACCTCAACCGCGATATCGCTGGCGAAGATCGGGATTTGGTCATCCTGGACCTTCTGCACGTCGCGATACACCTCCTTCCCCTGTGCGTCCATCACGATAGTCGTGACGGTCGTCGTCGGCAGGAGCTTGCGGACAATGCCAGCGAGGGATTGCGCCTTCTCGATTTCGGGCTTGGCACTGTCCCCTTTGCCGTCAATGCAGTGAAGCGCCGCGGCATTGAGGTGCATGAGCATCTGCGAACTCAGCAGTGAGGCCTGGTGCAGATCCTCCGCGGACAGTTCGCCTTCGTTATGCCGCTCGACGGTTGTCTTGTAGTTCTTCCCGCTGCCATACGTGCCGGTGGTTGGACTGGCCGCCTGCTCCGCCGCCTGCAAATAGCATGGACCAGACAGAGCAAGACCAGCCGCGCACAGTGCCAGCGCCGTGGGGCGGACGACTTTCTTAGCTAGTTGTGTTTTCATGGGTTGGTGTTGTTGTTTGTTTGGTTGATGTTTCTTTCCTCGCCGCGGGCAGCACTTAGACCGTGCTGCCCGCCGCACCCGGTCACGACCTTAGCTTGCCTTCACTTCGATTTGCTTGGGCCGCGCTGCCTCGCTCTTGGCCACGCGGACCTTGAGCATGCCGTCCTTGAACTCCGCGTTCACCTTCGCCGCGTCGCCGTCATTCGGCAGCGTGAAGGAGCGCGCGAAGGTGCCATAGGACCGCTCGACGCGATGATACTTCTTGTTCTTCTCCTCCTTCTCGAACTTCCGTTCGCCGGTGATGGTCAGCATCCCGTTCTCCAGGGTTACCTTCACATCCTCCTTCATCACCTCCGGCAATTCGGCGGTGATGAGGTATTCCTTGTCATCCTCGGCAACGTCAACGAGCGGCATCCATTCCGCCAGGGCCAGCGCTTCATGGCCATTGCCATTTTCGCGCGAGGCGGGTTTGAATGCGCCCAGAATGCGGTTCTGGAAATCCTCCAGTTCCCGCAATGGATTCCAACGAGTCAGTGTAGTGTTCATAGGTTTGATTTTGCTAATGGCGGATGAGTTTGAGTCACCCAGTCGGCCCGGCCTCCGCCGTTCATAACCAGTCCGACTGGCAGGCACCTTTCTGTCCCCGGCTCACTTGAGCCGCGGGCTTAGGCGCCCGATGTTTGCCATATCAAAATCCATGCCAGCCGCGAACGCCGGACGTGCTTCCCTGAGAGCCCGAGTTTGCGGGGGATGGAAGCGTGCAAAAATGGCACAGAATGTCCCGCAGGATGGCAAGAATTGGCACACCAAACTGGGGCACGGCAAATCCGGAATACGGCGTGCGGCTGAACATTCGATCCCGAACTCGCCTTCCTCGTCCCGCTCGCGAATGTGAACGACGAGGTGCCGCCGGAAAATCTCGCGATCAATCCCGATGTCGGCACCGAAGTGAATCCGCTCGATCCCGGCCGCGGGCGATTCATCCCGACGACGAGCGGCGATCAGTTCTTCGCCGAACTCGCGCTCGGGCTTGGCGTGAGCCCGTCGAACCTCCCGCTCGTGCTGCCGGAACATCGGCAATTTCAACACACCATCAGGCACCACGCCGCCGGGTGGGCTTCATGCTTTGATTCTCAGGGAGCCGTGCCGAAATGCGGATCCGGCGGAGAAGCGGGCGTCGGGGTGCTGAAAGGGTGGAAATCGGGGTCGCTCTGCCAGAGCCCTTCATGGGTCGTGAGGCGCACGAGAAGCCAGATTGCCAGAGCAGCAAAAAAAGTGACGACGAGCACGAGTCGAAGGTTTTTCTTCAAAGAAAGCACATTCATCTTCCCACAACGGGGACATGCAGACCGCCTTGAGTGGAAGCGAATGGAGCACTGCGGGCAAGTGACATGCATATTTCTGAGCTTTCTTCCTCAATGCCGCGGCAAACCATCAACAGAGCTGCGGCACCGATTTCATGATCCAACCGTTTTTTTGATTTCTTGGGAAGGATACTGCCATTTCATAACGACGAAATCATCACCAAAAGGCAGCGGCCGTTTCATGCAGACATGGGTGGAAAAACTTCGGGATCAAGGATGACTGCGATACAATCCGAGCCCTCACCTGTCGCAGACTTCCAGGCGATCGGGCTGCACGCTGAGAATCTTCAGCACACGCGCCGCTTTCTTTGCCCCGTCGCGAAAGAAGGAAAGCTCGCCATTTTCAGATACGCTCCACGTTCCTCGCCTTGCCGTCGCCGCATCGCCCGGGCCGGGGCCGTGCTCAATGAGGGCATCCGGCTGAAGCTCGAACGAATCGCGTCCACGCGAACGCGGAAAACTGAAGTTCGCGGGACGGAAGACCGTTTCCGCAGCGGTATCCTCCTCGTGGGAATGCACCCAGTGGCCGATCAGGTCTTGCGCTTTCATAAAAATGGGACGCCCCGAATCTCTTCCGGCCGAATCCCGCCTGCGAGCGGAAATTCGGCCGGTTGAGATTTCGATCCCTCCGGCGTCCTAGACTCCGATCGCGCTCCGCGGGCCGATGAGCGCCGCGTGCATGCGCGCCACCTGCGCGTGTGTGAACATGACCATCGCGGCATCATCCACGTAGTCCATGTAGTTCACGAACATGTCGCCATTCGGGCCGTTGCCGCAGGTGACGTGTGGGAATGTGGGCTTGCCGAAATTCGGTGCCTTGGCATTGGGCGTGTCCGAGATGTGATCGGTGCCCGAGCAGTCATTCGTGTCGCCCCAGATGTGATTGAGGTTCAGCCAGTGGCCGACTTCATGGACGGCGGTGCGGCCAAGATTGAAGGGCGCTGCCGCAGTGCCGACGGTTCCGAAAGCCGTGTTCAGGATGACCACGCCGTCGGTCGCCGGCGGCCCGCCGGGAAACTGCGCGTAGCCGAGAAGACCGTCGCCGAGTGAGCAGACCCAGAGGTTCAGATACTTGTCCGTCGGCCATGGATTGGCACCGCCGGTCGCACTCGATTTGACTTCATCGTGGGTGCCAAACGAAGTGCTTGCCGTCCTCGTGCGTGTGATGCCTTGGGTCGGCTTGCCTTCGGGATCCTTTTTCGCGAGCACGAAGCGGATCCTGGCATCAATGATCAGCCCCTTCCACGGAGTCGGGGTCGAGGACTTGTCGGGATTCGTCGCGCTGTAGTCGCGGTTGAGCACCTTGATCTGGCTGCGGATCTGCGCGTCGGAAATATTTTCGTCCGGCGTGTTAAAGACGACGTGGACGACCACGGGCAGCTTCCGGATTTTTCCGCTGTCGATGCTCTTGGCCGCGCGGCCATTCAGCATGAAGGTCTCGGCCTGAAGGTGGATCAGGCTGCGACGCTCCCGAAAGCCGGGATCGCATTCGCAGAGGCGCTGATGTGCTTCGCTGGCGCCGCACATGCGGCGCTTCGGCGGGACTTTGTTCTTGGTCATGGCAGTCTTTTTCTTTGGTTGGGTTTGCTGTGCAGAGTGGAAAGGAAAACTTCGGATCGTGGGGAGCGAAGGCATCGCCCGGCATCAGGGGCTTCTATATATGGATACACTTGCCGCAGCGTTTTGTTACAGACAAACGGAAGAATCCGCTGCCCACCTTCTGGCAAATGCCGGACGCACTCGGGCGTGCAATGACCGCCGAAAATGGCGGGCTGAGAGAAAATGATTCGTCTCTCCGCGAGTCGCGCATAGCCTCCCCGCATGTCCATCGCGACCAAGACCGGAGACGGCGGCACGACTGCCATGATGTTCAACCGCAGGGTGTCCAAGACGGATATCCGCGTCTCCGCCTACGGTGCGTGCGATGAGCTGAATGTCGCCATCGGCATGGCGCGCGCGTGGAACGACGATGCATTCATCACGCAGCCGCTCGAGGAGATCCAAAGGGATCTCGTCACGCTCATGGGCGAGCTTGCCGTCGCGGCCGAAGACCGCGCGCGCTACGTGGAAAAAGGCTACAAGCTTGTCGGACCCGAGATGGCGGAGCGGCTCACCGCGCTCGTGGATGATTTGGAAAAGAATCACAGGATCAGCTACAAGCACTGGGCGACACCCGGCGCGACGAAAGGGAGCGTGATGCTCGACCAAGTGCGCGTCGCGTGCCGCAGTGCGGAACGCGCAGTGTGCGCGATGCGCGAGGCAGGTTTCCCGGTGAGCGATGCGATCCTCCATTACCTGAACCGCCTCTCGGATCTCGCATGGCTCTACGCGCGCTTCGTCGAGACGAAGGCCGGAGTCGCGTAACCTCGATTTGCGCCCAAGGGATTCTTCCGCGACGCATCAACATTTTTGCCGGACATGAAATCTCTCGCACCCCTGCTCACCTTGCTCCTCGCAGCGCATCTGCACGCCGCCCGTGCGCCCGACTTCAGCCGTGAGGTGCGGCCCATCCTTTCGCAGCACTGCTTCAAATGCCACGGGCCCGATGACAAGGCCCGCAAAGGAGGGCTGCGACTCGACATGCGCGAGTCCGCAGTGAAGGAGGCGAAGTCCGGTGCCATCGCGCTCGTGCCGGGAAAGCCGGACCAGAGCGAAATCATCACCCGCATTTTCACGAAGGACGAGGACGAGCTGATGCCGCCGCCTTCCGCGAAGCGTCCACTCACGCCGGAACAAAAGGAAACGCTGCGCCGCTGGATCGCCGCAGGCGGCGCGTATCAGCAGCATTGGGCATTCGTGAAACCGAAGCAGACGGAACTGCCCGTGATGAAAAATGCAGACTGGTCGCGCAATCCCATCGATCGCTTCGTGCGCGCGCAGCTAGAAAGCGCCGGCCTCGCGCCCTCGCCGGAGGCGGACGCCGCCACGCTGTGCCGCCGACTTTACCTCGATCTCACGGGCATCCCGCCGACGCCGCAGGAGCAGGACGACTTCATCCAATCCGCGATCCGCAATCCGAACTCCGCAGTGGAATCTCTCGCCGACAAGCTGCTCGCTTCTCCCCGCTATGGCGAGCGCTGGGCCCGCAAGTGGCTCGACCTCGCGCGCTACGCCGACACGAATGGCTACGAAAAGGATCGCCCGCGCAGCATCTGGCCGTATCGCGACTGGGTCATCAACGCGCTCAATGCGGACAAGCCGTTCGATCAATTCACCATCGAGCAGATCGCGGGAGACATGCTGCCCGGCTCGACGCTCGATCAGAAAATCGCGACGGGCTTTCACCGTAACACGATGCTGAACGAGGAGGGCGGCATCGATCCGAACGAGTTCCGTTTTCACGCGATGACCGATCGCGTCGCCACAACCGGCGCGACGTGGCTCGGCCTCACGCTCGGCTGCGCGCAATGCCACACGCATAAGTTCGACCCGCTCACGCATCGCGAGTATTTCCAGATCATGGCGTTCATGAACA
>JAYWEO010000375.1:0-14184 GCA_043779225.1 Prosthecobacter sp.
TTGTTCAGCAACAGGGTCTGCTGTGCGCCAGTGCCATTGCCACCTGCATACGCAGCACCGCTGTCTCCATCGAGTGCGAGCTTGAGCGTGCCAGTCAGAACGATCGCATTGTTGGTGAGGGAATTCAGCCGGGCGACGGAGAGGGTCGCGGTGTTCTCGATGGTCACGGGCCCCGTGAATGCCGAGTTGTTACCCGTGAGCGTCACGATGCCGGTGGAACTCTGGGGAACCGTCAGCCGCCCCGTGCCGGTGATGTTGCTGCTGACCAGCAGATTCGCAGCCGTGGAATCCCGGAAATCCCGGGCGATGAGCTGGAAGTCATTCGCGCCGGCACTGATCGCTCCCGAGAACCCTGAATTGCTGCCACCTGCGCCGCTGAGCGCAGCCCCGCCTCCGGACAAGGTGATGGCATTCGTGATGACAGAATTCAGCGCGGCAAACTCCGCCCCGCCGGCGATGCCCACGGCCCCAAGCGCCGGCAGGCCCGCGGCGCTCACCGCAAAGATGCCGGAATTCACCTGGGTGCCGCCGCCGTACGCGCTGTTGATGCCCACCACCGTCGCTCCACCGAAGGAGAGAAACTGCGCGGACGCCGTGCCGATCGCACTCGTGCTGAGGGTGGCGACCTTGTAGGTCCCAAAGTCCTGGATGGCGGTCACCGTCGTGCCCGCCGGAATGTTCGTGCCCGTCACCGTCGATCCGACGATGAGGGTGGCCGCCTGGGCGGGCGAGAGCACCAGCGTGCCCGCACCAAAGGCAATCGTCGCACCGCCGAAGGTGAGGGCCTGGTTTCCGAGCGCGCCAAACGCGAGGTTCGTGGCCGTGGTGATGGGTGCCGTCGTCGGATTGCTCAGGGTCACCACGCCGGTGGTGTTGTTGATGGCAATGATCGTCGTGCCCGCCGGGATTCCAGGGCCGGAGACCAGTTCGTTCACATACAGGGTCGGCGTCTGGGTGCTCGCATTGAGCGAGATCGTCGAGGAACTCGCCGGAATGGCAGCCGCCGGCTGATACGTCTGCGCCGCCGGGATCGCGGGGAAAAGGGTCACCGTGTCCACGTTGACAAGCGTGACCTTGGTACCGGGCGGGATGTTCACACCCGTGACCAGCGTGCCGGGCACCACCGTAGCACCCTTGCCGGCAGGCAGGACCGCTGTGGTGCGGGCACCACCGCCGACCTGCGCGGCGTAGGTGGTCACCGCACCGAAATTGGCGTCGGACGCCGAAGTCGCCACCTGCGTGACGGTCACCGTCAGGCCGTCGGGACTGACGCTCAGAACCCTCGTCCCAGTCGGGAAGACGGCGTTGCCGCCGGCATCCTTGGCCTCTACGGACACCCCCGGCAGCAGACCGGGAACCGCGGAGAGGAGCATCAGCGTGGAGGAGTTGATGCCTGTGAGGCCGTGGTCGCTGTTCTGCGGGCCCGCCTGGAGGCTGAAGTTTTGCGTGCTGCCAAATGCCACCGTCGCACCGCCAAAGCTGACCGTCTGCGATGTTGCAGACTGGATCGGCGCCGTGGAAAGGGTCACCGCACCGGTCGCGACATTGATGCCTCCGATGGCGATGGTCGTATTCGGCGCGATGCCGACGCCGGAGACGATCTGCCCGACCGTCAGCGTCGCCGCCTCTGCAGGGGCGAGCTGGATCACCGCGGAGGCCGTGTTCAGCGCCGTGGTATAGCTCTGCACCAGCGGGGCATTCGCAGTCGCCGCCTGGCTGAGGGTCACCGTGGAGCCGGAGATGCTCGAAATGCTCGTGTTCGCAGGGATCCCAGGGCCGTTCACGGGCAGCGGCGGGAGGCTGTTTGCAGCAAGGTAATTCACGTAGTCCACGAGCCCTTGCGGGGCGGTGAAAGGCAGTTGCAGCAGCGTGGACGCACTCGTCGTGGCCGTTCCCGAAAGGCTCAGCGCTCCGGCCGTCTGCGCATTCAGCAGGACGCTCCCCTGCCCGCTTTTGGTCACGCCGCCCGTGCCCGCGAGCACGCTGTTGATGACCAGCCTGTCGGACGATTGGTCGGCGCGGAGGACGAACTCCGTCGTCAGTGGCGAGGCGGTGATCGTGCCGCCGGAAATCGTCACACTGCCACCGCCGCTCTTGAGGATGCCCGCATTCGTGAGCGTCAGCGTCGTTCCCGGACTCTGCAGGATGCCGCGCGAAAATGAGCTGCCTTCCAGATTCAGCGTCTTGAGGGTGAAATTGCCCTGCCCGGTGATGTCACCCGTGACCTGCACATGCTGGCCACTGGCGACGAGGATGCCCGTCGTGGAGGTTCCCTGGGTGGCAGTGCTCGCATCCACGCCATAATTGATGGCGCGCACCCGCGCAAAATCCGCCGTGTCATACCACGCGTACCGATTGCCGTTGAAGAACAGACCCTGGTTGATGAAATTGTTCACAACCGGTGCGGCAGTGAAGATGATCCGCTTGTCCTTCAGGCCAAAGGTAATGTTCTGCGTCGAGGGCGATCCCGTCATCGCGGTGCTCAGCGTCACCGTGCTGGTGCCGTTGAGGTTATCCACGATGCCCGAGACGGTCGTATTCGCCCCGATGTTCGTGCCGTTGACCGAATCACCAGGGGTGATCTTGCCGGCATTGATCGTCGAAAGCGTGATCGTGGTCCCAGGCCCGCCTGCGGTCACACCAAAAACCTGCGGCAGCGATTCCTGGACAAAGTTCCCCGTCGCCCCGGCCACCCGCGCGGCGAGGTTGCCGAAGGTCATCACCGCATTGGCCAGCGGCGTTTGTGCGAATGAATGCACCGTGCCCTCACCCGCGCTGAACGTCAGCGTGCTCAGCGCCATGCTGGCGCCCGGACTGCCGGGGGTGTCCGCCTGAAACTGAAACTCCGACGTATTGGTGAACGTCAGGTTATTTGAAGTTTTCAGGATGACCAGCGGATTGCTCGCGCCGTAGCTCAGGATCAGCGTGCCGCCTGAGATGGTGATGCCTCCCTGAATGCCAGCGGTACCAGTGTTGTTCGATTCGAGAATCAGATCCCCCGCGCCCGCCTTTGTGAACCCATTCGTGCCATTCAGAAAAGCGGAGATCGTGGCGCTCTCCCCCTTGTTCGTGACCGTGATGATGCCATTCTGCGCTCCGAAATCAATGGAGCCGGACCCGGCCAGCACGTAGCCCGCGACGCTGAATGTCATCGAGCGCGCACTCACCGGACCCTGCACGAAGATATTTCCGCCGAAATTGGTAAAAAGGGCGTCCGTCGCGCCGGTGTTGTTCCAAAGCTGGTCGGATAAGCCGTTCCACCAGTTGGCCGTCGTCCCTGCATCCCACGTCCCGCCACCGCCCAGCGAAGTGCCGTTGGTGATCGCACCATCCCACGTCAAAGTCACCGCGCCCGCCTGGCCGAGACCCATCGCCGTGATCGCCGATACTGCGAGAACCCGGCAAAAGCTGGAGATGGATCCCGCAAGCGCCTTCGCGCCGCGATTGGATGCTGCCGCCAGCCGTTTCCGCTTCATCTTCGTATCACTGTGGATGGGCTTCCTCTTCATAGATTATTCGTTGTTTCTGACACTACCGCGCGATGCTTGGCAACCCCATACCTGCCGATGCTGATCGGAACCGCCGCCGCTACGCGAAGCGCCCGTCCCCGAAGGCCCGGCGACGAGAGCGGATGCTGCCCGATAAAGCAGGCTGGCACCTGTGAGACTGGGGGGTATGGGAGGCACTGTTTGGGGTCTCCCCATCATTCCCACGGTTCCGGTGCGAAGCAATCGGATTCTCTCCCGCGCATGCAGATTACTGTAAATACATCGCATGCACCTTTTGCGTGTCGAATCATGCGATTTTTACACGATTTACACAGTCCGATTGCCAGAAAGGGAGTCGGCGCGCTTCCCGCCGATTTTCTTGCCCACATTTTCTTGCCCGCAGGGAAGGCGGGCAAAAACATGGGGGCAGGAAAATTATTGGAGAGAGCCATGGCGGACGGATTCTGGCAATTTGACGGTAGAAATCGTATTTCATTCAAACTCTGCCCGAACGCCGGTCCGCGCGCGTGGGAGCGGCGACTTGGAAGTCGCCGCTCCAAATGGCGCATCAGCGACCGGGGATGGGGCTGCTCAGTTCCGCCGGTGTCGCCGCGGTCTTCGCCTTTGCCGTCATCAGTTTCCCGGCTCGGATGAAGCCGAGTTTCAGCTCCCGCCCGATCTCCGCGCTGATGATCATCTGGTTCAATTGCCCCGCGCTCTTCACATGCGCGCCATTCACCGTCCGCACCACGTCGCCCGGCTGCAGGCCGCATCCCGCCGCGGGCGAGCCCGGCGTGACGGTCAGGATGACCGCGCCCTCCATGTCCGGCAGCCCGAACCGCTGCGCGTGCGCCACCGTCACATCCTGCATCCTCACCCCAAACCGTTGCGCCAGCACGGCGGTGACATTATCCATCTCCACACCGAGATAGCTCCGCACCATGCGCCCGTTTTTGATGATCCCCTCAAGGATGCGCCGCGCGGCATTCGAGGGAATGGCGAAACTGATCCCCTGCCATCCGCCCGTGCGGCTGCCCAGGATCTGTGAATTGATGCCGACGATTTCGCCCCTCACGTTCAGCAGCGGCCCGCCCGAGTTGCCCTGGTTCACCGCCGCATCGTGCTGGATGTGCTCGGTGATGTTGTCGCCGATCTGGCGGCCTTTCGCGCTCACGATGCCGCGCGACACGCTCTCTTCGAGACCGTACGGATTTCCCACCGCAAATACCTGCTGCCCCACGCGGAGCGCCCCGCTGTCCCCGAGCGGCAGCACCTCGATATTCGGCGCTTCGATTTTCAGCACCGCGATGTCCGTCATCGGATCGGTTCCGATCAGCGCGGCGGGAAGATTCCGCCCGTCCGTGAGCTGCACGCGTATCTCCCTCTTGCCGTCGATCATCTTGCCTTCGATCACGTGGTAGTTCGTCAAAATGTGCCCTTCCTTCGAGACGATCACGCCGCTGCCGAGCGAGGTGTTTTTTGCCTCCTGCGTGCGCTGCCGGCCCGCGAACAGATCCTCGATCGTCAGCGGCGCGAGCTGCGTAAAGGTGCGCGAACTCGTGATGCTCACCACGCCCGGCACGACGGACTGCACGAGCTTCGTGTATTCCGCGTCGATCGCCGACAGCACCTTCACGTCGTCGAGGCTGAGCTTCGGCGCGGTCGCGAGCGTGAATTTCTCCGGCGCTCGCACACCACGGTGATCGTAGCGCCACCACGCATATCCGGCGAGGATGCCGATGACGATCAGGAGGAGGATGCGGCGGGGTTCGTACATGTTCAGCTCACTTGGGAAAGGATGGTGCGGCGGCCTTCGGCAAGCAATTTCCGGCAGCCCGCATTCTCCGGCAGCTCCAGTTTTGGGTCTCGTTCAAAGATGAGGAAGGCGTGGTTGCGCGCGAGCTTCATCAGATCCGAGTCCGCAAAAAGATCGCCCAGCCGCAGCGGCGCGAGCCCGCTCTGCGCTGTGCCGAGCAGATCGCCAGGGCCGCGCAGACGCAGATCCGCCTCGGCGATTTCAAAGCCGTCGCCCGTCCGCTCGAGGATGCGCAATTTTTCCAGCGACTCCGGATCATCGTCGCTCGTGAAGAGCGCGCACCAGCTCTTGTGCGCACCCCGCCCGATGCGCCCGCGGAGCTGATGAAGCTGCGCGAGGCCGAAGCGCTCCGCATTTTCGATCAGCATGATGTTCGCATTCGGCACATCCACGCCGACCTCGATCACCGTCGTGGCGATGAGCGCCTTCGTCTCACCGCTGCGGAATGCCGCCATCACCGCGTCCTTTTCCTCCGGCGGCACGCGTCCGTGGATCAGCGCGCATTTCATCGGCGCGAGCATCTCACTCCATTTGGAGAATTCCGCCGCCGCCGCCTTCACCTCCATCCGCTCGCTCTCCTCGACGAGCGGATACACGATGTATGCCTGCCGCCCCTCGTCGAGCTGCGCGCGGATGAATTTCACCGCGTCCGGCAGCTTCTCCGGCGGCCGCACGAGCGTGACGATGCGCCCGCGCCCGGCGGGCATTTCATCAAGCGTCGAGACATCGAGGTCGCCGTACAAAGTCATCGTCAGCGTGCGCGGGATCGGCGTCGCGGTCATCACGAGCACATCCGGCACCGCGCCATCGCCGCGCAGCCGTGCCCGCTGCATCACGCCGAATTTGTGCTGCTCATCAATCACCGCCAGCCCCAGCCGCGAAATCCCCGCGCCCTCATACAGTAGCGCATGAGTCCCGATGAAAATGTGCGGCTCGGAATCGCTTCCTTCCACTTGTGAAGAAAAGAGCGGCATATCGCCCGCATCCTCCTTTCGCGCGCCGGTGCGCAGCGAGACGCGGATGCCGAGCGGCTCCAGCAGGCGGCGGAAATTCAGGAAGTGCTGCTCGGCGAGAATCTGCGTCGGTGCCATGAGCGCGGCCTGGAATCCCGCCTCGACACACAGCAGCATCGCGCTCATCGCGACGAAGGTCTTGCCCGAGCCCACGTCGCCGTGCAGCAGCCGGTTCATCGGATGCGCGCTCGCGAGGTCGTCGTGAATCTCCGCAATCGCCCGCTTTTGCGCGCCGGTGAGTGAAAATGGCAGCGACTCGTGCAGGTGCCGCATCAGCTCGCCGCTGCCGCAATGCGGCTCCCCGCGCTCGGCCTTCTGCTCCGCGCGCTTCGAGCTCACGGCAAGCTGCATCGCGAGAAATTCCTCCAGCACGAGATGCTTCCGCGCCTTCGCCATCTCGTCCCACGATTTCGGAAAATGCATCTGCCGCAGCGCCCACGCGCGCGGCATCCTGTCGAGCGCGGACGGCACGAGCTGCCCGACCACATCGTCCTCCAGCCGCTCCAGCACGTCCCAGATGATGCGGCGGATCAGCCGCGGCGAAAGCCCCTCGGTCGCGGCATGGATCGGCACGATGCGCTTCAGATGGATGCTCTGCTCCGTGTCGTCCTCGACGACTTCAAACTCCGGATGCGCGATGACCACACCTCCCGCCCCCACCTTCGGCTTGCCGTACACGACCAGCATGTGGCCAGGCGCGATCATCTTTTCCACCCAGTGCGAATTAAACCACCGGCACACGAGCCGCCCGCCGAACGCACCCGCATCCTCCTCCTCGATCAGCACATCAAACATCTTCTGCCCGCCACGAATCCGCCGAAGCGTCGTCTTCTTCACGATGCCGCACACGCACACCGCGCGGTCGCCCGTCTCGGCGGGGAACCGATCGAACTGCGTGCGATCCTCGTACCGCCTCGGGAAATGCATGAGCAGCGCGCCGACCGTCGCGATGCCGAAACGCTCGAGCTGCCGCGCCCTGGGCTGCGGCACCACGTCCACTTCGGCGAGCGGAGTTTCGAGATTCACGCGGACACCGTAAATGCGCGGACACCGCATCGGGAATGATTTTCGCTATGCATTCAAACACGGGAATAAAACCTTTGACGGCATGAAGCATCGGCCTACCCTCCCGTTTCCGAATCATCAGCCTCATGCCTTCACTCCGCAAATTCCGCATTCTTTCCGTCGCTTTTGCCGCTGCCCTGGCACTCCAGGCAGCACCCGCGGAGGCGGCCACAAAGTCGCAGTCGCACCAGAAAAGCACGGCGACGAAAAAGGCGGACACGAAGAAAAGCGTGGCTCATGCGAGCAAAAGGACACCGGCAAAATCTTCCCCAAAATCCTACGCCAAGGCACCAGCCCAGCACATCGACATCGCGAAAATCGCGCCCGCCGAGTCGCTGTATCACAAGCGCGAAGCCGAGGTCCCCGCGTCCCGCAGCCTCTCATTTTTCGGATCGCTCTCATCCACCTACCGCTACGACAGCCGCATGATGCGCGCCGCGGAGATCGCCACGGCCCGCGCCTACGGCCATTCCCACGGCACCTGCTGGCGCTACGTGAAGAACGCGCTGCTCGATGCCGGCGTCGTGGATTCGCGCCCGAAGACCGGCTACGCCAAGGAAGCCGCCGCGGAACTCACGAACGACTACGGCTTCCACCGGATTTCCTGCAACGACCCGCTCAAGGCCCCCATCGGCAGCGTGCTTGTCTATGGCGGCAACGGCGCAGGCCACGTGGAAATCCGCACGAAGACCGGCTTCGTCAGCGACTTCACCACGCCGAATCCCTCGAGGCGCCCGCTCATCGGCGTGTACGTGAAGCCCTGATTGGCTTGAAAATGGACGGCGCGGCAGGCGCGCACGCCCGCTCACCTCTCGATGAGCGTGCCCTTCGTCACCCCGAGCTGACTCTGCGCGTTCAGCTCGCGCCACAGCCCTGCGCCATCGCGCTCGCCTGCGAGCAACGACTGGTAGGCGCGGATGATGCGCGCACTTTCCGCCGCATCCTCCTCGAGCAGCTCGACGCGGAAATGCGAAAACCCCGCATCGCGCAACGCATCGAAGAACCCCGCGCCGGTCTGCGGCACGGCGTTGAAGAGCGTATTGCGGCAGCCGACATCCGCGCGCAGCGGATGCTGGATGCCCACGCGGTCGCGCAGATGCACGCGGTGCGTGTCGCATGGCCGGCCGCAGTCGAGGAACGACGAACCCTTGCTCATGAACGCCGCGAACACGCAGTGCTCCATGTGAAACATCGGCATGTGCTGATGCAGCGTGAGTTCAAATGCGGAGTGCGGAGTGTGGAGTGCGGAACTGCATTCCGCCAGCAGCGCGAGCACCTGCGCGATGTTCAGATCGTAGCTCAGCGTCACACGCTCCAGCCCGCGCGAGAGAAAATGTTGAGCCGTGAGCGGATTCGCGACGTTCAGCGAAAAGTCGCCGATGCGCCGCAGTGATGTCGCGCGGAAATAATCAATCGCACCGAGATTGCGGATGAGCACGCCGTCGGGCGCGGCATTTTCGATCAGCTTGAAGAATCCCTGCTCGCCGGCCTTCTGGATGCGCGGCGTCGCGAGCACGATCTGCGCGCTGCCGCGTTCGCGCACGAGCGCCACGGCATCCTTGTAGCGGCGGATGTCCTCGAAATCCACGTAGAGCGTCGCGACTCCGCACCCGAGCGCAGCCTCGATCTGCTCCATCGTGCGGCAAAGCACGGCGAGGTGCATTGCGGATTGCGGATTGCGGATTGCAGATTTTTCCGCCGCTGCATCTCGATCATCGAGTGAGTGGAAAAATTCGCGCCACGTCTGCGCCGACTCCGTGCGCTTGCGTTGCAGCGCCTCGTCGAGCGCCGATGCGAGCTGACGGCGCATCCGGTTCATTTCGCTGATCGGCAAAATCAGCGCGCCTGCGAGTTCGTTGCGAAGCTCGCTCACCTCATACGGATGCTCGCCGAAACGCCCGAGGTGCTCGCGCAATTTCCCGTCCCCGAGCGGCGCAGTACGCGCCGCCTGCAGCGGGATCGCAGAGCGCACGATCACCGGGGAGCACAGGCGGCCCGCCTGTGCTTCGCGGCGACTCGCCGCGAAGGTCAGAGTGCCGCTTGCTCGCGTTTCGGGATCAACTCCAGGCGATCCGCTCGGGACGTTTTCACCTGCGACATCTGATCCGTCCGGCGAGACGCCGGACGGCACAGGCGGGCCGCCTGTGCTCCCCGAATCGATTGCACTCGCCTCGATCTCCATCGGTTCGCCCGCCGCGCCGCGCACCGTGAGCGTGAATGCGATGCGATGCCTCGGCTCAATGCGTCCCGCGTAGCTTTGCTGGAGCCGTTTGTTCAGCGCCGGGTCGTCCGTCTTCCACACACGGTCGCCGGGCTTGAGCTTGGCAAAATCAATCCGCTCGTGCTCGAAATAATATCGTCGGCCCTTGATCTGGTAGATGCGCCCGCCCTGCTCGGCATTCGTGTCGCCGCCCGTGTCGAAGACGATTCCATCGCCGAGCTTCAGCGGCACCAGCGTATCAAATTCCACGCTTTCGCCGCCCACGCGCGCGATCGTTCCCGCGAATGGCCCGCGCTTTTTTCCGGAGCGCGCGGGCACGAGCCGCTGGTGATCCACGCCATGCACCCAGCCGGTGGAGAGCCCGCGCGAAAATGTCATCTCGAGCTGATAGCGCTCCGCCTCAGTCATGCGGTGCTCGCGCTGCGCGATCGCTTCATCGAGCGCGCGGCGATACACTTGGCAGACGGCGGAGACATACTCGGGCGACTTCAGGCGGCCCTCGATTTTGAAACTCGTCACGCCACGTTCCAGCAGCGCGGGGATCTGCTCCGCCGCGGCGAGATCCTGCGGGGAGAGCAGATATTTTTTGTCGCCGAGATCGCGCACCTCGCCGTCCACGATCAGCTCGTACGTCATGCGGCACGCCTGCGCGCATTCGCCGCGGTTGGCGCTGCGCTGCCCGAGTGATTCGCTCGTGAGGCACTGGCCGCTGTAGGCCACGCAGAGCGCGCCGTGGACGAAGACCTCCAGAGGCAATTTTGAATTCTGAGTTTTGGATTCTGAATTTCCCGATGCGTCGCCTGCGCTGTGCATTTGGAATTTTTCGAGTTCGCGCAGACTGAGTTCGCGTGCGAGCACCACGCGCTCGACTCCGAGTTCGCGGGCAAATTCCACTCCCTCAGGCGAGGTGATCGTCATCTGCGTGCTCGCGTGAATCGGCAGCTCGGGCACCACCTTCCGCGCGAGGCGCACGAGGCCCACGTCCTGCACGATGAGCGCATCCACACCCGCGCGGCTGCAGTCGCGCAGCATCTGCTCAGCGGCGTCGAGTTCGCCGGTGAAGACGAGCGTGTTGAACGCCACGTAAGCCTTCACGCCGTGGCGGTGGCAGAAGGTCACGACCTCCGGCAGCTCGTCATCGCGGAAATTGTCCGCGCGCATCCGCGCATTGAAACGCGGCAGGCCGAAGTAAACGGCGTCCGCGCCATTCGCCACGGCGGCACGCAGGCAGTCCCAGCCACCGGCGGGCGCGAGGAGTTCGGGATGTTCGGTTTTTGCAGGCACGCACGCATCATCGCGCGATTCGCGCACTTTGCCAGCGTGGCGCGTGAGTGCTAAGCTTTTCCCATGAACATCGGTGTCCCCAAGGAAATCAAAGCGCAGGAAAATCGCGTCGCCCTCCTCCCGAGCGCCGCCTACCAGCTCACGCGGCGCGGGCACAAGGTCTTCGTCGAGGCCGGAGCGGGCGCAGGCTCCGGCTTTCCCGACGAGCAATACACGGCAGCGGGCGCGGAGATCGTCGCGCAGCACAGCGAAGTCTTCGAGCGCGCGGAACTCATCGTGAAAGTGAAGGAGCCGCTCGAAAGCGAATGGCCTCTTTTGCGCGAGGGACAGATCCTCTTCACCTATCTCCACCTCGCCGCGAGCAGGCCGCTCACCGACGCATTGCTCGCCTCGAAAATCACCGGCATCGCCTACGAGACAGTCGAGGTGAACCGCCGTCTCCCGCTGCTCGAGCCGATGAGCGAAATCGCCGGACGCATGAGCGTGCTCATGGGCGGCAATTTTCTGCAAAAGCACCTCGGCGGCTGCGGCGTGCTGCTCGGCGGCGTGCCGGGTGTGCTGCCGGGAAAAGTCGTCGTCATCGGCGGAGGCACCGCGGGCGTGAATGCCGCGCGCATGGCGCAGGGCCTCGGTGCGGACGTGACGATTCTCGATGTGGACGTGGAGCGCATGCGCTTCCTCGACATCACGCTGCACACCGCGCACACGCTCTACTCGAACCGCGCGCACATCCTCGAAATGCTGCCCGAGGTGGACCTGCTCATCGGCGCCGTGCTCGTGCCCGGCGCGCGCGCGCCGAAGCTGATTGACCGCGAGATGATGCGCGTGATGAAGCCCGGCAGCGTCTTCGTGGACATCGCGATCGATCAGGGCGGCTGCGCGGAAACTTCGCGCGCCACGACGCACCACGATCCCGTTTTCGTCGAGGAGGAGGTCACGCATTACTGCGTCGCCAACATGCCCGCCGCCTTCGCACGTACGGCGACACAGGCGCTCACGAATGTGACCTATCGCTACATCGAGCTGATCGCCGATCTCGGAGTGCCCGGCGCATTCAAGAAGGATCCGAACCTCATCGGCGGCCTGAATCTCCTCGACGGCGAAGTCACCTGCCGCGGCGTCGCCGAGGCGCACGGCATGGAACTGCACGCGCCATTTTGAGCGGGGCGGAACGGGAGCAAATGAGCATGTTCCGCAGGCGACGGGGCCAGCCTTTTCAGAAGCAGGCAGTCTGTCCTCGAATTCGTTTTTGAGAGTCCGCTAAGGTCCGGCCGGGGCCGGGTAGATGAAGCGGTAGAAGCCCATCAAGCTCGCCTTGTGCACGGGGTTCACGTCCGTGTAGCTCGCCGCGCCAAAGGCATCCACCGTTACAGGGCCGATGTCCTGCCAGGGGTTCGCCAGATTGTTCGTATATTGCAGCCCGTAGGTGAAGCCGGGGACGCCCGCAAAACTGACCACCGCCGTGCCATCCGGCAGCCGCTTGAGGCTGGTGATGTTCTGTCCAGGCGCATTGTCCACGATCACCGTCACCGTCACGCTCCCGTTCGCCGTCGCCCCGTGGTTGTCCTGGATCGTGTAGCCAAAAGTGTGCGTGAGCGAGAAATTCCCCGCCGGCGTGTAGAGCACGAAGTTCCCGGCGATCTGCGCCGTGCCGTTGGTGCCATTCGCCACGCTCACCAGCGAGATCGTATCGCCCGGATCCGGGTCGGTGGCCGCGCCGGTGATCTGCGACACGGGGATCTTCACCGGCTGCGTGGGGTACCGCTCCACGCTCACAATGCCTGGGACCGGCGGGCGGTTCGTGAAGAGCACGAAGTCATTGCCCGTGCCGCCGAGGTAGGTGATCTGCGCGGTGATCCCGGAGCCGAGGAAGGCCGGGACGCTGCCGCCCTCGGAGTAGCCGAAGAAATTGCCCGAGATCGCGTCCGCCAGATCATTCGTGAGGATCTGGAAGTTCTGCCCGTTCACCGGGACAAAGCCGCCGACCGCCGTGAGCGTGAGCTGCGCCGCGGGGTTGATCGTGACGGTGCCAGTGACGTTGACGTTCTCGATGTCCGTCGCCGTCGGCCCGATGTCCGAGGCAAACCCGCCCGTCCCGGAGAAAGTGACGTTGTTGCCAAAGCCGAGCGTCTTGTAATTCAGCGGGCTGATCATCGCGCTGACGGTGATCGCGCCGCTGTTCGCATCGCCGATCCTCACCGTGGGCGCGGTGATGCGATCCAGTTCGGCGTCGGTGAGCCCGAGCGTCGTGCCGCTGTCCACCGCACCGAGATTGATGAGCTGGCCGACGGTCTTTTGTTTCAAAGTGACCGTGTTGGTCGTCTGCACCGAAGGCGTGCCGGAGGTCAGGTCCATCTTGTCCGCGTTGATCGTGATGGCACCCGTCGCACTGGGTCCACCGACGACACTGCTGGCACCCGCCTGGAATCCGAAGCCGGTACCGAAGCTGGTGCCGGTGATCGTGATGGGACCGCCACCCGTCGAGAGGAACCGCCCGGAGCTACCGGCGGACAGACGTACACCGGAGCTGTTCCCATTGATGGCCGTGCCGGTGACCACGAGCGCACCAGTATTCACCTGCACAGCCGCGTTGTTAATGAGGTCCACGCCCGTGTCGAACAGACCAGTTCCGACGCCACCAGTCCCCGTGAGAGTGATGCTTCCGCTTCCGGTGGCGCTGATCGCCACAGTGCTGACACTAATGTTAATGCCGTTGGCCAGCGTGGCTGAACCAGCGCCCGCGTCACCCGTGATGGTGATTTGTCCGTCCGCGGTCGTGATCAAGCCGCCGTCGATTGCAAACGCACTTCCGGCGTTGCCGAGCGTGCCGCCCTGCGCTCTGACGATAATGTTCCCGGTGGTCGTCTGAACCAGCGCCGAGCCGATGAGGCGCACGCCGAGATTTATGCTACCCGCGAGCGCCGCACCCTGCCCGCGAATATTGATGATGCCGGCCCCTGCCGTCAGCGTTGCCGAATCGAGCAGGATGCCCTGGGGCAGCGTGTTGCCGATCGCCATCGTCGTGAGCGGATTCGCGCCACCGCCGAGCGTGATGTCGCCGCCGTTCGAGGTGATCACGGTGCCGGTCCGCAGGAAGATGGCCCCGGTGCCGATGGCGTCACGGTTCGAGTTGAGGACCACATGGAGCTTGTTGCTCGTGGAGGTCACGTCCGCGCCGGAATTGATATCAATGTTGTTGTCCGCGCGCAGCGTCAGCGTCGCATCCGCTCCGGTCGGATGATTGATATTGCCGCTGATGAGCAGATCGGTGCCCGCACTCAGCGTGATGTTGCCGCC
>JAYWEO010000376.1:0-11140 GCA_043779225.1 Prosthecobacter sp.
CATGACATCGCGCTCTTCGACGGCGACTGGAAGCTCATCGAATGGAGCGACGGCAAGCGTTCGCTCTTCAACCTGCGCACCGACATTTCCGAGACGAAAGATCTGCTCACCGCCGAGCCAAGCATCGCCGAACGCCTCACCGCAAAACTCGCCGAACTGAAAAAAAATCTGCCCGCAGACAACGCACGCAGAGGCCCCGGCGGCCCCGGCGGCGGCAGGCCGGGCATGCGCAGGCCGCCGGGCGGCGCGGCAAACTCAAACTGATTTTTCAAACCACAACATGAAACAACTCACGCTGCTGATCCTCCTCGCCTGCCTCACGGCTGCACACGCCGATCCGCAGCTCACGTCGTGATTCACGGTGAACTCCGGAAAAAAACGCGCGCATCTACAGCAGCAGCGCGAATGAGACCTCAAACACCTCGTCCACGACTTGGTCGAAGGGCACCACGGCGCAGAACAGCCCGGCTTACGCGGATGTGAATGAGATCAATTCGTCCGCGAGCTGGGTCTATGTCCGCACGACGGGGCTCGCGAGTTATGTGATGGGTCCGTGGCCGACGAATTTCCCGAGCTTCCCCTCGAACACGGCGACCAATGCGAACACCGCCGTCTATCGCATCCCGCGCACGCCGACGATTCCGACGACGAAGGTGAATGTCGGTCTCGGCGCGACGGGGCGCATGGTGAATGGCGTGGCGATGTTCGACAGCCGCGACGCTTTTTCCTATTCGACCGCGAACGCCGCGGACGCGAATGCGAACAGCGCCTTCACCGGCGACGCGATCTGGAATCGCGATGGCCCCGTGAATGAATTGCCGACCTTCGACCGATCGTTCGCACACCAGGCGGGCAACAACTACCACTACCACGCGCAGCCGCTCGCGCTGCGGTATCAGCTCGGCGATCACATGGATTTCAATCCGACGACGCACGTCTATTCGGAGAGCACCGCGCCGGTCACCGCACACTCGCCGATCCTCGGCTGGGCGGCGGACGGGCTGCCGGTTTACGGGCCTTACGGCTACAGCGATCCGACAAATGCGGCGAGTGGTGTGCGGCGGATGATCTCCGGCTTCGCGCTGCGCGATGGCAACAATGGCACCACTGCGATCACCGTGCGCCAGGTGCTGCCCGCGTGGGCGCAGCGCATCCAGAACAAGCCGACGCTCACCGCGGCGCAATACGGGCCGGCGGTCAATGGCACGTATCCGCTCGGCCATTACATCGAGGACAATGACTTTCTCGGCGATCTCGGAAAGGTGCAAACGACCGCTGCGACGGTGCGCGACTACGATCTCAATGAGCAGAACGTGCGCTTCTGCGTAACGCCGGAATATCCCGCGGGCACATGGGCTTACTTCGCCACGATCAAAGCGGACGGCTCGCCGGCATTCCCCTACAACACGGGGCGGCAATACTACGGCAATCCCACGGGCGGCGCCGTCTCGGAGACGACGATGAACAGCGATGCGCCGCTGACGCAGCAATTCATCGGCGGCGCGAACACGCCGATCACGATCGGCGCGCCGGCGGTTTCCTCGCCGAATGTCACGCTCACATGGAGCGCGGTCGAAGGCGGGACCTATTCGGTGGACGCATCGGCATCCGCGAGCTTTTCGCCGTTCACGAACAAAGCCACGGGGCTGGTCTCGACCGGCACGTCGCAGTCCTCGACCTACGCCACGCTCGGTTCCACCGGCACGGAATACGGCCGCGTGAATCGCACCGCGCTCGCCGCATACGATTCCGCGGGCCAGACGCCTGCGCCCGCTTCGCAGGCGAAGATCACGAGTTTCCTGCTCAGCGGCACTGCGTCAGCGCCGACTGTCACGACGCCCACTTCGGCGGGCATCACCGGCGGCTCGGCCACGCTCGGCGGAAATATCACGGGCGATGGTGGCGCGTTGGTCACGGCTTCGGGCGTCGTGTATGCGCTGACCTCGGCGAACAACAATCCGGTCATCGGTGGCACCGGCGTGACGAACGTCACGGGCACCGCGAACATCGGCATCTTCACGGTCAATGCCAGCGGTCTGGCATTCAACTCCAGCTACACTTTCAAGGCGTATGCGACGAACAGCGCGGGCACGAGCTACAGCACGACCGGCACCTTCACCACGCTCACCGCCAATCTGCCGACGATCACTTCGCCAACGGTCACGAACATCTTGAACTCATCGGCCACACTTGGCGGCAATGTGACGAGTGACGGCGGCGCGGCCATCACCGCGCGCGGAGTGGTCTGGGCATTGAACACCTCCAGCACCGATCCAATCATCGGCGGCACGGGCGTGACCAACGTGGTTGGAACCGGCACGACCGGCATCTTCACAGTCAGCGCCACGGGATTCACCACGCCCGCGCCGAAGACGATCTTCTTCAAAGCCTATGCGACCAACAGCGCAGGCACCAGCTACACGGCTGCGACCAGCTTCAATACGGTGTCACTCTCCAGTCTTTTGAGTCTCGTGCTCAGCGCGGGCACGCTTTCGCCGACCTTCGATTCCAACACCATCGGCTACTCGGCCAGCGTGCCGAACTCGGTCAGCAGCATCACCGTGACTCCCACCGCGGTGAGTGGCAGTGCGACGATCACCGTCAATGGCACGGCCGTGATTTCCGGCGCCGCGAGCGGCTCCATCGCGCTGAGTGTGGGCGCAAACACCATCACCGTGATCGGAAACGTCGTCACGCCGGCGAGCACCAAGACCTACACCGTGACCGTGACTCGCAGCGCACCGAGCGCGCCGATCGTCATTTCGCCGACTTCGACTGCGATCACCGCGACCACCGCCACGCTCGGCGGAAATGTGACGAGCGACGGCGGGCAGGCGATCACCGCGCGGGGCGTCGTCCTTTCTCCGACTGCGACGAACGGCAATCCGCAAATCGGCGGCAGCGGCGTGATCAATGTCAGCGGCACCGGCACGACCGGCGTCTTCACCGTGAATGCCGCGAGCCTCACGCCGGGCACCGCATACACTTTCAAGGCCTATGCGACCAACAGCCTCGGCACCACCTACACCACGAGCGGCACTTTCAGCACGCCGAGCGTGAATGCCGACCTCACGAATCTCACGCTCAGCGCAGGCACGCTGAGCCCGTCATTCAGCAGCGCGACGACCAGCTACACGGCGACCGTTTCCAATTCGGTCACGGATATGACCGTCGTTGCGACCACGCTGGTCGGCACCTCCACCATCACGGTGAATTCCGTGCCAGTCAGCTCCGGCAGCCCGAGTCCGACCATCTCGCTGAACGTGGGGACAAACGCCATTGATGTCGTCGTCACGGCGCTGGATTCCACGGTGAAAACTTACACCGTCACCATCACGCGCCAGTCCGGTGCGTCCGTCGTGAACTCGCCGACATCCGCCGGCATCACGCTCACCTCGGCCACGCTCGGAGGAAATGTGGTCAGCGACGGCGGCATCGCGATCACGGCGCGCGGCGTCGTCCTTTCTCCGACTGCGACGAACGCGAATCCGCAAGTCGGCGGCAGCGGCGTGATCAATATCGCAGGCACTGGCGCGACTGGCGTCTTCACCGTCAGCGCCACGGGTCTCACGGCGGGCACGGCTTACAGCTTCGCCGCGTATGCGACGAACAGCGTGGGCACGACCTACACTGCGACCACCACGTTCAGCACGCCGAGGAACAACATCCTGCTCATCATCGCCGACGACTACGGGCTCGATGCCAGCACGCTTTTCAACTCAACGCGCGGCGCGATCAACGCACCCACGCCCAACATCGCATCGCTCGCGACGAACGGCGTGAAGTTCACGAATGCCTACGCGTATGCCGTGTGTTCGCCCACGCGTTCCGCGATGCTCACGGGGCGCTACGGCTTTCGCACCGGCACCGGCGATGTCGTGCAGCCCGCGTCGGGCAGTCCGCTGCAGGCCTCGGAGTTCACGCTGCCAAAGGCGTTCGCGGCGAACGCGTCGCTCAACTACCAGCTCAAGCACGTCGGCAAATACCATCTCGTGAACGGCAGCAGCCAGGCCGCGCAGATGAGTCCCGTCACAGTCGCGGGCTGGCCTTCGTATGCGGGCTGCCTCAGTTCGGAAGTCGCCGATTACGTGAACTGGACCAAGATCGTCACCGACGGCACCGCGGGCGGCACGTCGAGCACCACGACCACGACGTATGCCACGACCGACACCGCGAATGACGCGATCAGTTTCATCAACGCACGCAAGCCGCCGGCGCAGGGCGGTGACGGAAAACCGTGGTTCGCATGGGTCGCGTTCAATGCGCCGCACTTCCCGTTTCATAAGCCGCCGAATTCATTGCTGACCACCGCCGGCTCCATCGCACTCAGCGGCGCGGCGGCGGACATCACCGCGAACAGACTCAGTTACTTCAACGCATCGGTGGAGGCGCTCGACACCGAAATCGGCCGCCTGCTCGGCAGCGTGGATCTCAACACGACGACCGTCATCTTCATCGGCGACAATGGCACCGACACGCAGGTGCTGCAGGCGCCTTACCCCGGCGTGCGCGGCAAGAACACGCTCTACGAAGGCGGCGTGCGCGTGCCCATCATCATCCGCGGCCCGGGCGTCGCATCGCCGAACCGCACCTCGACCGCGCTCGTCCACGCGGTCGATCTCTACTCCACCATCCTCGAGATCGCGGGCATCAATGTCGCGGCCACCGTGCCGTCCGGCACCGTCGTGGATTCGCTGAGCCTCGTGCCCATTTTGCAAAATCAGGCCGTCACACGGCCGCTCGCCTACAGCGAGCTTTTCAACACCGACACGCCCACCTTCGGCGGCCAGGAATTGCGCGATGTCCGCTACAAGGTCATCCGCCCGAAGTCAGGCAGCAATGAGTTCTACGACCTGCAGACCGATCCGTATGAGGCCACGAATCTCTTCGCGGGTGGCGTGAATGCGATGACTGCCGCGCAGCAGACCGCCTATTACCAGATCCTCGCCGAGCTGGGCAATTTCTCGACCACTACTCCGACAACGATCAGCTCCGTGACGCTGAATCCGACGGTGCCGACGAATGGGGACAATGTCGTGGTCACGGCCAATGTGACGCCTGCCGCCGGAGCCACGCTGACAAGCGTGCAGCTCACTTACAGCACCGGAGTGCCGGTCACCACGACGCTGTGGTCGGAGACGATGGGCACGACGGCGGAGGCATTCACGACTGCCAGCAATGGCGGCACGAACAACGCGTGGACGGCGGTGTCCGCGGCAGGAAAGCCAAATCCCTTCAGTCAAACCGCAGCCCAAAATCATGGCGCGGGCAATCCGTGCAGCCTGGATTTCGCCCGGGGCACCAATGTTCTCACCGACAACTTCATCACCACGACCAATCCCATTCCCGCGAATCACGCGGGCGCGTTTGTAGAATTTTATGTCATGGCGTCGAATCAGGCCGCGGGGAATGGCTGGGCGTTCCAGTTGTCGCCCGATGGAAGTGAGGCAGGATTCGTCACGCGCCGGAGCGAAACGGCAACCAATCATTCCACCTACACACTCTTTCACTACGATCTCGATCCGACTGAGCAGGTGAACACGCTGAAGATGCGGTTCCAGTTCGCTGGCAACGGCTCCACGAATCCGGCCTCCGACATCAATCTCGATGACATCAAGGTCGCCTACACCACCAATGCCGCGCCTGCGCCACTCCCGATGACCGCGGCGGGCGGAGGCAATTACACCGCGACGATCCCCGGCCAGATTACTGGCACGACCGTGAGCTACAGCATCCTCGCCACCGATTCCACGAGCGGCATTGATTACGTGAGCGCCAGCTACACCGTCGCAGCTCCAGCGCCCGTGCTCGCAGTCACGCCTGCGACGAGCTTCACCTCCAGCGGCACCGCGGCGAGCGGAGTGTTCACTCCGTCGAGCAAGACCTACACGCTCTCCAATACCGGCACCGGCTCGCTGAACTGGACGGCGGCGAAGACGCAATCGTGGCTGAACCTGTCCGCCACCAGCGGCACGCTCGCCCCGGGCGCATCGGCAAATGTCACCGCCTCGATCAACACGACGAACGCTAATGCGCTCGGCGTCGGCGGCTACGGCGACACCATCACCTTCACGAGCAGCAACGGCACCGGCACCACCGCGCGCACGGCTTCGCTGACCATCGGCTCGAACACGATCCCGGCAGCGCCCGCACTCGCGACGATGCCCGCCTACAGCCAGGGCAGCGCGAAGACGCTCTCGTGGAGCCCCGTCGTCGGCGCGCTGAACTACACGGTGCAGATTTCCACGGTGCCCGACTTCTCCACCGTGCTCGGCTCGCAGACCGTCACGACTCCCGGCGGCGGCTTCTCGAATCTCACGCATGGCAACACTTACTACTACCGCGTGTTCGCCACGAATGCGATCGGCTCATCGGGCTACAGCAACGTCGTCTCCAGCACGCAGGACAATGTCGCGCCGGCCGTCGCCATCACGTCACCGTCGAGCCCGCAGACGACTGCGACGAATACGATCACACTCAGCGGCACGAGCAGTGATGCGCTTTCCGGCATCAGCAAAGTCACCGTCAACGGCGTCACCGCGACGACCTCGAACAACTTCGCCACATGGACGATCACCGTCCCGCTCGGCTTCGGCACGAACAGCCTCACCGCACTCGCGATCGACAATGCGGGCAACACCACGAGTTCCACTCCGCTCATCGTCACGCTGACGACCGCGCAGACTTACAACCCGCTCGTCATCCCCGACATCATCACCGGCACGACCTTCAACCTCACGCTCAAGCCGCAGACGAAGCAATTCCTCAGCGGCGCGGCGACGAACACGAACGCCTACAATGAAATGCTCTACGGCGGGCCTACGCTCATCATGAACAAGGGCGACTGGGTGCAGATGCACGTCACGAACAATCTCTCGACGAACCCCGCCGACATCACCAACGACGCATTCACCACGACCACTCATTGGCACGGCTTCCACATCCCCGCGATCATGGACGGCGGGCCGCATCAGACCGTCCCCGCCACGACGACGTGGTCGCCCTCATGGACCGTGATGAACAACGCGGCCACGTATTGGTATCACCCGCACCTGCACTTGAAGACGCAGGAGCAAGTGAGCCGCGGCGGCATCGGCATGATCATCATCCGCGATCCCGAAGAATCCGCGCTCGCACTCCCTCGCACCTATGGCGTCGATGACATCCCGCTCGCCCTCGGCAGTCGCCGCTTTACCACGAACCAAATCGTCACGACCAACTCCGCGTATGGCGACACCATGCTCGCCAACGGCGTCATCAATGCGCAAGTCAGCCTGCCGAAGCAATACGTGCGAATCCGCATTCTCTGCGCCGAGATCGAGCGCACGCTGAATCTCGGCTTCAGCGACAACCGCACCTTCTGGGTCATCGGCACCGACGGCGGCCTCGTGGATGCGCCCGTCGCGACCACGCGCCTCCTCATGGGCGTCGGCGAGCGTTACGAAATTCTCGTGGACCTCAGCAACGACACCGTCGGCAACTCGATCGACCTGATGTGCTATAACAGCAGCACCTCACTCGGCACACCGCTCGTGAACAGCTACCCCGGCGGTGAACCCGGAACGACCGGCCAGTTCGGCAGCCTCCTGAACAACATTGATTTCAATGTGCTGCACATCAACGTCGCCGCGCAGACCGCGAGCCCCATCCTCGCGCGCCCGGCCACGCTCACCACGAACACCCTGTGGACCAACGCCGACGTGACCAACCCGACCACGCGCACACTCAACATCACCGGCGGCGCGCCCGCCGTGTTCAAATTCAACACCTCCGACCTCTACAGCCCGACGGTCTTCAACCAGACGCTCAACTTCAACGCCGTCGAACGCTGGACGATCACGAACACCTCGGGCTTCAGCCACAGCTTCCACATTCACGACGTGCAGTTCGCACTCATCTCGCGAGTGAGCGCCGGAGCCGGCCCCGCGAGCGTCACGGGCATCGCGCCGTATGAGGTCGGCTGGAAAGACACGCTCTACGTGCAGCGAAACTCCAGCGTCACCTTCATCGCGAAGTTCGATCACTTTGCCAGCTACACGAATCCTTTCATGTATCACTGCCACTTCGCGAACCACGAGGACGAGGGCCTCATGGGGCAGTTTGTCGTGCAGAACAACGCCGTCGAAAATCTCGCCGTCACGAATTTCACGCGCACGGGCAACAACAGCCTCGTGACGCTGCAATTCAACGCGACCTCCGGCACCACCTACACGCTGCAATACTCGCCCGACCTCAGCACCTGGATCGACGTCGGCTCTGTCACCAGCGACGGCACCTCCGCCAATTTCACCGAGACGGACACGATGCGGCTAGGCCAGGCCAAAGGCTTCTACCGGGTCAGGATTCCCACGATCCCGTAGGGCGCACAGGAACCGGCGGCTACTTCGCCTTCAGTTTCTTCGCGCCGTTGGCGATGTATTCTTCGCGCGTGACGATGCCGTCCCCGTTCACGTCGAATCTCTCGAAGCGCTTCGCTGCGGCGTCGGGATCGGACTGGCGGGAGATGTATTCCTCGCGGGTGAGTTTGCCGTGCTTGTCCTTGTCGAGGCGATCGAATTTCGCGGCGCGCTCGGCGAGCGTTGCATCGGCCGGCGAGAGCGGACTCGGCGCGGGCGTGGTCGCGGCTTTGGCTTCCGGCACAGTTGCCGATTTCGAGGTCGGGGCGGACTCCGGTTTTGCTTCGGATTTCTCGCCCGCCTTCTTGTCCATCTTCTTCTTTTCTTTCTTGGTCTTGTCACCGCGACCGCTGCCCTCGCCTTTGAAACCGGCCGCAGGGTTGAGCCCGGCGAGGGCATCGCTGAGGCGTTTGCGAGCAGCCGTGGCGGCGGCGTCCTTGGACTCAGCAGCCACAGGAATTTCCTCGAAGGGTGCGTTCTTCATGTCGAAGAGCTGGCCGGCCTCGTTGAGCTTCCATCCCGCTTCACGCACATGCCAGTGTTCTCCGAGTTGAGTGAACGCCCACGTGCGCGGGGATTTGGTTTCGCCTTTGATTTGAGGGAACAGGCTCTTGCCGTCGATGATCCGATTTTCCGGAAGGGGCGCACCGGCGATTTCCGCGAAGGTGGGGAGCAAGTCCGAAGCGTCGGTGAAGTTTTCACTCAGTCTGCCCGCCGGGGTGACGCCGCGCCAACTGATGATGAAGGGGACGAGCCCGCCGCCTTCTTCCATGCCCCCTTTTTGTCCGATCAGGCGACGAGCACCGATGGTGGCGAGATCGGAGGCAGCCTTGGCGGTGCCGTTGTCGCCCATGAAGAAGATGACCGTGTTGTCGCGAAGTTTCAGGCGGTCCAGTTCGGCAAGGAGTTTGCCGACGAGCTTGTCCATGTAGGCGATGTTGTCGTGGTAAACTTGGGCGTAACGGGCGGCGGCATCCAGGCCGGCGGAAGGCGGCGTGCTGTCGGGCGTAGGCAGGATTTGCGAATGCACGTGCGACATCGAGTAGTAGAGGAAGAACGGCCTGTCCTTGTTTTCGTTGATGAAGGCCATGGCGTCCTTGTGCATCAAATCGGGCATGTATTCGTCGTCCGCCATCATCAGCTTTTTCGCGTCGATGTTGTAGGGGCCAGGATTTGCGCGGACGCCGCCTTCACCAAACTTATCGCCGTCGAGCCCATACTTTTTCACCCAGGTCGCGGCGGCGGCCTTGTTCCAATAGATGCCGCTCGCCTTGAAGCTCAGCATGTGATCGAAGCCCCATTCCGCTGCGTCACCCGAGGGCAGGAGCTGGCCCCATTTGCCAATCATCGCGGTGGTGTAACCGGCCTTCTTCAGGACGGTGGGAATCATGACCTCGGCCTTTTCGCCGGTGCGGATGATGGAAGCGCAGGCGTCCTGGGTGACCGCGCCCGAGCGGAAGGCATAACGTCCCGTAAGGATGAGCGCGCGCGATGGGCCGCAGAGCGGGGCGGTGTAAAAGTGGTTGAAGCGGATGCCTGTCTTCGCCAGCGAGTCGATGTTCGGCGTCTTGTAGTGATCGGCTTTGTTGGCACCGATTTCGGCAAACCCGAGATCGTCGGCGAGGATGAAGACGATGTTCGGCTTCTGCACGGGAGCATCCGCAGCGTGCAGTGTAGTGAGCGACAGGAAAGCCGCGGCAAAAGTGAGCAGGGATATTGTAGTTTTCATTTCTTGAGATGCTTGTCGAAGAAGCCGAGCACCAGCGGACGCAGGTCGCGACCGGGGACATTTTTGAGATGAAAAGTGTGCGGTGCTCCCGGGATGACGACGAGTTCGTGCGGCGCTCCCACGCTCTTGAGCGCGGCGGCGAGGGTCTCGCTCTGGCTCACGTTCACGGTGTCGTCGGCGGTGCCGTGCAGGATCAGGATCGGCGGCGCGTCCTTGCGGGCGTAGGTGGTCGGCGATGCTTTCCTGTAAATTTCCGGCGCTTCCTCGCGCGTCTTCGCGAACATTTTCACGTCGTGATAATGGATGAGGTCCACCGCGCCGTAGAAATCCACCGCGCACTTCACGCTCGATGAAAACTCCGCGTAAGGCCCGGCGGGATCGAGTCCGTCGGACGGGCGGGTGAGCGCGAGCATCGTGGCGAGATTCCCGCCGGCGGAAGAGCCCATGACGCCGATGCGATCGGGATCAATGTTCAGGCGCTCCGCATTCCTGCGCAGCCAGCGGACGGCGGTTTTGCAGTCGTGGAGATTTTGCGGCCACGTCACCTGGCCCTCCATTTTGCGCAGCTTGTAATTGATGCTCATGCCGACGTAGCCCTTCAGCGCGACGTTCACGCCGTAGTTCACCTCGCGCGATTTCGCCTTGTCGCCGTCATTGAATCCGCCGCCGTGGATGATGAGCACCGCAGGGAGGCGCGCGCCCTTCGCGATGGTCTTCGGAAAATAAAGGTCGGCCTTTTCCTTCCGATCAGCGGGAAGATACGCAACATCGCTTTCGAGGCGCACCGTGTCGGGAACCTCTGGCACGGGCACGGGCTTCGATGCGGCGTGTGAGATTCGTATTCCGCAAAATGCGAGAGTGAGCGCGAGGAGGAATGAGGTGCGGTTCATGGCTTGGAGTGCTGGTCGAAATATTTCACGAGGCCGTACGCGCGTGAGTTGAGCGCCTTCATCGCGTCGAGCAGCGGCTGCCAAGGCTCGTAGTGCGCGGAGACGATTCCCTTGTTCGAGTCGCG
>JAYWEO010000377.1:0-3190 GCA_043779225.1 Prosthecobacter sp.
CTGCGTCGATTGCCGCCGGCGTTCGGAAATCGGGCTGGTGATAGGGAATCATGCGCGGATCGATCTTGCGGTAGCCGGCGCGCTCGTAGGCGAGGAGGCGCAGTGCCTTTCGTGGATCATTGCCGTCGTCGTATTCCATCTCGCCCGCAAGGGTGATGCCGCCCGAAGCAATTCCCATGGATGATGCGAGTTCGCGCGCGGTCAGGATCGGAGCCGCACGCATCCAGCCTGCAATGCCGCTGCGACGCCACAATGGTGCGATGAACAGGTGTGAGAGATGCACGATGAATCCGCCTTCGCTTGCGATGGCCGTGTGATCGCGGACGGCCACGAGCGCGCCGTCTGCCCGCACGAGCAGGATCTCGTATCGGAAGCCATGAGAACCGTTCAGCCGTGCTGCGACGACATCGCGGGTTTCCATCTCATGCGCGGCTCCGAATTCCTGCCACAGCGTCGCGTAGGCCATTTCAAAAAGCGGATCCTCCGCGCTGCGGATCTGCGACCAGGTGAAATCGGATGGAGCAAGGTCGGCCGATTTTCCGTCGCCCGGGGCGAGGAGGTCTGGCGTCAGCAGCGCGAGGTCCATGGCGGCAATGTTTCATGGATGCGGCGTCCTTGCGAGCGCCATCATGCCGGGGCTGCCGGGCTGCGGCTGCGGGCTCGGGATTTTTCTCAGAGCGTGCAGCGGAAGTCGCGTCTGGGCTGTGCGCCAAAGGCGCAACCCATGCCAGCTTGGGGCCACGCCCCAGGATCCCCGGTCAAGACGAGTCCGAGGGCTGAAGGCACGATCCATTGCGGTGATTGCGCTGGATGGATCGGGCTTTCAGCTCTCAGTTCTTTTCCCTCACCCGCCCTGGGGCGTTGCCCCAGGCTGGTATGAATGCGGGCCTTTGGCCCTACAGGAGTTCCGTCACACCTCTAGGCCGAGAAATGCTCCACGCGCAGCAGCACGGGCTCGCCTTTCACCGGCGGCAGCGCCGCGATGCTGGAGACCGCCTTGCGAATCTGCGCGTGCGTGGCGTCGTGGACCATGAGGATGAGCACGGCGCTCTGGCCATCGCTCTCGGGCTGGATCATCGAGCTGATGCCGATGTTCAACGAGCCGAGCACGCCGGCGACCTGCGCGAGCACGCCTGGTTTGTCGTCCACCGGGATGCGCAGGTAATACTGGCAGAGAATCTCATCGAGCGGCTTGCAGTCGCCGTAGAGGCCGTGCGGCATGAAGCCGAAGTCGCGACGCTTCGAGTCGAGCGCGTGCGCGGCCTCGGCGAGGTCGGCGATCACGGCGCTCGCCGTCGGGTCCTGTCCCGCGCCGCGTCCGTAGAAAAGTGTTTCGCCGACCACGTCGCCATGCACGCAGAGCGCGTTGAAGACGCCGTTCACACTCGCGAGCACGTGTTTCTCCGGGATGAGCGTGGGATGCACGCGCACCTCGATGCTGCCATTCGCATCGGCCTTGATGATGCCGAGCAGCTTGATGCGATAGCCGAGTTCCTTCGCAAAACAGATGTCCCGCGCCGTGACTTTCTCGATGCCCTCCACGAACACCTGCGACGGGCAGATCCACGTGCCATACGCGAGCGACGCGAGGATGATCGCCTTGTGCGCCGCGTCCCAGCCGTTCACGTCGAGCGTCGGGTCGGACTCCGCGTAGCCCTGCGACTGCGCCTCGGCGAGCGCTTCCGCGTAGTCGAGTCCGGCGTCGGTCATGCGGGTTAAAATGTAGTTCGTCGTGCCGTTGATGATGCCATGCACGGACTTGATGTGATTCCCGATGAACGACTCGCGCACCGCCTTGATGATCGGGATACCGCCCGCCACCGCCGCCTCAAAAAAGATCGGCACCTGCTTCGCCGTCGCGAGGTCGAAGAGTTCCTTCCCATGCTCCGCC
The DNA here is from genome assembly GCA_043779225.1 of Prosthecobacter sp. Taxonomy (GTDB): domain Bacteria; phylum Verrucomicrobiota; class Verrucomicrobiia; order Chthoniobacterales; family Chthoniobacteraceae; genus SXWH01. The sequence goes on from JAYWEO010000377.1 coordinate 1,892, forward strand.
AGCAGCGCCTTGTTCCCCGTCACCACGATTTTACCCGCCTCGATCGCGCGGATGATGAGCTGCCGCGCCTCCTCGATGCCGCCCATGAGTTCGACCACGATCTGCACATTTGGATCGTCCACCACATCCTGCCAGCGCGCGGTGAAGATCTCCGCGGGCGCCTTCACCTCGCGCGCCTTCTTCGGGTCGCGCACGGCGATGCGCCGCACGATGAGCTCGAGCCCGAGGCGCTGCGAGAGCAGGTCGCGATTCTGAGCGAGGTGTTTGAAAACCCCTGCGCCCACAGTGCCGAATCCGGCGAGGCCGATGCCGATCTGTTTCATAAAAGGGCGCGGACTATCGGAAGCCGCGCGCGATGCGGCAAGCGCGTACTGCGGTGGCGCGAGTCTCTGCTTGGAAATTTGGAAGGGCTTCCGGCAATGTGCGCGGCGTGCGCCGTTTGATCCTCCAGCTTTACCGTCTTGCCGTGCTTGTGGCGATCGTGTGGCTGCTCCGTGAACATGCGCTGCGGGTGCGGGTGGAGTCGTTGCGGCCGCTCACGGTGGCAGAATTGAGGACGCTTTTTGACACGGCAGATTTTTTCGAGATGGACGAGAGCGATCGCGGAGGCTGGCGCGTGTTCGACGCAGGCGGGAAGGAACTTGGCTATGTGCTGCAGACTGCGCCGGTGTCGGATGGGATTGTCGGCTATCGCGGGTGGACGAATGTGCTGGTGGCGTTTGATCCCGCGCTGCACGTGGTGGGCGTGCGCATCCGGGCGAGCCAGGACACGGTGGAGCATGTGGGCGACATCAAAAATGATCGCACGTTTTTGAAGACATGGAATGGGCGGTCGTGGGATCAGGTGGCGGGGCGCACGCCGGAGGAGGAGGGGATCGAAGGGGTGAGCGGGGCCTCCATGACGAGCCTCGCGCTGGCCGAGGGAATCGTGCGGCGGCTGCGTGCGGCGGACAAGGCGGCGAAGGTGTTGCCTGTGACGTTCCGTTTCGGCGGACGGGACATCGGGCTCGCGCTGGTGGTGATTTTGGGGACGGTGTTTGCCTTCACGGGCACGCATGGGCGGCCGTGGCTGCGGCGGGTGTTTCAGATCGTCGTCATCGGGTATGTGGGGTTCATCAATGCGGATCTGCTCGCGCAGACGCTTCTCATGGGTTGGGCGCAGAATGGGGTGCCGTGGCGCACGGCACCGGGGCTGGTGCTCCTGCTCGCTGCGGCGCTCATCGTTCCGTGGGGCACGGGGAAGCCGCTGTATTGCCACCAGCTCTGCCCGCATGGACATGCGCAGGAATGGCTCGCGCG
>JAYWEO010000378.1:0-4794 GCA_043779225.1 Prosthecobacter sp.
GACGGGCGGCTCGGCGGGCGGGCATCTCGCGCAGTTCCTCGGCGTGACCGCGGGCGTGAAGGAATTCGACGCCGGGGAAAATCTGGATCAGTCGAGCGCCGTGTCGTGCGTGGTGAATTTCTACGGCCCAAGTGACCTCACGAAGTCCTACGGCAAGAGCGTGGATGCGGCGGAAGTGCTCCCGCTTTTCTTCGGCGGCGACCTTTCCACGAAGCGCCGCGAGCACATCGTGGGCAGTCCGCTCTACTGGGTGACGCCGAACGCCGCGCCGACGCTGGTCGTCCACGGCACCGATGATAAATACGTGGCCTACGAGCAGGCCGGCTGGATGGTGGAGAAGCTGAAGGCGAGCGCCGTGGAGGCCGAACTGCTGACGCTCGAAGGCGCAGGCCACGGCTTCAAAGGCGCGGACCTCGAGAAGGCCGAGAAGGCGCTGCTGGCGTTCTTTGACAAGCGACTGAAGCCGGCAGGACGGTGAGACGTGGTGTGCGCCACGTTTTCCGTGGCAGCGTCAGTATTCCGAGCGCAGATCCACGGGCTCGGGCTTGCGCTTGCGGCGCATGTTGATGTTGAGCATTTCGACGACGAACGAAAACGCCATCGCGGCATACACGTAGCCTTTCGGCACCTCGTGGCCGAAGCCGTCGGCCATCAGCACGAAGCCGACGAGGATGAGGAAGGTGAGTGCCAGCATCTTGATCGTCGGATGCTTGTTCACAAAATCGCTGATGCTCTTCGCCGCCGCGAGCATGACCATCATCGAGAGAACGATCGCGAGCACCATGATGGTCATGTTGCCGCCGCCATGCATGGTGGCAGCCGCCGGGGCGAGTGCAGCTTTTGCCTGTGCGAGTGCTTCGGCAGCGGCGGGCGGCACGGCTCCGAGCGCGGTGCCGAGCGTTTCGATCGCCTGCCGCGCGGCAAGGATGTGGGACGGCTCGCTGTGCGTCGCTCCGCCGACGAGGCCGACGGCGGTGATGACGGAATCGAGCGAGAACAGGATGTCCACAAAGACGATCGTGATGATGATGTTCGCGAGTTTCGGCTTCACACCGCTGCTCTTCTCCTGCTCCGCGCCTTCGAGGGAGTGGTGGATTTCCTTGATGCTTTTCCAGATGAGGAAAAAGCCGCCGAGGAGCATCACGAGATCCTTCCCCGAGAAGCCGTGGCCGAGCAGCGAGAAGAGCGGATGGATGAGCTTCGTGAGCAGGAAAATGAGGCTCAGCAGGATGATGCGTGTGACGAGCGCGAGCAGGAGCCCTATTTTCCGCGCCTTGCCCTGCTGCTCCGGCGGGAGTTTCCCGGCGAGGATGGAGATGAAGATGATGTTGTCCACGCCGAGGACGATTTCGAGGATGGTGAGCGTGAGCAGGCTCACCCAGGCGTTCGGGTCTGCAATCCAGTCAAACATGGCGCGGAGGAAAGCGAACCGCCGCCGCGAGTAAAGCGAAAGCGGCTCTGCTTTGGGGAGCACAGGCGGCCCGCCTGTCGTGCCGCGCGACTCGCGCGGCACACCGGGCGTCTGTTTGTGAGCGCATCGCTCTGGGCGTCATGGGTGAATGGCTCGCCCTGGGTGTCCGATGTTTGCGGCGGGTCGCCGGTGCTCCCCGAGGCACATCACTCGCGACGAATCGGTTTTCTAAATATGGGCGCGCCCGATGTCTCGACGTGGCGCGGACTTTCATCGCAACTTCGACAACGATGACTAAGCCCGCAGTTTTTCTCGACCGCGATGGAACGCTGATGCACGAGGTGAACTACTGCCGCGAGCCGGCGGAGGTGCGCCTCTTCGACGGCGCACGCGATGCGCTGCGACGGCTGAAGGCCGCAGGCTTCACGCTCGTGATCGTCACGAACCAGAGCGGCATCGCGCGTGGGCTGCTCACGGAGGCGGATTTTCAGAATGTGCAGGCGCGGCTGATCGAGCTGCTCGGCGACGGCCTCATCGCCGCGACGTACATGTGCCCGGATGGCCCGGCGGGCGAATCCGGACGCCGCAAACCCTCGCCCGCAATGGTGCATGAGGCCGTGCGCGATCTCGGGCTGGATGCGGCGCGCTCGTGGTTCGTCGGCGACAAGGCGATCGATGTCCAGTGCGGCCTCGCGGCAGGGACTCGCACGGGGCTCGTTCGCACGGGGCATGGCGGTGGCGAGGATGCCGCCGGCGCGCACTTTGTCGCCAAAGACATTGCCAGCGCCGCCGACTTCATTCTAAGCGATTCGGGTGCCAGCTAAGATTGCCGTCGTCATTCCCGCGCGTTACGCCTCCACCCGGTTTCCCGGGAAGCCGCTCTTCCCCCTCGCTGGCAAGCCGATGATCCAGCACGTGTGGGAGCGCTGCTCGCGGGTGAAGGGCGTCGAGAAAGTCATCGTCGCCACGGACGACATGCGCATCGCCGAGGCGGCGTTCAATTTCGGCGCGGAAGTTTCGCTCACTTCGGAAAAATGCCGCAGCGGTACCGACCGCGTGGCCGAAGTCGCCCAGCGACTGAAGGGCTTCACGCACGTCATCAATGTGCAGGGCGACGAGCCGCTCGTGGATCCCGGCACCATCACGAAGCTCGCGAAGGCCATGGCCGCGTCCCGCGACATCGAGATGATCACCTCGGCCAGCGTCTTTGATCCCGGCGACGACGTCGCAAATCCAAACGCCGTGAAAGTCACCGTGGATCGTCACGGGGACGCACTCTATTTCTCCCGCTCGCCGATCCCGTTTGTGCGCGTCGAGACGCCGGGCCTGAAATTCTACCGCCACCAGGGCATCTACGGCTACACGCTGGAGCTGCTGTTCCAGTTCGTGAAGTGGAAGCCGACGCTCCTCGAAAAGGCCGAGTCCCTCGAACAGCTCCGCGCGCTGGAGAACGGCGTGAAAATCCGTGTCATTTTCGTAAAACACACCAGCGTGGGGGTGGACACACCGGCCGACGCAGCGGCGGTCACCCCACTTCTTTCCAAGTAAAGCCCACCCATTTTCATGAAATACATCTTCGTCACTGGCGGCGTCGTCAGTTCACTCGGCAAGGGCATCGCAGCCGCATCGCTCGGCACGCTGCTGGAGCGCCGTGGCCTCAAGGTCACGCTGCAAAAGCTCGACCCGTATCTCAACGTGGACCCCGGCACCATGAACCCCTTCGAGCACGGCGAGGTGTATGTGCTCGACGACGGCGCGGAGACCGACCTCGACCTCGGCCACTACGAGCGCTTCACGCACAGCGCGCTCACGCGGGCGAGCAATTCCACGAGCGGGCAGATCTACGAGACCGTGCTCGCGAACGAGCGGCATGGCAAATATCTCGGCAAGACCGTGCAGGTCGTCCCGCACATCACGGACGAGATCAAGGCGCGCATCAACAAGCTCGCCGAGAGCCATCCATGCGACGTGCTCATCACGGAGATCGGCGGCACCGTCGGCGACATCGAGGGCCTGCCTTTCCTGGAGGCCATCCGCCAGTTCCAGTTCGAGGTCGGCAGGGACAACTGCATGATCATGCACGTCACCCTCGTCCCATACATCAAGGCCGCGGGCGAGCTGAAGACCAAGCCCTCGCAGCAGTCCGTCGCCAAGCTGCGCGAGATCGGCCTGCACCCGGACGTGCTCATCGCCCGCACCGAGCATCCCCTTACGGACGAGCTGCGCCACAAGCTTTCCACCTTCTGCAACGTCCAGCAGAAGGCCGTCATCGAGGGCCTCGACGTGCCGCACAGCATCTACGAGGTGCCGCTCTTTCTGCAAAAGGAGAAGCTCGACGACATCGTGTGCGAGCGGCTCGGGCTGAATGTCCCGCCCGCGAACATGACCGAGTGGGAGCGCTTCGTGAAGCGGCTCCTGAACCCGAAGAAGCGCGTCCGCATCGCCATGGTCGGCAAATACGTGGACCACAAGGACGCCTACATGAGCATCGATGAATCCATCGACCACGCCGCCGCCTCGCTCGACTGCGGCGCCGAGGTCATCGAGGTGGACGCCGAACTCCTCGAGACCGAGGACCCCGCGAAGCACCTCGCAAACTACGCCGGCATCCTCGTCCCCGGCGGATTCGGCGAGCGCGGCATCGAGGGCAAAATCATCGCCGCCGCCTACGCGCGCAAGCACAACGTCCCCTACCTCGGCCTCTGCCTCGGCATGCAGATCGCCACCATCGAATTCGCCCGCAACGTCCTCGGCCTCGCCAAGGCGAACAGCACCGAGTTCGACACGAAGTCACCCGACCCCGTCATTGATCTCCTGCCTGAGCAGAAAAAAGTGAGGGGCAAGGGCGCGACCATGCGCCTCGGCACATGGCCCACCTTGCTGAAGCCCGGCACCCGCGCGCACCAGCTCTACGGCGTGGACGAGATCCGCGAGCGCCACCGCCACCGCTACGAATTCAACCAGGCCTACCGCGAGCGCATGGAGACCGCCGGCTTCACCATCGCCGGCACCTCGCCCGATGGGAAACTCGTCGAGATCATCGAGCTGCGCGACCACCCGTGGTTCCTCGCCTGCCAGTACCACCCCGAATTCAAGAGCAAGCCCACCGCCCCGCACCCGCTCTTCAAGGGCTTCCTCGCAGCGTGCCTCGCGCACGAGCAGTAAAGTAGTCGCACGCTTCAGCGTGCCGTGCTGTGCAGTGGCAGCTTGCGGGAGAATGCCGAATCAGTGCGTGCAGTCCGGGCTGGTAGGTTTTGCACGCTGAAGCGTGGGATTACCTTTACCCCACGAGATCGCCGGCGGCGACGCGGCCGCGGAAGAACTCGATGGTCTTCGCGATGCCTTCCTCGAAGCTGACCTTTGGCTCCCAGCCGAGGAGTTTC
>JAYWEO010000379.1:0-5877 GCA_043779225.1 Prosthecobacter sp.
CCCACGGCGAAGATGAAGGAATGGGCGGCGACGTGCGGTTTCTACACCAGCGCGTTCAACGGGCAGAAGTTCCCGCGCATCCAGCTCCGCACCATCGGGCAACTCCTCGCCGGAGTCGCCATCGAGCGCCCGAGCGGGAACGTGGCCGTGGATGAGACCTTCAAGAAGGCCCCGAAGGCGAAGGCGAAGGAGAGCGGGCAGCAGACCTTCGGGATGTAGCCGGGCGCCTTGGACTGCTCAGCAGGCTCACGCCGAGCAGGGCGAGACCGATGACTGCGGTCGCAGGCTCCGGCACCGCGCTGACTCCGGCAATGACAGGCGTGCCGGCGGCATCATTGCAGGCCCAGTCCACGATGTTCCCGTCGCCCACATTGTTCACGCTCATCCGCAGCCAGCCATAGTAGTCCGGCCCAGCGGGAGCGGTCTTGAAGGCGAACCCCATCAGCCCCGGCGTCCCGATGTGGAACTGGTTCGCCGCAGCCCCCACGTGCAGACTCGATCCGCTCTCGCCCGCCACAAAATTGCCCGCCGAATCAATCACCGTTCCAAACGCGAGATTCACGATCTGGTCGGTGCCGGTGATGACGGGGCGCAGCAGCGGGCTGTTCGCGATGTCCACTCCGCCAAAGAACGGGTTCAGCCACGGCTGCGTGTTCCAGGGGATGTCGCCGGGATACGATGTGGAAGTGATGCCGTCGTTCAGGCGCACATACACGCCGTCCTGCCCGGCAGGCAGTGCCAGCGGGATCGCCACATTTCTCACGCCACTGTACATGAGCGCCGCATGGGCATCCGGGCCGGCGGCCATTCCGATTGCGAGCAATGCGCAAAAGAGAAATCGAGAGGTCTTCATGGGTGTCTTGGGAAGTTTGGAAAAAGAGCGCTCAGTCGGCATTTCAGTTCTCAGGGCAGGGTTCTCGATGGCGGCTCACGGCGCGCTGCTCACACTCACGCGGAAGAAGCGCGTCTTCTTCCCGGCCACGAAGGGCGGATACGGCACGCTCACGATCTGATACGTCCCATCGTCCGCCAGCACCGTCGGCACCGCGGCGCTCGCCGTCCACGTGCCCAGCGACGCATTGCTGAACTCCACCAAATACGTGAGCCCCAGCGCCGCCGAGTCCTTGCGCCGCAGGAAGAGCGCGCGGAAGTCCACGCCATTCGCGATGCTCTCCAACCACGTCACCGGCAGGCCCACCGCCCCGATCGTCCCGCCTGCGCCAAACGTCCCGTTGAACTGCAACGCCGCGCCGGTGCCCGTCACCGGATGGATGCCAAAGGCGAAGTTCACGAGATTCTTCTGCCCGTTCGCACCGAGCGCATTCGGGTCGCTCCCCACGCCATTGGCGAGAGCCCACGCATTGAAAGCCGCAGTGAAAGCCGTCTGTCCCGTCCCCGTCAGCGCGATGTCGAAGGGGTTCTTTGCCCCGCTCACATTGCTCGCGATGTGAATGCCCGCACTCCTCGGCCCAATCGCACCGGGCGCAAAGCTCACGGTGAAAGTCACGCTCCCACTGCCCACGGGCACGCTCGTGCCGCTCAGCGCGCTCACGGTGAAGTCGGCGGCGTTCGCGCCGTCCTTGGGGGAGAAGGCCAGGCCAGTGAGATCCGCCGTGCCGGGATTGGTGATGGTGAAGGTCCTCGCGGCGCTGCTGCTACCGAGTGTCACGGTGCCGAAGTCCACGCTGCTCACGCCATCGGTGAGGGCGGCGGATTGCGCGACGGCGATGTTGGCCGCGGGAATCTCATCCGCGCCGATGGCAGGCGTGGTGGCGCTGCGAGGCTGGCCGTCGAAGTCATCAATCACACTGGCGAGGGCGAGGCCGGCATTGTTCGCGGGGCTGTTGGCGGGGATGTGCAAATCCACCGTGGCAGCGGTGCCGTTGGGGGCAATGAAGTTCGGATCCGCCACCGTGCTGGCAGCATCCACTTCAGTGGCGGCCTGCCATGCGGCAAGCGTTGTATAATCATTAGAGTTGTAGCTGCCCAGCACGCCACCAATGCCGCTGGTGAAAAAGAGGTTGTTGCTGGCAGTTATCCCTCCGCCCACACTGCTGATTGCATAGTGATTGGAAAGCGCTCCGCTATTGCTGCGAACGTTCACAAAGATATTGTTCCGGATGAGCCGCGTGTGGGAATCCGCAAAACTGCCGCCGGATGAGTCGAAAGCTGCGCTCAATGAACTGCCTGACGTTTGCGTGCCACAGACATAAACGGTGTTGAAAAAACAGTTGAAACCGTTGTCCAGCCCCCCGTCCATGATTCCCCTTACAATTGACACACTCGCCGTCGTGGCATTTGAGGAATCAACTCCGATGCGAATCATGTTGTTCTGGACAGACACAGCGCCAGAATACCTCCATATTCCAAATATCCCGGAATTTGCGTCCCCGGATGAGCAGGTGAGACTGTGCACGAAATTGCCGCTCACAACATTGGTCCCGCCAGCCCCTCCTGAATAATAAATCCCGGCCAGCTTGACTCCCTGCGTCGCAGAAATGTTGGAAAGCGCGTACACAATGTTTTGCGCAATGACTTGCCCGCCTGAAGCTGATGCCTGACTAATTCCGACGACGGATGGCCCAAATGGGGAGACGTTCTGACTCTGCGTTATCAGGTTGCGTACAGTGTTGCCTGTAATGACATTCACCCCTCCTGATGTCCGTATTCCCCGAGTTTCTCCTGCAAGCAATGCCCCCGTGCAATTGTTGTTCAGGTTGGCAACCATGTTGTTGCGGACAATGTTGCTACCAGCGCCGGCGGCCTGAATTCCAGTCACGATCTGGCCAGAAAAAGGACCGGTGGTGGATGTGGACGGGTTGGCCGCATTGAGGCTGTTTGCAGTCACAAGGCTTCCCACAAGGTTGCCTGAGATCGTGCTTGCCCCGCCCGAAGTTGCTATCCCCAATAAGGAAGACGCCCGGCTCGCACCGGTCGCATTTGTCACAATCGATCCCACCGTATTATTGGACACGGCAACGCTCGCGGGACTGAATGATAGAATCCCGTAACTGACGGCGCCATCACTGGACGTGGTGGCGGACACTGCACCAGTGCCGGTCCCGCTGCCAATCACGTTGCCCGCACTTGTGCCAACATTGACGGCTCCCGCTTCCACGAGGATGCCGACCCAGGGGCGGACACTGCTCGCAGTCGTCCAGACCATCTTGTTGACCGTATTTCCCTGCACGCTGCTGGGAATGCTGGCGCCGACATTGAGATCAACCCCGACAAACTGATAGGATGCGACTGTCCCTGTCGTAGTCCAGGCGGTGCCGCCCGCACCGGCGACACTTCCGCCAATGGAGTTATTAGTTACTGCAAATCCATTGCCTGAACTGTTATTGACGTAGATGGCCCGGACGTAGGTCGGAAGGTAGGACGTGGCAGATCCCACAGCCGGGCGGCTTACGGTCTGGTAAAAACTGTTGCCGGTGAGGCTCCAACCGTCGCTGCCTCCGTCGAGCCGCACTCCAGCCGAATCCACCGCCGTCGCCGCGTAGAAATTGAAGATGTTGCAATTCGAGAGGGTGTTCCCGCTGTTGTTCGCGGCAGTCGTCGTGGTCGTGCCGAGGGAATAGACCCCATTCGTCGGCGTGCTCGCGCCGTCGCGGATGTCGCAGTGATCGATCGTGTTGTTGTCGTTGCCATTCGCGCCCGTGGTGGTGCTGAAGACGACCGTGCCGCTGGTGGCGCTGGTGTTCACGCTGCGGAGCGCGACGTAGCGGACAGTGTTGTTGCTGGCCTCATTGATGAAACGCAGCGCCACGCCGGAAGTGCTCGTGTTCGCGATACTCAACTGCGACACGGTCCCCGTCCCGCCGGGCCGACCGTCAATGGTCACAAACTGCGCGCCATTCAAATCCACCGTCGCCGCCGTGGTGCCCGCGCTGGAGATGGAAAGCCCCGTTGCGCCGAGGGCCGGGCGGATGGTGAGGGTGTTCACCGTGCTGACGCCATTGAGCACCGGGATGGTAAGCGGGAACGTCTCGACCGTGCTGACGTAGGTGGACTGCAACTCCAGCACGAGCGCGCCGCCGAGTCCCTGCGCCTGCACGTCAGCGATGGCTGCAGTGATGCTCGTGTAATTCCCCGTCGGGCCGACGGACTTCGTGCCGAAGATCGGAATGCTGTTCGTGGTGAAGGTCAGGTCATTCCCGCTCGAAGTCCCACCGGGGTTCAAACCATCCACCCGGAAGTGATACGTCGTGCCGGGTAGGAGGCTGGTCAATGTGGCGCTTACGGACGTTGCGCTGGTGCCCGTTACAGAAGTGGGTACGCCCGGGATGTTGATCCCGTAGGAGGGGGCGGCACCATAATCAAAGAACACATTCGCGGTGCTCCCATTGGCGTTCACACTGCCATTCAGGATCGCGCCCGTGGTTGTAACGGAGGTCGCGGCCAAGGTCGTTACGATAGGAAGAGGAGGTGCGGCGACAATCCCGAGGCTGTGATAGGCACTCGACCCGCCGAATGTCGACATCCACTTCTCCCCGGCGGCCAAGGTCGTCGTGCTCACCGACACAGGGGCCGTGCTGCCAGTTGTGCTGTTGTTTCCCAAGTCACCATCATAATTGGCGCCCCACGCAGCCAGTGTGCCGTCCGAGCAGCGCGCCAGGCTGTGATAAGATCCTCCGGCAGCAGTGGTGACCGTCTTGCCGAAGAGTGCGGACACTCCGGAAGTGGTGTTGACCGAAATCGGAACCAGCGATCCTGTTGCACTGTTGTTGCCCAATTGCCCGTCACTTCCGCTCCCCCATCCTGACATGGTGCCATCGGAGCAAACCGCCAGACTGCTGGAATACAATCCCACGAGCTTCACGACGGTCTTGTTAAACAGCGAAGACACCCCGGATGCTCTGTTCACCAGAACGGGCACTGAACTGTTTGCGTAGCTATTGTCATTGTTGCCCAATTGCCCATTGCCATTGTAGCCCCATACCGCCAGCGTGCCGTCCGAACAGAGCGCCAAAGAGTGATACGAACCCGCCGCTATGGCGATGACGGTCTTGCCAGACAGAGCACCCGACGCTTGGAACACCGCCACCGGCACGGAACTGCTGGTCGTGCTGTTGTTGCCCAACTGGCCCTCCACGTTCCTGCCCCATGCAGCCACCGTGCCATCCGAGCACAAGGCGAGAGTATGGTAGGCACCGGCCGCAACTCCGACAACCACCTTGCCTAAGAGCGCCCCGGAAGTGATCACCGCCACGGGCACGGATCGGTCCGTCGTGGCATTGTTGCCCAACTGGCCTTCCCCGCCCCGACCCCAGGCGGCCACGGTTCCGTCTGAGCACGATGCAAGGCTGTGGTATGCTCCCGCAGCCACGCCAACGACGGTCTTGCCGTAAAGCGCCGATACCCCAGATGTCGCATTGACCGTGACCGGCACGTAGCTAGTCGTGTTGGAATTATTGCCCAACTGGCCGTAAAAGTTCCATCCCCAAGTCGCGACCGTTCCGTCCACACATCGCGCAATCGAGTGATACTGCCCTGCAGACAGGGCCACGACGGTCTTGCCCAAGAGCACACCGGTTGCGGTCACGGGGTTTGGCACCAGGTGATTTGGCACCGAAATGCTGCCCAGCTCACCTTCGTTATTATACCCCCATCCAAGCGTTCTCCGGTTGGCCCATTCGAGGACGAGGTCATTGCCCGTGCCACCGTAATAGTCCGCCACGTAGGTAAAGGTCACCCCTCCATAGCCAAGGCTCACCACCTGCCCCTGCGCGAGGTTGCTGAAGGTTCCGCTGATGAAGCCGAGCCCCGTGTTGTTCACCACCGTCAGGTTCGTGCCCGTGGGCGGGGCGAAGTTGAGCGTTAAGTTCAGCGTTCCGCTAGCCGTGTAGCTGGCGGCGGTCACGGGCACGTCCGTGG
>JAYWEO010000380.1:0-17335 GCA_043779225.1 Prosthecobacter sp.
TCGTAGCCTGCATCACTCATGGAGCACCTGTTCCTCATCACATCCACCCTCTGCTTCCTCGCCGGGTTCGCCTACGCGATGTATGCGCTCGGCGCGAAAGTGCGGCAGCCTTCGCGGTGGAATTTCATCGTGATGCTCGCGGGGTTCATCCTGCAGATGGGTTTCCTGCGGCTGCGCAGCAGCGCGGTGGGACGCTGCCCGCTCACGAATCTTTTCGAGGTGCTCATCTTCCTCTCGTGGTCCGTGGTGCTGCTGTATTTCGTCGTCGGCGCGAGCTACCGGCTTTCGCTGCTCGGGATGTTCACCGCGCCGCTGGTCTTCCTGATTCAGATCGTCGCGCAGTTGCTTCCCGCAGCCGCGCATGCGCCGGTGTATAAAAAGAGCGCCGGTTTCTGGCCTGAATTGCACGCGGCGATTTCGCTCGTCGCATACGGGGCGTTCGCGCTCGCGTTCGTCGCGGGCGTGATGTTCCTCGTGCAGGAGCGGCACCTGAAGCGGCACAATCTGAATTCGTTTTTCCAAGATCTGCCGCCCATCGCGAACCTCTCCGTCGCGATGCAGCGGCTCATGCTCGCCGGCTTCGTGCTGCTCACCGTCGGGCTGGCCGCGGGTTTCCTCGCGGGAAATGTGGGCGCGCATCGCGCGGCGTTCGCCAGCGCGGGAATCGTCTGGCTCATTTACGCAGCGCTGCTCGTGCTGCGCCGCACGCACCGGCTCTCCGCGCGCCGCAGCGCATGGCTGTCGGTCGCGGCCTTCACCATCGTGCTCACGACGCTCGCGGCCCTCAGCTACATTCACCTGTGAAGAACGTCCCACGTCCAATGTTCAGCATCGGTGTCGGCTGCGTCCTTTGGACGTTGGACGTTGGACGTCGGACGCTGGATGTTTCTTGAAATGGAAGTCCTCTGCCTCGGCCTCAGTCACAAGACCGCGCCGGTCGAGACGCGCGAGCGTTTCGCGATCAGCGATACGCACCTCGGTGAATTCAGCTCGCTTCTCGCGCAGGCCCCCGGCGTGCGCGAGGCGGTCGTGGTCTCGACGTGCAACCGTGTGGAGTACTACGCCGCCGTCGAGGACAGTGCGGCGGCGCTGCGGACGGTGTCGGATTTCATCACGGAAAAATGCGGACATGCGCCGGAAGCGCCGACCTTCGTGGAATTGAAAAGCGCGGAAAGCATCCGGCATCTCTTCCGCGTGGTGAGCGGGCTGGAGAGCATGGTGCTTGGCGAGACGGAGATTCTCGGGCAGGTGAAAAAGGCATACCTCTCCGCGCAGACCGCGGGTGCGACATCCCGCACGCTGAACAAACTTTTTCAGCGCGCCTTCAACGTCGCGAAGGAGGTGCGCACGAAGACGAGCATCACGCGGGGCGCGGTGAGCGTCGGCAGCGCGGCGGTGGAACTTGCGGAGAAGATTTTTGGAAAACTCGACTCATGCAATGTGATGGTGCTCGGCGCGGGCGAGACCGCGGAGATGACCGCGAAGTCGCTGCAGTCGCGCGGTGCGAAGGCGATCTTCGTTTCCAACCGCACCTACGAGCGCGCGGTGTCGCTTGCGGAAATGCTTGGCGGACGCGCGGTGCATTTCGACCAGTGGGAACGTGAGTTCGACGCGATAGACATTTTGATCGGCTCGACCGGTGCGCCGCATGCGGTGGTGACGAATGCGAAGATTTCACCGCTCATGCGTCGCCGCCAGGATCGCCCGCTTTTCTGCATCGACCTCGCGGTGCCGCGCGACTTCGAGGCGAGCGTGAATGAACTCGAGGGCGTATATCTTTACGACATTGACGCGCTGCAGGGCATCGCCGAGCAGAGCATGAATGTGCGGCGGCAGGAACTCGTGCGCTGCGAGGCGATGATCGAGCGGCACGTCGGGGAATTTTCCACATGGCTCGCCGCACCGCATCATGGCTTTGGCGGTACGACTGGCATGCAGCCGGAAAGCGCAAAATGAACATCCTGAAGATCGGTACACGCGGCTCCGCACTCGCACTCGCCCAGGTGGATCTCACCGAGGCGGCGCTCGCGCGGGTGCTGCCGGAACTGAAGACGGAGCGCGAGATTTTCATCACGCGCGGCGACCAGAAGCTCGATCTCAATCTGCTCAAGGCGGGTGAGGCTGGCGGCAAGGGATTGTTCACGCGCGAACTGGAGGATGCGCTGATCGAGGGCCGCATTGATGTCGCAGTCCATAGCCTGAAGGATCTTCCCGGTCACAATCCCGAGGGGCTCGAAATCGCCGCCGTGCTCGAACGCGCGCCGACCGCGGACATCCTCGTGAGCAAGCTTGCGGGTGGACTCGATGCGCTGCCGCAGGGCGCGCATGTGGGCACAAGCAGCGTGCGCCGCGCACGGCAGATCGGCTGGCTGCGGCCGGATATTGTGATCGAGGAATGGCGCGGCAACGTGCCGACGCGATTGCGCAAACTTGGCGAGCGTGCGGACATTTCTGCCATCGTTCTGGCCGAGGCCGGTCTGCGGCGTCTGGGTGGCGAACTCGATTTGGAGCAGGGGATTTTGAAATATGGCGGCGGTGAATGGCATGCGACGTCGCTCGCGGGCCGCGTCATTCCGGCGATAGGGCAGGGGGCGATTGCGCTGCAGATTCGCGCGGATCGCGAGGATGTGCGTGGCGTGCTGGCACGGATCAATCACCCCGCAACGATGACTGCGATTCGCGCGGAGCGGGAATTGCAACGGCTGCTCTCGGGGAATTGCTCGATGCCGGTGGGGGTGCACACGGAGCTGCGCGATGGTCGTCTCTCGATGCGTGGCATCCTTTTTTCCGAACACGAGACGGAACCACGGCACGCTGAGGCGATCGGTGACGACAGCGCTCCCGAGGCGGTCGCGGCGGAACTTTTCCGCTGGCTGTCGCGTGCGAGGTGAATGCGCGGCGCGAGGTTGCACTTGCAGGGCAGGCGGTGGGTCGGACACCTTGCGCGCATGTCTGCAAATGATGTGAAGAAAAAAGGAATCTGCTATCTCGCCGGAGCCGGGCCGGGTGACCTTGGGCTCGTGACTCTGCGGCTGCGTGAGGTGATGGAAACGGCGGACGTGGTCGTGTATGACGCGCTGTGCAATCCGCAGATTTTGCAATGGGCTCCGGCTGGCGCGGAGATCATCTACGCGGGCAAACGGGCGGCGCAGCACGCGCTGAAGCAGGAGGAGACGAATGCGCTGCTCGTGGAAAAGACGAAGGCCGGGAAACGTGTGGTGCGGCTCAAGGGCGGCGATCCTTACGTCTTCGGGCGCGGCGGTGAAGAGGCGCTGGAACTCGTGCGGGCAAAGCTGCGCTTTGAGGTGATTCCGGGCATTTCATCCACGGTCGCGGCGGGGGCGTATGCAGGCATCCCTGTGACGCATCGGGAGCATACTTCGCAGCTCACCATTTTCACCGGACACGAGGATCCGACGAAGCCAGAAAGCAAGCTCGACTACGAGCAGCTCGCGAAGAATCCGGGGACGAAGGTGATGCTCATGGGCGTCGAGCGCATCGGCATCATCGCGGCGGAACTCATCAAGCACGGCGCGCGTGCGGATCTCCCGGTCGCGCTGATCCGATGGGCGACGACGGGCCGGCAGCAGACGATCACGGGCACACTGTCAGACATTGCGGCGGCGGTAGAGGCGGCGGGATTCAAGGCACCGGCGGTGGCGATTCTCGGTGATGTGGTGAAATTACGCGAGTCGCTGAACTGGTTCGAGACGCGTCCGCTTTTCGGCAAACGCATCGTGGTGACGCGTACGCGCAGGCAGGCGGGTGCGCTGACTTCGCGGCTGCGGGAACTCGGGGCGGATGTGATCGAGCTGCCGACGATCCGCATCGAGCTGCCGACCGATAAGCTGGCGATGGCGCAGGCGGTGCGTGACGCGCACGGCTACGACTGGCTGGTTTTCACGAGCCCGAATGGCGTGGATGCGTTCTTCGATGCGTTCTTCAAGCTTTACAAGGATGCGCGTGAAATCGGCGGTGTGCGGATCGCGGCCATCGGCCCGGCGACTGCGGCGAAGGTGCGGGAATATCATCTCAGCGTGGAATTGCAGCCGGAGGAATATGTGGCGGAGGCGGTGGTGAAGGAATTCAAGAAGGAGGGTTCGGTGGAAAACCTGCGCATCCTGATCGCACGTGCGGAGGTGGCGCGGGACGTTTTGCCGGAGGCGCTGACGAAGCTCGGGGCGATCGTGGACGTGGCGGCGGTGTATCGCACGGTGCCGGAGACGGAGGATGTCACTGGTGCCGCCGCACGCTTTCGTGAGGAAGGCGCGGACATGGTGACTTTCACGAGTTCTTCGACGGCGGAGAATTTCATGGCGCTGAAACTGCCGCTGCCACCGGGGCTGAAGACCGCGTCCATCGGTCCGATCACCTCAGCCACCATGCGAAAGCTGGGACTGAAGGTGGATGCCGAGGCGGTGCGCTATGACATTCCGGGGCTTGCGGCTGCGATTCTCTCGCACTTTGTGAAGGCGGAATAAAGGCTGTCATTTTTCTTGGGAGGGCTGGCGCGAAAATCGCTTTCGCTCACTGCATGGTCGAAGTTCAGCCCGACAAAATCATTGATCTCCCGTCTGACGCAAACGCCATGGCGGGCGGTCTCGAAATCCACGCGATGCCAGCTGAAAAAGCTGGTGTCGAAATTCCAACCGGCGAGGAGGACGTGGCACTGCAGGGTGCCCAGCAATCCTTGCAGCCGATCCTGCACAGCCTGGAGGCGGTGGCGCGCGCGCAGTTTGAGCAGGTGGGACTGCTCGACCGCGTGGAGAAGGCCATGACGCAGCAGGTTGGAATGGCCAAGGTTCTCGCCGAGGCGAAGCATGCGCTGGAGCAGCGCAATGTGGTGAGCCGAGCGATGTTTGAGGCGCTTCATACGGAGCTGAAGACTTACAAGGATGCCTTCCTGCTCGAAGCGGTGCTGCGACCGGTCATCCGTGATCTCATCTCGCTGTATGATGATATCTTTGAAATCCACCGGCAGCTCGCGCTGGCGCTGGCGTCCCAGGAGCAGCGGGGAGCCATGGCGGGAGGTGCGCTGATGTTTTTTGAGACCGTCGCGGCACCGGCCAAGCAGCTCGAGCATAACCGGGATGCGATTCTCGAAGTGCTGGAGCGTCTCGACGTGACGCTGCTGCCGTCGGTGGCGGGAAAGCTCGACAAGCAGACGCAGCGGGCCGTGGCGCTGGAAGTCACGACCGAGCCGCATCACGACAATGATGTCGTCAAAGTCACCAAGCGCGGCTTCCTCTGGAAGGAACGTGTGATCCGAGCGGAGGAGGTCGTGATCAAACGCCTGCACGATGCATCGCAGGCAGCCGCCAGGAACTAGCCGAACCCGAGTTCCTGAAAATCCACACCTTTCAAATTTCCGAAAATTCCTAAGCCCAAATAGCCATGTCCGAAAACAAACCTCTGAACCGAAAAGCCCTGGGAATCGACTTGGGAACCACCTTCTGCGCGGTCGCCCATATTGACGCATACGGAAAGCCTCAGATCATTCCGAACTCGGAGAACGAGCGCATCACGCCATCGGTGATCCTGTTCGATGGAAACAATGCCGTCGTCGGCACCATCGCAAAGCAGAACGCGGTCGCGGAGCCGGATAAGATCGTGGATTTCGTGAAGCGCGAAATGGGCAAGAGCAAGTCGCAGTTCAGCCGCACGTTTGGCGGCAAGGTGTACTCCGCGGAAGAGCTGTCCGCGATCATCCTGCGCAAGCTGAAGCTCGATGCGGAAAAGTATTTGGGCGAACATGTGACGGACGCGGTCATCACGGTCCCGGCGTATTTCAATGACGCCGAGCGCTCGGCAACGCTGGTCGCAGGGCAGCTTGCAGGACTGAACGTGCTTCAAATCATCAATGAGCCGACTTCTGCGGCGCTCGCCTACGGCCTCGACAAGCTGGATCAGGATCAGACGGTCTTCGTGTTCGACCTCGGCGGAGGCACGTTCGACGTGACGATCATGCGCATCGAGGGCCACCACATCCGGATGATCGCGAGCAATGGCGATCACCGTCTCGGCGGCAAGGACTGGGACGACATCATCGTGAACTGGATCGCGGAGGAATTTGACAATCAGCACGGCGAGAATCCGCTGCTCGATCTGCAGAGCTATCAGGATCTCTACAACCGCGCGCTCACGGCGAAGGTGCAGCTTTCCACGCGGCAGCGCACGACGCTGGTCCACAACTACAATGGCCGTAGCGTGAAGCTGGAGCTCACCCGCGAGATGTTCGAGGAGCGGTGCCGGCCTCTGCTCGAAAAGACGAAGTCCATCTGCGAAATCGTGATGCAGGAGGCGAACATGAAGTGGGAGCAGATCGACCGGGTGCTTATGACCGGAGGCATGACTCGAGTGCCATCGGTGCGGCAGATGATCTCCGATCTTTCCGGACGCCCGACGGCGGATGACGTGAGCCCGGATGAAGCGGTGGCGATGGGTGCCGCCATCCAGGCGATGCTCTCGATGCTGCGCGAGGAGGATGAATGTGGCGAGCGCACCATCGCGCAGGAAGTGCGCGATCAATTTTCCGCGGCGGATGGCTCGCTGATCAAAGTCACGAACATCACCACGCACACGCTCGGCGTCGTGCTGTGGGATGACGACAAGGTGGAGGAGTATGTCTTCCCCATGATCGCGAAGATGACGCCAGTGCCTTCGGATATGAAGAACTCCTTCGGCACTGCGAAGGCGAACATGAAGAACGCAATCGTCCGGGTGGTCGAGGGCGAGAGCAGTGTGCCCGGCGAATGCACGCCGCTCGGCATCTGCGACATCGAGCTGCCGCCGTTTTTGCCGAAGGGATCGCCGGTGGAACTCACGTATCACTACAATGAGAATCAGGTGCTCGAAGTCGTGGTGGAGGCCTTCGGGCGCACCAGCCGCGTCTCCATCGCGCGGAACACGGGTCTCGCCGAAGATGAAATCGGGCTGGCGACGGCCGACCTCGCGTTTCTGAAGATCTCGTAGCCCGGGCTTGTCCCAGCCTTTTCGCGAACCCGTGGCGCTTCCGAATCCAATACCGGACAATCCGAACAGATGGGCCGGCTGGAAGAATTACAATTCGCCGGACTTTTACGAGCGCCTGTGCCTTGATTTCTCCTCGAATGCGACTCCCGATGTCATTGAGGATCATTGCCGGCAGATCCTGGTGTGGTGGCAGAAAAAGCTGCCGCTGAAAAATCAGCCGAGCAACCCGATGGCGCAGATGCTGCGCGGGGGGCTGGATGATGCTCCGGGTTTTCTTGCAGAAGCGCGAACGAAGCTTCTCGATCGGAAGGAACGCGCGAAGATTGACGAGGAGATCCACGGCAAGCTGCTCGGGAAGGCGGTGGAGGAGTTTCAGAAGCTGTTGGATTTCACGTTGGCGGACAAGCGTCTGACTAAGGACAGCGAGGAAAAGCTGCGCATCGCCGGAGGAGGGCTGGGTCTGTCGCAGGAGAAGATTGATGAGACGGTCGCCGCGGCGCTCGAAAGGACAGGTTCGGTGCGTGTGGTGGATCAGCCGCCACCGGAGCCCGCTCCGATCCCGGGACCGGCTTCCGCTCCGATTCCGATCACGGTGCCGACACTGGCAGTGGCCGCCGCGCCCGCCGCTTCTGGGAGGCCCTCGGATGAGTTTCGCCGAATCCTGAAGATGTCGCGGCTGTGTCTCGATGGCGATGAGATGAGCGACGATCAGCGTGATGCGATGTGCAATCTCGGCGAGAGTCTCGGCCTCACGGGAGGCGAGGCGGAGGATCTCATCGACGAGTATATGGAGGGAATGGCTTCGATGCCCATGGCGCCTGCGGGGAAGGCGCCGTCCGCGGCACATGGTCGTCCTGCGTCTGTCGCTCCTTCTCCCGTCGCCGCCCGCGCTGCGGCACAGGCAAAGGCATCGGCTCCCGCAGCCATCCGTCCGCCTGCTTCTCCCGCGCCTCCGATTCCGGATCCGGTGGCAAAAAAGGAACCGCTGATCGAAATCAACCTTTCTCCTGCCGCCCTTGCGATGGACCGGGCGAAGTATGCGAATTTCACGAGCAAGATCGGACTTGAGATGTTCCTCATCCCAAGTGGACGATTCACGATGGGGAGCGAGGAGCCCGGCGCGCAGCCGAACGAGGGGCCCGTGACTCCTGTGGTGCTGTCCCGCTTTTACATGTCCAGGCTGCCGGTCACAAATGAGCAGTATGAGGTGTTCGATCCCACGCATGCAGTGAAGCGTGCGCCTTGGGCGGATGGGAGGCATCCCGTGCTTTACGTGAGCTGGAATGAAGCCGCGGCATTTTGCGAATGGCTCAGCAAGCGCGAAGGGAAGACCTTCCGCCTGCCGACCGAGGCGGAGTGGGAGTTCAGCGCGAGAGGGCACGATGGGCGGATTTTCCCGTGGGGAAGCTGGAACTCCGTCGGCCAGTACGCCAACTTCGCCGATGTGCGCACGAATTTCCCGTGGCGGGATGTGAGTGTGGATGACGGCTTCGCAGAGACGGCTCCCGCGGGCAGTTTTCCGCGTGGCGCGAGTCCGTTCGGCATCGAGGATCTTGCGGGGAATGTCTTCGAGTGGTGCCTCGACTGCTACGAGCCCTACAAGGGCAAGGAAATCCTGAATCCGCGTGCCGTGAAGGGTCGCCAGCACGTGTATCGCGGCGGTTCGTGGAAGTCGCGGATGTCCAGCCTCCGGGCGACGGCGCGGGCATTCAATGAACCGTCGTATCTCGCAAACGACGTCGGCTTCCGGATCGTCTGCGAGTGCGCCTGAGCGC
This sequence comes from Prosthecobacter sp., assembly GCA_043779225.1. Taxonomy (GTDB): domain Bacteria; phylum Verrucomicrobiota; class Verrucomicrobiia; order Chthoniobacterales; family Chthoniobacteraceae; genus SXWH01. The sequence continues at coordinate 8,748 of JAYWEO010000380.1, forward strand.
GCGGGCGGGCGCTATGCAGGTGCTATGGAAATCAAAAAGCCCGCGGGTTGGTGAACCCGGCGGGCTTTTGATGAGAGAGGAATGCGCGGCTGGAAAAGCCGCGTCCCGGGAGCTAGCTCACGTTGAAACGGAACTTCGCTTTGGCGCGTTTGGCGTTGGCTTTCGCCTTGCGCTTGGTGCGCTGCGTGGGCGTTTCAAAGGCGCGCAAACGGCGAACTTCATCCATGATTCCTTCGGCTTCGAGCTTGCTTTTCAGCCGCTTGAGCGCGCGATCGATGGGTTCTCCTTTGCGGACGGCAACTTCGGGCATTTTTATCCTCCTGTCTTGGTTGAGTGTTACGGTAAGTCGGTGAGTGGTTCCCTTTTGAAAAAGGGGCTGGAAGCTAGGTGCGCCGTGCCTGCGCGTCAATGACTCGTTTCCGCAGAAAATTCGTCATGTTCGTGCTGCGCGGGGGTTGACCGGATTCGGCACGCCGCTTAACGTGACCCCAGCGTATAGCCCATGCAAAAACTTGATTTCGCCGAAGCGGTTGCAGCACTCACCGAGACAGATCCGCGGTACCATGCCGATGCCTATTTTTTCCTGCGTGAAGGGCTCGATCACGCGGTGAAGCTCCGCAAACGGCAGGTGGGCGAGGCGGGGCACGTCACCGGGCAGCAGATGTGCGAAGGTCTGCGTCAGCTCGCCATCAAGGCATTCGGCCCGATGGTGCCGACGGTGTTTGAGTATTGGGGCATCCGGAAGACGGACGACTTCGGCGAGATGGTCTGGAAGCTGATCGAACTCGGCGTCTTCGGGCGCACGGAGACTGACTCGCGTGCGGATTTCAAGAGCGTGTATTCTTTCCGCGAGGCATTTGTGGATCCTTACACTCCCGGCACGGCGACTCAGCCGGGGCGGAAGGCCAAACCCAGCGCGGAAGTCCGGAACTGACGTGATGGGCTGGCGTGGGATGGATTTTGATCGATCTTCGGATCGAGTGACCTGCGGCACCCGAATTCTGGAGGGTCGCGAGAAATGAATGCCCTCCTGCCGCCGGCGAGTGAGGCCCGGGTTCTGAAGTTTGCCAATGGCCTCGAATTGGTGGTTCTTGAGGATGATTCCGCTCCGGTCGCCAGCGTCCAGGCTTGGGTGAAAACTGGGAGCATTCATGAAGGCGAATGGCTCGGTGCGGGCATGTCGCACTTCCTGGAGCACATGCTTTTCAAGGGCACCAGCAATCGTGGACCGCAGGATTTTGCCCGAGGCATTCAGGAGAAAGGCGGGTATATCAATGCCTACACATCTTTTGAACAGACAGTGTATTGGGTGGATATCCCCGCAAATAACGTAACGGTCGCAGTCGAGCTGCTGGCTGATGCGGTGATGAATTCCACGCTCCCGGAGGCAGAGTTTGCAAAGGAGCAGGAGGTCATCCGTCGCGAGTTTGCGATGGGCAACGACGATCCGGACACCCTCGCGGGCAAGCAGATGTTCGCGACCGCATTTTCCGAGCATCCTTTCCGGCATCCGGTCATCGGCTACCGCGAGATTTTCGACCGCCTGACGCGCGATGACCTCAATGCATACTACCGGCTGCGCTACGTGCCGAACAACATGTTCTTCGTCATCGTCGGTGACGTGAATGCGGACGAAATCCACGCGCAGCTCGGTCAGTTGTTCGCCGCCCAGTCGCGCCGTGCGCTGCCAGACGTGCTCATCCCCCGCGAGCCTGGCCAGATGGGCCGCCGCGAGCAGCACACGGAATTCGACACGCAGCTCGCACGCCTCGGCATGGCATGGCATGCGCCGGAAATCACGCACGGAGACATCCCCTCGCTCGATCTGCTCGCGAGCGTGCTCAGCACGGGACGCAGCGCACGCTTTTACCGCCGGCTACGCGAAGGCCTCGCCATCGTGCATGGTGCGGATGCGTGGTGCTACGCCTCGTCCACCGCGGGATTGTTCGGCGTGGATGCGGTGCTTGATGCGGACAAGCTCGACCAGACCACTGCTGAAGTGCTGCGGATGCTCGGCGAAATCCAGCAGCATGGCATCACCGCAGCGGAACTCGACAAGGCACGGCGGCAGTTCCTCAGCCATCAGTTTCATTCCCTCACCACGATGCGAGGCAAGGCCAGCAGCCTCGGCTCAAACTGGCTGCACGCGCGCGACGTGAACTTCAACCAGACCTACCTCGCCACAATCCAGCGCGTGACTTCGGACGAACTGATTCGCGTCTCACGGGCGCATCTGTCCGCGGATAATCTGACGGTCTCCACGATCGTGCCGAAGGGCGCGGGTCGCAAACGCAGCGCGGGCATCGCAGCACGCCGTGCGGGCGTCGTGGAAAAATTCACGCTCTCGAACGGCCTTCGCGTCCTCGTGCGCGAGGATGACCGGCTCCCGCTCGTCTCGATGGTCGCGACTTTCAAATGCGGCCTGCTCGCCGAGACGCCTGCGGACAACGGCATCTCGCGCCTTTTCGCACGCACGCTCATCAAGGGCACGGGCACGAAATCCGCGGACGAAATCTCCGAGGGCATCGAATCCGTCGGCGGCGCGCTCGGCTCAGACAGCGGGAACAACAGCGTGAGCCTCTCCGCGCGCGTCCTGCGTCCCGACCTTGCGCACGGTCTCGATCTGCTTGCCGACGTTCTGCTGAACGCGAGCTTCCCCGCTGCGGCCCTCGCACGTGAGCGCGACGCGCAGCTCGCGAGCATCAAGGCCGACGACGAGGAAGTCACCAGCAACGCCCGGAGCCTCCTGCGTTCGCAGCTTTTTGCAGGGCACCCGTTTGCGATGCCAATGCTCGGCACGCCCGCGACTCTTGCCGTGCTGAAGACGTCCGACCTCACCGCATTCCGCGATCGCCACATCACCGCCGCGAACGGCGTGCTTTCGATTTTCGGCGCGGTGAATGCGCGTGAAATCCGCGGCCTCGCTGAGGCTGCGCTCGCGGCGCTGCCGGCAGGCACGCGGGACGTCGTGAAAATCCCCCAGCCTGTGTTTCCTGCATCCAGCGGCGAGCATACGGTCATCAAGCCGAAGGAACAGGCCGTCATCATGGTCGGCTTTCCCGGCGTGGATCTTTTCAGCGAGGACATGCTGGCGCTGGAGCTGATCGACGAGGCGTGCAGCGATCTCGGCTCGCGGATGTTCAATCGTATCCGCGAGGAGATGGGCCTCGCCTACTTCGTCGGCAGCAGCCATCTCACCGGTCTCGCGCGCGGTGCGTTCAGTTTTTACGTCGGCACTGATCCCGCGAAGATCACCGAAGTCCGCGCCGCGCTCGCCGATGAAATCCGGAAGCTCGCCGAGGATGGGATCACGCCCGCGGAACTCGAACGCTCCAAGGCAAAGCTCCTCGGTGCGCAGGCCATCCGCAACCAGAGCAATGACGGGCTCGCATTCTCCTGCGCTCTCGACGAGCTCTACGGCCTCGGTGCGCGTCACTACGAGGGACTCACGCAGCGTGTCGAGGCTGTGACATTCGATCAGGTCCGCGATGCCGCGCGCCGCTACTTCACGCAGGCGAGCATCACCGCGATCGTCCGGCCCGGGTAGCCGCTGGATTGGTTCGCCAATCGCGACCGTGCGTGATTTTCTCCGCGCATGAAGCGTCTCGTCCTTTTCCCCATCCTCGCCCTGTTCGCGGCCGCGCTCGCTGAAGACGCGCCGAAGTCGCCCTCACCGCGCTATGAGACGCGCGAGCAGCACGACCGGAACGGCATCGGGAAATTTTACATGGGCCGCGAGATCGCGCACATCATGGGCCATCAGGCCGCCGACTGGCTGGAGCGCCCTGAGCGCGAGAAGGAAGAGCGCACGGACAAGCTCGTGGAACTGCTCGGACTGAAGCCCGGCATGAACGTCGCCGACATCGGCTGCGGCAGCGGCTATCTTTCCGAACGCATCGCGCCGCGCATCGTGCCCGGCGGCGTGGTGTACGGCGTGGATATCCAGCAGGAGATGCTCGACATGCTCGCGAAGAAGATGAAGGCCAAGGGCATCGAAAACGTGAAGCCCGTCATGGGCGAGGAGGCCGACCCGAAGCTCGACTGGCAGACCTGCGACATGATGGTGATGGTGGACGTCTATCACGAGTTCGAGTTCCCCTATGAGATGATCCGCAGGATGATCTTCGGCCTGAAGCCGGGCGGGCAGATCGTGTTCGTGGAGTTTCGCGGCGAGGATCCCAATGTGCCCATCAAGCTCGTGCACAAGATGACCGAGGCGCAGGTGAAGAAGGAGATGGCCGTGCATCCCGAACTCGAATGGGTGGTGACGAAAAAGGAGCTGCCGCAGCAGCACCTGATCTTCTTTCGCAGGAAATAGGAATGACTGCGCTGGCGCGTGGAAAGGCGAGGCCCTGTTCGGAGTTCTGCGTTTACGTGGTGCGGATCGCCTAAAGGCGGAACTCCAAACTCTTTGGTCCAACATTGAATAGCCAACACCCAACTTTGTGGCCTGCGACGAGGCCCTGCGATTGATATGAAGACATCGGCAAAAGCGAAGAAGAACAGCCCGCCTCCTGCCGCCGGCAGCCACGGGAAAACGATGCGCTTCGTGTGGCGCAAGCTCACCACCGTGAAATGGGAGGACGTGTGGATGGAGCGCCTCGGCTGGCTCGGCCAGCGGCTCGTCATGTTCACGCTGCCAAATTCCCGCTCACTCCGCATCGAGGCTTATCACGTCACGCGCGTCGAGGCGGACACGCTCGTGAGCACCTTCGGCGGCACGCTGCGCGCCGCGCGTCCGCTCACGAAGAAGGATCTCGAACCAAAGCCGCGCCCACCGCTCCGCGTGCGCGGCAGGCTGCTCGTGGTCTCGACGGAAAAGGAACTCGCGCTCGCGACGAAGCAGCACGCGAAAATCCCCGCGCTGCTCATCCCCGCGACCGTTGCATTCGGCACCGGCGAACACGCGACCACGGCGTCGTGCCTGCGCCTGCTCGCCGATGTCGCGCACGAACTGCGTGGCACCGAATGGGATGCGCTCGACCTCGGCGCCGGAAGCGGAATCCTCGCCTTCGCCGCGCGCATCTTCGGCGCACGAAAAGTGGAGGCCGGCGACTTCGATGCCACCGCTGTGCGTGTGGCGAAGGAGAACGCCGTCGCGAACAAGATCACCGGCATCCGCTTCGTCCGCTCCGACCTGCTGAAGTGGACCGCGCCGCGCCGCTGGCCCGTCGTGCTTGCGAATGTCTTCAGCACCACACTCATCGCCGCCGCATCGCGCATCGCAGGTGCCGTGGAAAAGCACGGACGCCTCATCCTCAGCGGCATCCTGCGCACACAGGAAGGCGAAGTGCTCGCCGCATTCCGCACGCAAGGCATCCGCCTCGAACGCGCCGTGCGCAAAGGCAAGTGGGTGACCTTGCTCACGCGGCGCTCGTAGCCTTGCTCGTGAGAGCGCGCGCATTTTTCCGGGGCGGGCGATTTGATCATCCCGCGCTTTGACAAGCGCGGCTACGTCTCGCAACTGGGCTGACGTATCAAATTCGCGGCGGCGGCGGGCGGCAGCTCCCGATGTCCGAGTGTCTGTGCGCGGCGTGCAGATTTGAGGATGCACCGATTTGGGAGTCCTGTGTGCTTCCTCACATGCTGCGAGGTTTTTCCGGCGGGTCGCCGGAAACAGCACGCGAGTCGCCGTCGCTTGCCAGCGTGATTTTGATGTGTCAGCCCTACGCCTCGCAATCCACCCAGCGCACGAGCGGTGCGAGCACGGGCTGGCCGTCATGGTGCCAGTCGAGCGGTGGCTGCTGCATCTTCCCGATGGCGCAGATGCGCGTGAAGCCGAGCGTTGCCGCGAGGTCGCGGTTCGCGGCATTCACAGGCCAGATGCCGCAGGTGCTGAGGTGCGTGTGGTGCGGCGCGAGCAGCGTGGAAAAATCACGCGGGAGCGGCTTCACAAACACCACGCGATTCCCGGGCGACAGCAATATCCGATCCGTGCGATCCACGATCACGGTCCATTCGGTGCCTGCGCACGCGAGCAGTTCTAGCGGCTCGCCGTTCGCCGCGCGGAACGCCGTCTCACCACGCAGCGCGCGGATGGTGTTGGCTTCGCTGATCGTGAGCGGGCGACGCGGGGTGTGCTTTTCAATACGCGCCATCGCGCCTACGAGCCGCCGCGCGTAGCTTTCCGCTGTGAACGCGCCGCGCTCCTTCACAAAAATCGCGTGCGGCGAGAGGCAGCCTTGCTGGTCGAACGTGGCGACATCGCACGCCGCGCCGCTCACGCTGCGGAACTGCGGGTCGTCGCTCACCATCGCGAGGCTGAGCTTGTGCCCGTGCGCGAGGACGGGGATTCCCGGACGCAGCATCGGGCGCAGCGCGGCGATGGTCTCGTCGCGCCCGAAGAGCACCGCGGCATCCGCGGCGATGAGCCAGGACTCGGGAAGTTTGGGCGAAAGATGCACGCGCTGGGCGAGCGCACGCGGAAGGCGTGACACAAAATCATCCACTTCGGCGATGCCGCCGGATGGCAGCTTGCAGAGATTTTCCGAGCCTAGCAGCAGCCCGCGCAGGATCGTCTGCAGCGCGGCGGCGGGCGTGTTGCCGCTGAGCACATGGAGGATGCGCTGTGGCGCGATGGCGCGGACGTGACGCCGCCCTTGCTCGACGAACCGGTCGAACACCGACGCGTGGCCGAGTTCCGATGCCACCAGCGCAAGCAGTCCGCGCGCGGTGACTTTGCCGAGGAAGGGGAATGCGGATGCGGCTTTCGCGAGCGCGCGGGCGCGGGCGGCGGCATCAGGCAAGGGGATTACGCCAGGTTTTTTTTGTGCGGACTTTTGCATTCCGATCTGCGTGCCGGAACGATTCCGATCTGCGGTGGCGGATGGTGTCTGAACGACGATCCGCGCCGCGACTGCACTTGATGTGGCGGTCAGGATTTCATCCGCCCGCCGCGAGCAGCCGCGCGGGATGGCGGCGGGGTCGCGTCCGAGCAGCGAAAATCCATCTTTGTGCCGCACTGCGAGGTCGGCGGTCTGGATGGCGAGCGCGCTGCCGACATTCGCAAGGTCGAAGAGACGCAGCACACCGCTGCCACCGACCGGCGCCTCCGCACCCGTCTCGGGATCCACGACCAGCGCGCGCAGCCATGGCGGCGTGATGTGCGGGCGTCCGAGGCCGCGCGTGTAGGCCTGCGAGGAAAGCTCCGTCATCCCGTATTCGTTCCACACGGAGTCAGTGCGCAGGCCGAGGTGTGTTAAAAAATTAACATACAGATCCCCCTTCGGGATGTCGCGCCCGCTGCCCTTGTAGCCGCCGGTCTCGAAGGCAAAGCTCCCGCGCGGCAGCCGCACGCGTTCCGTGCCCATCCGCTCGAACAGCGCAAGGAACGCGAGCGCCGTCCCGAAGATCGCGCACGGCCCGCGCGCGGCGAGCTCCCGCAGCGCATCCGCATCCGCGCGCATGTCAAATTTGCACCGCCCCGTCGCACGTCCCGCGAGCACGCCGAACATGTGCGTGAGCGACGAATCCGGCACTTCCTCCGGATGTTGTGCGAGAAAAAGCGCAGGCAGCCTCGGCAGGCGCAGGCGCTGCCAGCCCGCGAGGATGCTCGCCTCGTAGAGCGCGGTGTCGGCAAAGTGATGCTCGCCGCGTGCCTCGCCCGTCGTGCCGCTCGTGCGGAAGGTCACCGGCGTGAGCTTTGCCGGAAAGCACGAGAGCCGGAACCGCTTGAACATCGCCTGCGGCACCGCCGGGATTTCGCGCCACGTCTTTGGCTCCGGCAACGTGTCGCACCAGCGCGCGAACGGCGCATTGTGCCGCCGCTGGAAGGCGTGGATGTCGAGCGCCAGCGCGCCGAATTCCTCCTCCGTGAAGTCATGCAGCGACACGAACATGCGCGCTTCAAGTGCGTGGTATTCGTCGAGGATGTCGGTGTGTTTGCTCACTGCGGTTGCGGTGCAGTCAAACGCAGGGACGCGGAGACGCGGAGAAAAAAATGGAGGCGCTATCGAATTGAGGATGGTGTGGCATGCGCTGCCTTGCTCCCCAAGTTTCGTGCGCTTAGTGTGTCGTCGTATCCGATGAAGCGCCTGCTCCCCATTTTCCTCGTCCTCGCATTCTCCGCGATGCTCCCGCTGTCTTCGCACGCGGCGGAGGTTTCGTTCCGCAACCATGTGCAGCCGATCCTCGCGAAGACGGGGTGCTCCTCGGGCGCTTGCCACGGGGCGGCGGCAGGGCAGGGGGGATTCAAGCTTTCGCTGCGCGGGTATGACAATGAGGGGGACTACCTCACGCTCACGCGCGGGGCGTTCGGGCGGCGCATCAATACGCAGGATCCCGCGCGGTCGCTGCTGCTGATGAAGACGACGTCGGCGGTGCCGCACAAGGGCGGGGAGCGGTTCAAGGTGCATTCGCCGGAGTGGGAGACGCTGGTGGAATGGGTGGCGCAGGGCGCGCAGGGGCCGAAGGCGGACGATGTGAAAATCGAGCGCATCGAGGTGCTGCCGCCGACGGTGAAGCTGAAGGCGGGGCAGGTGCAGCAGTTTGCGGTGAAGGCGCATTTTTCCGACGGGCACAGCGAGGACGTGACGCGCTATGCGAAATACACGGCGACGAATCAGACGGTGGTGAATGTGGACGACCTC
>JAYWEO010000381.1:0-7690 GCA_043779225.1 Prosthecobacter sp.
GCTGATTCCCGAACTGGAGCGGAAGCTCGCGGCGCAGTCTTCCGGCCCGCAGCAGCAGACCACGCTCCTCCACGACGAAGTCACCGACGAGGAAATCGCGAAGGTCGTCGCGGCGTGGACGGGCATTCCCGTTTCCAATCTCCGCGAGGGCGAACGCGAGAAGCTCATCAAGATGGAGCAGCGTCTCGGCGCGCGCGTCATCGGACAGAAGCAGGCGATCGTCGCGGTGTCGAACGCGGTGCGCCGCGCGCGCTCGGGTTTGCAGGATCCGAACCGGCCCATCGGATCGTTCATTTTCCTCGGCCCGACCGGCGTTGGCAAAACGGAACTCGCCCGCGCACTCGCGGAGTTTCTTTTCGACGACGAGAATGCGATGGCCCGGATAGACATGAGCGAATACATGGAGAAGCACAGCGTCGCGCGGCTCCTCGGTGCACCTCCGGGGTACGTCGGTTTCGAGGAGGGCGGGCAGCTCACCGAGACCGTGCGCCGCAAGCCGTATTCGGTCGTGCTTTTCGACGAGATCGAAAAGGCGCACCACGATGTCTTCAACGTGCTGCTGCAAGTCCTCGACGACGGGCGCATCACCGACGGCCAGGGCCGGACGGTGGATTTCAAGAACACGGTCATCATCATGACGAGCAACATCGGCTCGCAATACATCCTCGACGATGCGAATGCCGAACAACGCGAGGCGCAGGTGATGGAAGCGCTGCGCGGACACTTCCGCCCCGAGTTCCTGAACCGCGTGGACGAGACGATCATCTTCGACCGCCTGAGCGACGCCGACCTCACTCAGATCGTCGGCATCCAACTCGTGCGGCTCGAAAAGCGCCTGGCGGATCAGAAGCTCACGCTCATCGTCACGGACGCCGCAAAGAAGCACCTCGGCGAAGCCGGCTACGACCCTGTGTACGGTGCGCGCCCGCTGAAGCGCGCCATCCAGCGAGACCTGCTCGACCCGCTCTCGATGGAAATCCTCTCGGGCACCTTCAGCGAGGGAGAGACGATCACCGCGGATGCGAAGGGCGGAAAGATTGTGTTCACGAAGTAGGGAATCATGAAAACAGCCGGGTGCCTCGGCACTGGGTAGCACGACACGATTCAGGTAAAGTCCCGACGGACGACAAAAACGAAGGGCCTTCCCTGACGGGACTCGTCTCTCCAATGCCTCAAATTCCCAGCGATAAATCGCCGGGCAATTTTCGGGTTTGAAATCCCCTTCCGCAAAACGCACGCATCCCCACAATCATGAAACAATCCTCCCCCGCCCTCCGGTCCTCACGCGTTCCGCGCTTCGCTCTCACACGCCGCATCTTCGCGAGGCTCTCGCTTGCGACCATTGCCGCGGCGCTCAGTGCCTTTCCGACCTTCGCTGCAGACGCTCCGCCGACGCATAAGCCGCGCGTCGCGCTGGCGGGCGATTCGACAGTGACCACGACCGCGGGATGGGGCGCAGCATTCGAGAAGCTCCTCGGCACACGGGGCGAGTGCATCCAACTCGCGGGCGGCGGGCAGAGTTCAAAAAGTTTCCGCGACTCGGGCAGATGGGCGAAGGTGATCGAGTCGAAGCCGGACTACGTGCTGATTCAATTCGGTCACAACGACATGCCCGGCAAAGGCCCGAACCGCGAGACCGACCCGGCCACGACCTATCCCGAAAACCTGGCACGCTTCGTGGACGAGGCGCGTGCCGCAGGCGCAGTGCCGATCCTGGTCACCTCGATGGCGCGGCGGACTTTCGACCATGGCAAGATCCGCGGCGAACTCGCGCCGTGGGCCGACGCGGCGAAAAAGGTCGCGGCGGAAAAGAAGGTGCCGCTCGTGGATCTCTTTGCGCGCAGCGTCGCACTGCTGGAGAAGGTCGGCCCCGAAGGCTCCGCGCCTTTCGATCCCGTGACGAAAGACGGCAAGCCCGACCACACGCACCTTTCGCCGAAAGGCGCGGAAGTGATGGCCGCGATCATTGCGGAAGAATTGCGCAAGGTGGAGCCTTCCCTCGGCAAGCTCCTCGCGGAATAGCGACATCCGGACGCCGTTCCATTGCTTTCGCGCGAGAGCGTGCTACGTGATTCCCGAATGTCGCACCGCCTCCTCCTTCTGGCCGCCGTCGCCACAGTCTTTGCATCCTGCGCACGGAAGCTTCCTACCTATGAAAAGCCCATCGCGCGCACGCAATTCCAACGCGTCCGCACGACGGCCTACACGCACACCGAGAGCGATCATTTGAAACACGGAAGCCAGACGTGCATCGGCACCACGCTGCGCTACGACGCAGTCCACAGCGCCGCCGCAGACTGGTCGCGGTGGCCGCTCGGCACCACCTTCCGCATCATCAATACCGGCGAGATTTGCAAAGTGGACGACATCGGCTGGGCGCTCTCGGGGCGCAATACGATCGACCTCTACAAGCCCTCGCGCGGCGCGATGAACGCGTGGGGCACACGCGTGGTGAACATCGAAATCCTCAACTGGGGCGACGACCACGAGGCACTCACAGTCCTGCGCAAGCGCAACAAATTCGCGCATGTGCAGCGGATGGTGAAGGATCTCGAAAAGCGGGTCGCATCCGGAAGACGCAATCCCGAGCCGATCACGATTGCTGCGTCCACCGAGATTCCCGGAGCGGGAGTCAATCCCGTGGAGCCCGTCGCGGATGCGGCGGAAGCCGGCCTGCCATTGAAGAGATTTCGGTGATCCCGATTGGTGGAGCCTGAAACCGTCCGCAGGCAATGGAACGGCTAAGAGACTGTGTAAAAAGTCGGCGGCGCCGGAGGAACACGGCCATCCTGGCTGTGCGGACTGCGGGCATCCTGCCTGCAGCCACGCATTCGGCAGGCTGGAAGCCCGCCGGCCGCACAGGCAAGATGCCTGTGTTCCTTCGCAGTCCGGACTTTTTTCACAGTCTCTAAGCAGTCCCTCTTCCTTCCGGCGGTGCATCGCCGACCGCACGCACGACCTCCGCGAGGAGTTCCATGTCCATCTCCACGAGATGCTCCGATGCCGGAAAGGTGCCGTCATTCACCTCGGCGATGTACTCCCCGAATGCCGCGACGCGCTGCTGCTGCAGGCGGCGGTTCTCCTCGAAGAAATTGCGGTAAGCCTTTGCATGGCGCGGAGGGCGTTCCTCGTAGTCGCCGAGGATGTCGTCGGAAAAAAGGAACTGCGTGTCGCATCCGCTGCCGGAGCCGAGCGACATGAGGAGCATCCTCGTCTGCGAGCAAAGGAAGCGCGCGAGATTGTGCGGCACCACTTCGAGTTCAGCAGCGTACGCGCCAGCATTTTCCAGTTCCTTCATTCGGCGATGCAGTTCCTTCGCCTCCTCGACTGTCTTGCCAATCGCACGATAGCCCGTCCACGTGACATGCCGCGGCACCAGGCCGAGATGCCCGACCACTGGAATCCCCTCGCGCGCCATGGCCGCAATGATGAACGGACTCGCCGAGCAATAGACCGAACTCACGCCCGCCTCCAGCGCACGGAACGCGACGCGGATCGCCTCCTCCGGCGACGCCAGCCCGTGCGGTGCGGCCGCGGAGAGAAAGCTGTTCGGCGCAGCCGCGACGAGCAGCGGCAGCCGCGCCTGCGACTCGGGCGAATCGAAGCTGCAGCTCATCAGATCCACGCCCGCCTGTTCCGCAGCCGCCGCCTCCTCGGGAGACTTCACATGGATATGGGTGAGGCAGCGTTTTCCCTTGAGCTGCTGCAGATCATGCACGGTGTATTTTTTTCGCGGGCGGAGCATGGACTTGCAGTATTCCAAGAGCACCGCGAATTCAACCGGCATGAATGTGTTCAGGGTTTGGAAAACTGCACGTCCGTCGTGACCATCGCATCGCGCTCATCGGTGAGGGAAATGAACCACGTATTTGCATCCGCAGGCGGGCGTGGCGCGGTGATCGTATTGCCGGAAATGCTTGCGGGAAGTTCCTTCCAAGTGCGCTTGGAGCGCACGCCGTCATCGGTGGCATAGTGGAGCTTCGCGGATTTCAGCGCGGTCGCTGTGGTGAAAATCAGTCGCACGTTTTCACCCTCGACGACAGGCTGGCCGGGGACAGGCAGCGGCTTTCCGCCGGTGCAATGCGAGTCAATGAAGATGCCGATTTCCTTCGGCTCCCAGCCGGACGGATGGCCGTGCGGCATATTCACCTGGATGCGCATCTGCTTCTGGCCGGGCACGGACGCGAATGACTTCTCGTAGCTGTCGAGCGGGTAATGGACGTCGTTGGTGCCATTCACGAAAAGGATCGGCACGCGGCAGCGCGGCAGGACTGCGGAGGGATCATACGTTTCAACCCATCGCTGGCGGAGGTCGCCGAGCTTGTCGATGGACGGCTTTTGCACGGACTCGCCCTCGTGGAGAAAGCCGCAGCCGTACACCGGCACGGCAGCCTTGAATCGATCATCGAGCGACGCAACGAGGCAAGTCGTGTAGCCGCCCCAACTGATGCCCGTAACGGCGGTACGCTCAGCATCCACCTCGGGGAAACTGCGCAGCAGCGAGTGCGCGCGGATGACCGCGGCGGCGGCGTGAAACGGCCACTGATCGGATGTGTCACCGCCGATGCTGTCAAATTTCTCCGCGTGCCCGTGATCCGGGCCACCATTCGTGAGACGCGTGCGCGTCTCCTTTTTTGCCGTCTGGTTCTTCACCGGGATGCCGGTCGCCGGATCGTACACAGGCGCGATCGGCTGCGACCCGGCGAGATCCATCGCGATCGCCGCATACCCGCGCTCAGCCCAGAGCCACGCCCATTCGGCAAAGGCCGTGCCACCTCCGCCGTGGATGAGCACGACGGCCGGGAACTTCTTTCCCGCCTGCGCCTTTCCGAGCGTCACCGGCGATGCGTAAAAGGCGAAGACCTCCGTGGGATGTTCCTTGTAGTTTTCGCTCGTGTAGAAAAGCGAATGCACAGGCCCGGCCTGATCCGCCCATCGCATCGCGGGCGCCTTTTTCCACTGCGCGACTTTCCATGGGCCTTGCTTTGGAACGTTCACATCATCGGCAAAGACGGAGAGCGCGAAGGTGAGGCACGCGCACAGGAGGACGGGGGTGGCTTTCATTGGATGTTGGATGCTGGACGTTGGACGCCGGACGTTCAATGCCCGCCGCAAGAGCGTTGCGAATGCGGATGCGGATGCGCTCCGTGATTTCGCGAAGCCGCTCCGTTCGGGCGCGCATTCTCCTGGATGGAGCACGCGAGTGTGCTCCATCCAGGAGACGGCGCCCGCAAGGTTGCAGCGGAGGCGCGACATCGTTAGTGCTTGGAACGAATCCGTCCCGCGAACAGCCCGCGCCATGAACCGCACCGCCCAATCATTTTCACGCCCCGCAACCCCGGCCCGCATTTTGCGCGGTGCGCTGCCCCGCCTCGCGCGATGATCGATCTCCCCGTCGCCATCCTCGCAGGCGGGCTCGCGACGCGGCTGCGCCCGATCACCGAGAAGATTCCGAAGTCGCTTGTGGATGTCGCAGGCGAGCCCTTCCTCGCGCACCAGCTCCGGCTTCTGCACTCACGCGGAGTCCGTCGCGCGGTGCTCTGCGTCGGGCATCTCGGCGAGATGATCGAGCGGGACTTCGGCAACGGCGCGGCATTCGGCGTGGAGTTGAAATATTCGTTCGACGGCCCTGCGCTGCTCGGCACCGGCGGCGCGCTGCGTCTCGCGCTGCCGATGCTCGGCGATGCGTTCTTCGTGCTTTACGGCGACTCGTATCTGCCGGTGGACTACGCGGCAATCGAAGCCGCATGGCGCGAGAGCGGGAAGGATGCGCTCATGACCGTCTTCCAGAACGAAGGCGCATGGGACACAAGCAATGTGGAATTTTCCGACGGCGGACTCCTCCGCTACGACAAGCGCGACCGCACTCCCGCGATGCGGCACATTGACTACGGGCTCTCGATTTTCAAAGCGCACGTCTTCGCGGATCGTGCGAGCGGTGAGAAGTTTGACCTCTCGGATGTGCAGCGGGATTTGGTCGCGCAGGGCCGCATGGCAGGCTACGAGGTGCGCCAGCGCTTCTACGAAGTCGGCTCGCACAGCGGACTAGCGGAACTCAGCGCACTCCTTTCCAAAAAATCATGAGCTACTCGAAGCAACACATCGGCGAAGCCATCAGCATTCTCGGGCAACTGAATCTGGAGCTGATCGAAAAGGCCGTCGCACTCCTCGCCGCCACACGCGAACGCGGCGGGCGGCTCTTCATCCTCGGCGTCGGCGGCAGCGCGGGCAACGCATCGCACGCGGTGAATGATTTTCGCAAAATCTGCGGCTTCGAGGCGTACGCGCCGACGGACAACGTCTCCGAACTCACCGCACGAACGAACGACGAGGGCTGGAGCACCGTCTTTGCCGAATGGCTTCGCGGCAGCCGTCTGCGGAAAGAGGACGCGGTGCTCGTGCTCAGCGTCGGCGGCGGCAGCCTCGAAAAAAACGTGAGCCCGAATCTCGTCGAGGCGCTGAAGCTCGCGAAGGAACTCGGCGCGACCATCCTCGGCATCGTCGGCAAGGATGGCGGCTACACCGCGCAAGTGGCGGATGTTGCCATCATCGTGCCCACCGTGAATCCCGCGACGATCACGCCGCACTCGGAGGCATTCCAGGCGATCATCTGGCACCTCTTCGTCTCACATCCCGCGCTGAAGGTGAAAGAGACGAAATGGGAAAGCACGAAGTAGCTGCCACCCGGCGACACCCTGCATTTTGAAACGCAGAGACGCAGAGACGCCGAGGAAAATGGAAGAGTGCGGTGGATGTCAGCCTTCATCTTCGTCTGCGACTCGGCGTCTCTGCGTTTAATCTATGGCTCCCGAAAATCCCAACGCGCATCCCGTGAGAAAGGCAGTCTTCCTCGACCGCGACGGAGTCATCAACCGCCCGCTCGTCCGCGACGGCAGACCATATCCGCCAATGCGCGTGGAGGAATTTGAGATGCTCCCCGGCGTCACGAATGCGTGCGCGAAGCTAAAGGCCGCGGGCTTCCTTCTCATCGTCGCGACGAACCAACCCGATGTCGGGCGCGGCGCGCTCGCGCGGGAGATCGTCGAAGCCATCCACGCGAAGATGGGCGCAGCGCTGCCATTCGATCGCATCGAGGTCTGCTACGACGCGGGCGCCGCACACGGGCAGCCGAGCGACTTCCGCAAGCCCTCCCCCGGGATGCTCCTGCGATCCGCGCAAGAACTCGGAATCGACCTGCGCCAAAGCTGGATGGTCGGCGATCGCTGGCGCGACATTGACTGCGGCGCAGCCGCGGGTTGCCGCACTGTCTTCATCGATCTCGACTATGATGAGACCTTGCGAGCCGCGCCTGATTTTCGCGCAAAGAATCTGAGCGATGCCGCGGAAATCATCATCGCCGCCGCGCCTCGTCCCTGAACCACGGCCCTCCGCCGCGGATCACGGAAACAGGACGAACTTTCCGCCTGGCAGCACGACACCGGCGGCACCGCTGCCTGCACTCGGCGCGCTGCCTGGACTGCCCTGTGGCAGACCTTTCGCATCGTACCTCTGCCAGCCGAGCGTGTCGTCGTGCTTCCAAGCGATGAGGGTCGTGCCTTCGCCGTCGCCGAGTGCGAGCACGCCCGTCCTCATGCCGTTCGTGCCGGGCGTGCGGATTTCACCCGGAGGCAGCACCGTGCCGTCCTTGTCGAGCCGGGCAAAATAGATGTGCCCCTTTGTCGGCCACGCG
>JAYWEO010000382.1:0-3107 GCA_043779225.1 Prosthecobacter sp.
GCGAGGAGGCCAAGGACGAGAGCGAGTGTCTTTTTCATGAGCCAGTCCAATGTGCAATTGCCATGCCGCATCCGCGTCTTATCCGCACCGAAAGGCTCACGATCCAGGAAGCCGCTCAGCAAAAGTGCGCGCCCGCGGCCTCGACGTACACGGCATAAAGCGACTGGCTCGCAGCCATGAAGAGGCGGTTCCGGCGCGGGCCGCCGAAGCAGATGTTCGCGCAGATCTCCGGCAGCAGGATCATGCCGATGAGCTGCCCCTCCGGGGAGCGGACGTGGACGCCATCATAGCCGGGGCCGACCCATCCCGCCCCGATCCACACGTTGCCATCCGTGTCGCAGCGGATGCCATCTGCCATGCCCGCGACGGTGGGTTCCATTTTATCCCGTTCCATTTTCTTGTTCACGACTGCGGAAATCGCGCTGTCGGTGACCATGTTTTCGGCCAGCTGGCTTTGTGCCGCGACACGCAGCACATCCTGCGTTGGCATTTTCATGGAGATGTATTCGCGTCCCCTGCTCAGCTTCCGCGCGTCGTCCACATCCCACACCTTGATGTTCTTCGGCGCATCCTTATAGTGCGACGCGCCGGTGTCGGCGATGTAGAGCTTCTTGTAGTCGGGTGAAAAGCAGAGGCCGTTCGGCTTGAAGACCTCTTCCGTCACCTTCTCGATCTTCGCCGTCGCGGGATCGATGCGATAGACGGCCTCCTTGATTTCGAGCGGCTGCTTTTTCCCCTCGTATTCAAAAAGCGCGCCGTAGCCGGGATCGGTGAACCAGATGCCGCCATCGGGATGCACGACGATGTCGTTCGGTGCGTTCAAGGGCTTGCCGTCGAATTTCTCCGCGAGGACGGTGACGGTGCCATTCGCCTCGTAGCGCACCACACGCCGAGTGCCGTGTTCGCACGAAAGCTGGCGGCCCTGCGTGTCGAAAGTGTTGCCATTGCTGAACTGCGCCGGCTGGCGCAGCGTGCTCACGTGGCCGTCGTCGGGGAGGTAGCGCATCTGCGCATTGTTCGGGATGTCGCTCCACATGAGGTACTGCCCAGCCCCGCTCCACGCCGGCCCCTCGGCCCAACGCATGCCGGTGTGCAGCCGCTCGATGCTCGCATTGCCGATCTTGATTTTCTTGAAGGCATCCTCCAGCGCGATCACATCCGGCTCCGGGTAGCGCACGGGCGCGGCATTCCCGCCAAAGTCACGCGCAAGGAGTGGCGCGGCGGCGAGAGTTCCGAGTGTGGTGAGGAAGGAACGGCGGGAGGTGTGCATGCGGCGTTTGTCTCCCGCAGGAGCGCGGAATGTCAAACCGAGGGAGCCGTCTCATTGAGTTTCGCAAAAGTGATGAGAGCCCGCACTGCACGTTCCATTTTTGCGGCCTCCGGGCAGCGGCGGTCTTCCGGGCCAAAGGCCCGCCACAAGCCAGCCCAGGGCAACGCCCTGGGTAAATCGTCTCTCATGATCAAAGCCCTGAAAGGGCGCGGCAACGTGGGCCGCGCCCTTTCAGGGCTTTGTCCTTTTTTCATGCAACCCCCAGGGCGGCGCTCGTGCCTCGCTTGCCCTGGGCTGGCTTGTGCAGGGCTTTTGGCCCACCACGCCGCCGCGCGAACTCAGGAGGCAGGCACACTCTTTTTCCCGCGCAGCAGTCCGAGAAGCACCAGGCACGGCAGGGCAAAAAGATAGCGCCAGCGGCTGAGGTGGAGATTCCAGCGGAACGTGCGCCGGTAGATCGCGAGCGCCTCGCGCGACAGCCCGCGCTTCGCACACGCCAAGCTGAGCGGGCGCGTGTGCGTGGTGAGCACGCGCAGGCGATCGTCCCGCCGCAAATTGCCGCCAGGGTAGCCGTCGCGCTGCTCGCACTCGATCATCGCCATGATGCCCTTCACGCTTTTTGCAAGCGACGCCACCGCGCTCGCGGGATGCCGCCGGTATGCGAAGACCGGCGGCTGCGCGATGTGGACGAATCCCCTCGCGATCCCGAGCCGCAGCCACAGGTCGCAGTCCTCGGCGTTGAACGCATGCGGCGTGAAACCGCCCGCGATCTTCAGCACCTTCGTGCGGATGGCCGTGCCACTCGGCCAGAGCGTGATGCGCGACGACGCGAGGTAATCTTCCGAAGGTTGAACGTCGAAAGAGGAAGGTTGAAGTGAATCGGGATTCGGCGGGCCCTGCTCGGTGTCGAACTCGACGTGCGCGCCCTCGACGATCGCGGGCTGCGCGTGCCTGTCGATCACCTCGCGATAAAGCGCGAGCGTGTGAGGGAACCACAGGTCGTCGCTGTCGAGGAACGCGATGTAGTCGCCCGTCGCGGCCCGGATGCCGAGATTGCGCGCGGCGGCGGGGCCGGCGTTGCGCTGCGTAAGCACCTTCACGCGGCCCGCGTATTTTTCCAGCACAGCGAGCGTGTCATCCGTCGAGCCGTCATCGGCGACGATGATTTCAAAAGGCTGCACCATCTGCCCAAAGACGGACTCCAGCGCCTCGACGAGCCACGCCGAGCGATTGTAGGTCGGGATGATGACGGAGAACCGGATCATGGCCAGAGCCCCGTCGCATGCATGAAGCGCTTCATCAGCCGACGCGACTTCGGCTCGGAGAATTGCGCGCGCACTTTCTCCGCCACGACATAGCGCCCGTCGCCCTCGTCGCGCTTGAGGTCGGCACGCGAAGCGAGCATCGAGCGCCAGTCCTCCTCCTTCGCGTGATCCCAGCCCTCGAAACCCCGCGCACGATTCGCGCGCCGCACATCGAGCCGCATCTGGATCTGCCGCGGGCTGCGGTAGCAGTAGTGCCGGAAGTGCATGGCGTGCGGAAGTATCACGCCCATGTGCTCGGGCCACGCCGCGTTCAGATCCCACTTCAGCCGCTCGCGGTAGCGGAAAAATCGCGGCTCGGCGCACGCCGCCGCATAGTAGTGAAGTCGGTCGCGATCCTTCGCAAAATCACCCGTGAACTCGCCCTCCGCCACGTCCTCGTGCGTGAGGTAATATTGCAGGTTCACCGCCCACACGACGTGATCGCTCTTCGGCACCGCGGCGAGAAACTCGCGCGGCTTCTCCACGTAGAATTCATCCGCATTGAGCTGGCACCACCAGTCACCCTCCTGCGA
>JAYWEO010000383.1:0-4994 GCA_043779225.1 Prosthecobacter sp.
GCGATGTCGCGTTTCCTGCAACTCCTCGGCAGCGAGCCGGACGTGGCGAAGGTGCCGTTCATGGTGGACTCGTCGAAGTGGGAGGTCATCGAGGCCGGGCTGAAATTCCTGCAAGGAAAAGGCATCGTGAACTCGATCTCGCTCAAGGGCGGCGAGGATGCATTCCGCGAGCAGGCCCGGCACATTTTGAAATACGGCGCGGCGGTCGTCGTGATGGCGTTCGACGAGCAGGGACAGGCGGCGACTTACGCGGAGAAAATCCGCATCTGCGAGCGCGCGTACCGGATGCTGGTGGACGAGATCGGCTTCCCGCCAGAGGACATCATTTTCGATCCGAACATCCTCACCGTCGGCACCGGGATCGAGGAGCATAACAACTACGCGGTGGATTTCATCGAGGCCACACGCTGGATCAAGGCGAACCTCCCGCACGCGAAGATCAGCGGCGGTGTGTCGAATGTGTCGTTCGGCTTCCGCGGCAACAACCCCGTGCGCGAGGCGATGCACAGCGCGTTCCTTTACCACGCCATCAAGGCGGGCATGGACATGGGCATCGTGAATGCCGGCATGCTCGAAGTGTACGAGGAGATCGAGCCGGAGCTGAAGGAACTCGTCGAGGACGTGCTGCTGAACCGACGCCCCGATGCGACCGAGCGGCTCGTGACTCACGGCGAAAAACTCAAGGCCGCGAGCAGCGGCACGACGGCAAGCGACAAGAAGGTCGAGGAGGAATGGCGCAAGGGCACTGTCGAGGAGCGCCTCTCGCATGCGCTCGTGCGCGGGATCGATCTCTTCATTGACGCCGACACCGCCGAGGCGCTCGCGAAATACGGCAAGCCGCTGACCGTCATCGAAGGCCCGCTCATGGACGGCATGAGTGTCGTCGGCGATCTCTTCGGCGCTGGTAAAATGTTCCTGCCGCAGGTCGTGAAGTCCGCACGCGTGATGAAAAAATCCGTCGCGTATCTCACGCCATTCATGGAGGCGGAAAAAGCTGCGATGGCCGCGCGCGGCGAAGCCGTGAAGGCGCAGGGCAAGGTGCTGCTCGCGACGGTGAAAGGCGACGTGCATGACATCGGCAAGAACATCGTCGGCGTAGTGCTCGCGTGTAACAACTATGAGGTCACCGACATGGGCGTGATGGTCGCGTGCGACAAGATTTTGACGAAAGCCACCGAGATCGGCGCGGACATCATCGGCCTCAGCGGACTCATCACGCCTTCACTCGACGAGATGACGCACGTCGCGAAGGAAATGAAACGCCTCGGCTTCAAGCAGCCGCTCCTCATCGGCGGCGCGACGACTTCGCGCGCACACACCGCGGTGAAAATTTCGCCGCACTACGACGGAACCGTCGTGCATGTGCTCGACGCCAGCCGCGCTGTGCCGGTCGTGAGTTCGCTGCTGAGCACCGATGGCCGCGCGGATTTCGTCGCGAAAAATGCGGCCGACCAAGTGGTGCTGCGCGAGCAGCACGCGGGCAGCGCCGCGAAGCTCGTGAGCATCGAGGAAGCGCGCCTGAAGGCGCCGAGGCTCGACTACAGCGACCAGCCGCAACCGGAGTCCGCCGACGTGCGCGTGCTGGAAAATTTCCCGCTCGCCGAGCTGCGTCCGTTCATCGACTGGACGCCATTTTTCCACACGTGGGAACTGCGCGGCGTGTATCCGAAGATCCTCGACCACGAAAAATACGGCGAGCAGGCGCGCAAGATTTTCGCCGATGCGAATGCGATGCTCGACCAATTCATCGCCGACGGCTCGCTCACCGCGCGCGCCGTGTACGGCTTCTTCCCGGCAAATCGCATCGGCGACGATCTGATCATCTGGACCGATGAGAAGCGCACCGCCGAGCGCACGCGGCTGCACCACCTCCGGCAGCAAGTCGCGAAGGACAACGGCAACCCTTACCGCTGCCTCGCGGACTTCGTAGCTCCCGCAGCCGCCGATGTGAATCGGCGGGCTGATCCTGCCGAGAGTGGAAGTGCCCGCGCTTTGACAAGCGCGCCTACGGATCACGTCGCGGCATTCGCCGTCACCACCGGCATCGGGCTCGACGAACTGGTGAAAAAATTCAAGGCCGACAACGACGACTACAACGCCATCATGGCCGAAGCCGTCGCCGACCGGCTGGCCGAGGCATTCGCCGAATGCCTGCACAAACGCGTCCGTGATGAATGGGGCTACGGCAAGACCGAGGCACTCTCGACCACCGACCTCATCGAGGAAAAATACCGCGGCATCCGCCCCGCGCCCGGCTACCCCGCGTGCCCCGACCACACGGAAAAGCGCACGCTCTGGGAGTTGCTCGACGCGGAGGCGAAGACCGGCATCAAGCTCACCGAGAACTTCGCCATGTGGCCCGGCAGCAGCGTGAGCGGCTTCTACTTTGCGCATCCCGAATCGCGCTACTTCGCCGTCGGCAAGCTCGGCGCGGATCAGGTGAAGGACTACGCGAAGCGCAAGGGCATGTCGCTCGCCGAGGTGGAGCGCTGGCTCGGACCCTGGCTGAACTACACGCCGCAATCGTAAGGCGCGCCGGCTAACACACGCATTTCAGCAGGCTGGCAATTGGACTGCTTCCTGCTTATGCTTGGTGCTTGTGCATACGTCGTTTGCATTGTCGGCAGAACAGATCGCCCGGTTTCGCGAAGAAGGTTTCCTCGCGCTCCCGGGGCTGACCACGTCCGAGGAAGTCGGGAGACTGCGCACAATCTACGACCGGCTCTTCAATGAAAATGCAGGCTACGAACGCGGGCTCCAGCTCGATCTCGTCAGCTCAGATGATGATGCGGCGAAAACTCCGAAGCTCTCGCAGATTCTGAATCCCGCCGAACTCGCGCCGGAATTGCGCGAGACCCTCGTACGGGAAAATGCGCTCGCCGTCGCAAAGCAGCTTCTCGGCGCGGATGCGACGCCGTGGTTTGAACACGCCATCTGCAAGCCCGCGCGGCACGGCGCGGCGACGCCGTGGCATCAGGACGAGGCGCATCGGAACGACATCGGCGTGACTTACGGGCAGATCAGCATCTGGGTGCCGCTGCAGGAGGCGACGATCGAAAACGGCTGCATGCGCTACATCCCGGGGAGCAATCGCGGGCCTGTCCTCGCGCACCGCTCGCCGAACAACGACCCACGCATCATGGCGCTCGAATGTGCCGGTGAATTTGATGGATCGCGCGAGACATTTGTGCCGCTGAGTGTCGGCGATGCGGTCGCGCACGACTCGCGCACTTTGCACGGGGCGAATGCGAATCTGACGGCCAATCCGCGCCGTGCCTACATCATGGCATTCCGTGGTGCGGTGACGTCCGCACCGGAATTCCGCGGCTACGAGTGGAACCTCGAAAAGCACACCGCGTCACAGGCGCGCGCGCAGGCGTGGGAAAATCGCGGCGGCGCAGTCGGCAAGACCACGCGCGCGATCGGCGGGCTGCTCGGGCGGTTCGCGGGACGCCTTCAGAGCAAGGCTCAAAAGCTGATCCGCGGAAGGGACTGACTGCCGCCGCCTCATGCGTCTCAGAGGGTGTGCGGGAAGTCGGATGAACCTTTGGATGTTGGATGTTGAGCGTTGGACGTTCTCTTCGCGCCTCTTCAGGCAAGGAATGGGAACGTCCAACGCTCAACGTCCCAAGAAGCTGAGCTTTCGATTTTCGGGACACTTTCTCAGGCGCCGGACTTGCCCGTGCAGATCGCATTTGCCACAGCGTAGCGCTCGCTGTGGCTGAGGCTCACGAGAATCCCAGCGATGCCGAGGCTCCGCGCCGTCTCCGCGCCGATGCCGTGCAGCACGACGAAAGGTTCGCCGCTCGCCTTGCGCCCCACTTCGATATCGTGCCATGCGAGCTGCGCGCCGATGCCCGTGCCGAGCGCCTTGGCAACGGCTTCCTTTGCGGCGAACCGCGCGGCGTAGCATCGCGCCGGCTCACGCTGCGTGCTGCAATACTCCTGCTCTGAAGGAAGGAACACCCGGTCGAGAAACGGCTGCCCGCTGCGCTCGATCGCGCTGGCGATCCGCGCGATCTCCACGATGTCCACGCCGAGGCCGAGCACGCTCATGGCTCAGCCATTCATCGCCGCGAGCATCTCGCGGACGGCTGCATCGAGCCCGGAAAAAATCGCGCGCGCCACGAGGCTGTGGCCGATGTTCAGCTCGGCGAGATGCGGCACGGTGCGGATGAGCGCGATGTTCGTGTAATTGATCCCGTGCCCCGCATTCACCTGCATGGCCAGGCCATGCGCAAAGACCGACGCCTCGTGAATCCGCGCCAGCTCCGCGTGCTGCGCGTCGCCGGTCGCATTCGCAAATGCCCCGGTGTGCAGCTCGACCATCTCCGCGCCGAGCCGGCGCGATGCCTCGATCTGGTCGCGCGACGGCTCAATGAACATGCTCACGCGGATGCCATCGCCGCGCAGCCGGGCGACCGTGGGCTTCAGCGCCTCAAACTGACCCGCGACATCCAGCCCGCCCTCCGTGGTCACTTCCTGGCGGTTCTCAGGCACGAGGCACACCTCGTCGGGCTTCACGCGCAGCGCGATCTCGAGGATCTCCTGCGTGTTGCCCATTTCGAGATTCATTTTCGTCGCGAGCTTTTCTCTCAGGCGGAAAATGTCCGCGCCCTGGATATGCCGTCGATCCGCGCGGAGGTGAACGGTGATTCCGTACGCGCCCGCGCGCTCACAGATCGCCGCGGCGGCGAGCACATCGGGCTCGGCATTGGGCGCGTCAATGTCCCCCGCATAGCGCGCCTGGCGCAGCGTGGCGACGTGGTCGATGTTGACGCCGAGTTTCATGGGAAGCAGTGCCCAGTTCTCAGTGCTCAGTAAAAGCAGCGCCAGCGGAAACTGAGCACTGCGAACTGAGCACTGAGCACTTCATCTTAATGCCTGAAATGCCGCACGCCCGTGCAGATCATCGCCATGTCGCGCTCGTTCGCCGCGGCGATCACTTCCGGATCTTTCACCGAGCCGCCGGGCTGAATCGCACACGTCGCACC
>JAYWEO010000384.1:0-7183 GCA_043779225.1 Prosthecobacter sp.
CCGATCATCCGCACGCCGTATTTTTCCAGCACGCCCATCTCGTGCAGTTTCATCGCGCAGTTCAGCGCCGTCTGCCCGCCGAGCGTCGGGAGCAGCGCATCCGGGCGCTCGATGGCGATGATTTTCTCCACCACCTCCGGCGTGATCGGCTCGATGTAAGTGCGGTGCGCGAACTCCGGGTCCGTCATGATCGTCGCCGGATTCGAGTTCACGAGGATGACCGTGTAGCCCTCCTCCTTGAGCGCCTTGCAAGCCTGCACGCCCGAGTAGTCAAACTCGCACCCCTGCCCGATGACGATGGGGCCGGAGCCGATAAGGAGAATCTTCTTGATGGACGTGTCTTTTGGCATGAGCGCGAGCGGAGAAAATGTGGTGAAAGGTAAAAGCCCGCGGGGTGTATCAGCCGACGCCATTCGGTGCAACCGGCGGATGCGGAAAAATCCGGGACGCACGAAATTGCGCGGCAGCACTTTGCACCCCGCATTTAGCCGCGCTTGTGAAAGCGCGGGCACGCATCCCGTCCGCGCGGGAAGATCAGCCCGCGCTTTCACAGGCGCGGCTACGATCGTTCAGCGCCCCGCGCCCGCCGCTTCCCTGGCGCCGTAAATGCGGATGCTCGTGATGTAGTCGAGCGCACGCTGGAGCACTTCGTCACGCAGCGGCTTCGCCGGGAGGCCGCTCTTTTCGCGCTGCTTCTGGATTGCCTGCACCTCGTCGAGTTCGGGATTCGTGCCTGCGACGAGCGCCGCTTCGTTCATGCGCGCGCGGGCCTTTTCAAACACGAGCGGCGCAACGCCGCTGCCGTTCATCGCAAGTTGCAGGACTTCCTCGGTCTTTTTCGGCGGGACATTCACGGCGAGGTCCGGCGTGAGTCCGCCGGGGAAGACGGGCGTGGCATCCGGCAGCGTCACCTCGCCAACCGCGATGCGCAGCACGCGACCGCCCGCGAGCGGAATTTCCTCAAATTGCGCGGCCTCCCCTTTCGTCTGCTGCCCGATCACGTACGCACGCAGATGCGTGTGCAGCACGGCGGCGATCACTTCGCCAGCGCCAGCGGTGTTGCTGTCCACGAGCACCGTGAGCAGGCCGCGCCACTTGGGATCTTCGCGCGAGGTCAGGATTTCCTCGTCGTTTGCCTTGGGCTTCTTGATTGAAAAGAGCACGCGGCCTTTGGGTGAAAAACGGCGGCAGCATTCGGCAGCGAGTTCAAAATCCGTGCTGTGCGAAGTGGCGCGGAGGTCGAGCACGAGAGCGGTCGGCGGCTTGGTGGCAAAGCCTTCCAGCGCGGCGTCGAGCGCGGCGAGATTCTCCGGCGTCAGCGCGCCCATCCGCAGGTAGCCGATCGCGCCATCGAGCATCTCCGAGCGGAATTGCGCCGCACGCGGCTCCTCCTTTTTGCCTGCGGAAAAGATGCGCGCACCGGAGCCGAGCCGGTCGAGCAATCCCTGGATGCCCGCGCGAGCGAGCGCAGTGTCGTTCAGCGCGTCGGGGTTCAGGTAATTGCCGCGCAGGATTTCCACGATCTGCTTTAATTCCTCCTCGCCGAGCGCCTCCGCCGCATCGTGCGATGAGAGCTGCTGCGGCGCAGCTTCGGAGGGCTCGGCAGCGCTTTTCGCAGGAGCCGGTTCCGGCGATTTTTCCTGCGCCTTCGCGCAGGCGAGTGCGAGCAGGGCGGCGAGGAATGCGGACTTCTTCATGGGGCGCGACGATAGCGTCACAGTCCCTTCGCCGCAATGTCCGAACGAAACTGCATCCCCTCGAAGTGGATTCCCGTGACTGCCGCGTAGGCCCGCTCCCTCGCCTCGGCCAGCGTGGGCGCAAGTGCGGTGACGCCGAGCACGCGCCCGCCCGCGGTGAGAAAATCTCCGCGGTCACCATCACATTTAGTGCCCGCGTGGAAAATTGTCGCCGCGCTTTTCTCCAAGCCGGTGATGCGCTTCCCGCTCGCGTAATTGACGGGGTAACCGCCGCTCGCGAGGATGACACACACCGCCGCCTCGGGCCGCCATCGCGCGGTGACTGCATCGAGACGCCGATCGATCGTCGCATCGAGCAGATCGAGCAGATCGCTGTCGAACCGCGTGAGCAGCACCTGCGTCTCCGGGTCGCCGAAGCGGCAGTTGAATTCGAGCACCTTGATGCCGTCCTTCGTGATCATGAGGCCGGGGAAAAGCATGCCGCGATAGTCGAGCCCGTCGGCCTTCAGTCCTGCGATGAAACGATCGAGCACCTCGGTGCGCACCTTTGCCTCCAGCGCAGGCGGCAGCACTTTGCTCGCGGGGCTGAAGGTGCCCATGCCGCCGGTGTTCAGCCCGCGGTCGCCGTCGAGCGCGCGCTTGTGATCCTGCGCGCTGGGAAAAAGCAGGTAGCTGCTCCCATCCACGAGTGCGTGGATGCTGCACTCCTCGCCGGTCAGAAACTCCTCGATGACGACCTCTGCACCCGCGTCGCCGAATTTCCGCTCCTCCATGATTTCGCGGATCGCCGTTTCCGCCTCGGCGTGCGTCTCGGCGATGATGACGCCTTTTCCAAGCGCGAGACCGCTGGCCTTCACGACGATGGGTGCGCTCATCTTCGCGGCGAATGCCCGCGCTTCGTCCGCATTGGAAAATTGCCCGCTCGCCGCCGTCGGGATGCCGTGACGCAGCATGAATTCCTTTGCGAAGACCTTCGAGGATTCCAGCCGCGCCGCACTCTGTGTCGGGCCAAAGATGCGCAGGCCTTCGCTCTGAAAACGATCCACGATTCCCGCCGCAAGCGCATCATCCGGGCCGACGACGGTGAGCCCGATGCCTCGCTCCTTTGCGAATTTCACGAGCGCATCGTGGTCGGAAATTTTCAGCGGCACGCACTCGGCGAGCTGCGAGATGCCGCCATTTCCCGGCGCGCAGAAAATCTCCGAGACGCGCGGCGACTGCCGCAATTTCCAGATCAAGGCGTGCTCGCGCCCGCCGCTGCCGATGACGAGGATTTTCATCGCAAACGAACGGCCGGATCAGATCGCAGGCTGCTGCTGCGTGAGGCAGTGAAATGCGCCGAGACCCCAGATGAGGTCGCGGCAGTCGATGCCGATCACACGCCGGTTCGGGAAGGCCTTTTCCAAAATCGCGGCCGCCCAGCGATCATTCACGTCCGAGAACATGGGGAGCAGCACGACGCGGTTGCTGATGTAGAAATTCGCGTAGCTCGCGGGCAGGCGCTGGCCGTCGCGGACAATCTTCCGCGGCATCGGCAGCTTCACGACTTGGAAGCGCGGGACCTTTCCATCGCCCCCGGCATCTTCCTCGTCCTCATCACTGTCGCCCTTCCCGGCGGCCTCCGCCTGCGTCGTGAGACCGGCGAGATAGTCGTGATTGGCTTTCAGCGGCTCGAAATTCGTGTCGTTCTCGTCCTCCTCGTACGCGCAGAGGATCGTGTCGTTGCTCACGAAGCGCGCGATGTCATCAATGTGCCCGTCCGTGTCATCGCCCTCGATGCCATCGCCGAGCCAGAGGATTTCCTTCACGCCGAGCCAGTCCCGCAGCCGATGCTCGATCTGCGCCTGCTTCAGATCGGGATTGCGATTCGGATTGAGCAGGCAGCTTCGCGAAGTGAGCAGCAGGCCCTCGCCGTTCACATCGATCGATCCGCCTTCCAAGATCATGCCCGGATACTCGACCGGCAGCTTCAGCTTTTCCGACACCGCGGTGGGCACGTAGTCGTCGTCATCGAATGGCGGATACTTGCAGCCCCATGCGTTGTAGCCCCAGTCGAGGATGAGCGACTTCGGCTCAGCCTTGCGTGTCACAAAAATCGGGCCGTGATCCCGGCACCAGGGTTCGTTGCTCTCGATGCGATGAAAGGTCACGTGCGTGTGGCGCGCGCCGATCTTCGTGAGGATCTTTTTCACATCCGCCTCATGCGCGGCGTCGCAGACATTGATGTTCACCGGCTCCGAATCCGCCAGCACGTGGACCATCTTGGCGATGACGGCCGCTGCCTTGTCGTATGCACCTTTGCCGGGAAAGCTGATGCCCTCGCGGCGCGGCCACGAAAGCCACGTCGAGGCGTGCGGCTCCCATTCCGCCGGCATCCGGTATCCCCGTGCGGCCGGTGTTGGCGGCGTTTCCTTGCTCGTCTTTGCGCGTCCCATTCAGTCGATATAGC
Source organism: Prosthecobacter sp. (assembly GCA_043779225.1). Lineage (GTDB taxonomy): Bacteria > Verrucomicrobiota > Verrucomicrobiia > Chthoniobacterales > Chthoniobacteraceae > SXWH01. Next base: position 4,147 of record JAYWEO010000384.1, read on the forward strand.
GTTTCGTGATTTCAGCGTAGGCGTCGATGCGGCGGTCGCGCAGGAACGGCCAGTGTGTGCGCTGCGTATCCACTGCATCGAGAGCGACCTCGACAAGCAGGTTCTGCTCCTTGTCCACGCTGGCCTTTTGCAAAATCTGCCCGGAGGGGTCCGCGACGAAGCTCTGCCCCCAGAATTCCAGTCCCGGCCCGCCGTCCGGAGCCTCGTGCCCGATGCGGTTCACCGCGGCGACGTAGCAGCCATTCGCGATCGCGTGCCCGCGCTGGATCGTCTCCCACGATGAATGCTGGCGCGCTCCGTACTGCGCCTTCTCCGAAGGATGCCAGCCGATCGCCGTCGGGTAGAAAAGAATCTGCGCACCTTGCAATGCCGTGAGCCGCGCCGCCTCGGGATACCACTGGTCCCAGCACACGCAGACGCCGATTTTTCCAAAGCGCGTCTGCCACGCCTTGAAGCCAAGGTCGCCCGGCGTGAAGTAGAACTTCTCGTAAAAGAGCGGGTCGTCCGGGATGTGCATCTTCCGGTATTTGCCGAGGTAGCTCCCGTCTGCGTCGATGATCGCCGCCGTATTGTGATACAGCCCCGCCGCGCGCTTTTCAAAAAGCGAGGCGATGATCACCACACCGTGATCCTTCGCCACTTTGCAAAATGCCTCGGTGCTCGGCCCAGGGATCGCCTCGGCGAGCGCGAAATATTTGTGATCCTCCACCTGGCAGAAGTAGTGGCTGCGGAAAAGTTCCTGCAGGCAGATGATCTGCGCGCCAGCCTTCGCGGCCTCGATGGTCTTCGCAATCGCCTTTTCAAGATTCGCCTTCGGATCGGCTCCGACTGCGGTCTGGATGAGGCCTAGCGTGACTTTCGACATGATTCGTTTTCGGATGGCGGTGCGTTGCGGGGAAGGAGAAGCCGGGACGATCAAAACGTCCGATGCAGATAGCAGGTGTTGCGAGGGAAACTACTTCGCCTCGGCGCGCGGGACGATCTTGATGCTCTCGACGACCACCTTCTTCAAAGGCCGATCACCCGGTGCAGTCTCAGTCGTGGCGATCCTCTCCAGCACGTCGTCGCCTTTGATCAGTTTCCCGTAGGCCGTGTACTGCTTGTCGAGAAAACGTGGATCGCCGTGGCAGATGAAGAACTGGCTGCCTGCCGAATCCGGATCCTGCGAGCGCGCCGCACTGAGCACCCCGCGCACGTGATGCCTGTCGTTGAACTCCGCCTTGATCTTGTAGCCCGGATCGCCCGTGCCCCAGCGCGCCTGCTGCGCGTCATCCTTCGTGAGCGGGTCGCCGCCCTGGATCATGAAGCCCTTGATCACGCGGTGAAACGCAGTGCCGTCGTAGAATCCCTTTTTCGCGAGCGTCTTGAAATTCTCCACATGCTTCGGCGCGACGTCGGACCAGAACTCGAGCACCATCATGCCCATGTTGGTCTTGATCACAGCGACTTCATCAGCCGCCTTCTTTTCATCCGCTGCGAATGAGCGGACGCTGACGGCGGCTGCAAGAGTGAGAGCGAGCAGGGCGGATGAGAAAATTTTCATGGCGTCGAGGAATACACGCGACGCGATATGTGTCACGCGGAGAATGGAGCGGAGCGACATTGCCTGCCGCAGGCAGCCCGAAGGGCAGCGCCGGAGGGCGCTGGCAAATACAGCGTAAAATGGCGTGCGTGCATTTCAGCGGCGCATTTCTCCGCGTGAAAAATGGGGCACGCATCCGCCTCGCAAATCGCTTGCGCCGATCCCGCGCACCGTCCAGCTTCCGCGCCCTCATGAAAGACATCCGCCTCATTCTCAAGACCAGCAAGGGCAACATCGAAGCAACGATCTTCGCCAGCAAGGTGCCCATGACCGCCGCCAATTTCCTGAACCTCGCCAAGCGCGGCTACTACGACGGCGTCAAGTTCCACCGCGTCATCGCAAACTTCATGATTCAGGGCGGCGACCCGACCGGCACCGGCTCGGGCGGCCCCGGCTACAAGTTCGCCGACGAGATCGACAAGTCGCTCAAGCACACGAAGGCCGGCATCTTCTCGATGGCCAACGCAGGCCCCGGCACGAACGGCAGCCAGTTCTTCATCACCCACCTCGCCACCCCGCACCTCGACGGCAAGCACGCCGTCTTCGGCGAAGTGACGGAGGGCCAGGACGTCGTGGACAAGATCGCGCAGGGCGACGCCATCCAGAGCATCGAAGTGCTCGACTCCACCGACGATCTCTTCGCCGCGCAAAAGGCGAATCTCGACAAGTGGAACAAGGTGCTCGGCTGAGCGGCCAACTCTTTCACCATCGAGGGCGCACGGCCCTTATCATCCCATCGTCGGTAGAACACTCGCCACCATGCAGGATCACATGCGGGTGAGCTTTTGCGTGATGCCAGCCGCCTTCTCGATCAATGCGGGCGGGAATGCGACGTAGTTGTGCACTTTGTCCACCTCGAAGACGTGCCACTGCCGCGACTTCAGCAGTTCGATCGCCTCCACGCGGTGACACTCGAATGCAATGATCGTCCTGCCGAGATCCAAAAGTTTTCCGGCTCCTTGCAGAGCGAGATGCTCGGCTTCCTCAATGTCCATCTTGAGCAGATCCGGCACCGGCGCACCTTTCGCGATCTCTTCATCCAAGGTGGTCATGCGGACGCGGATTTCCGACTGCAATCCGTAAGTGTGCGCGATCGCTGAGTCGCCCGACGAATCATAGATGTCCGCGATCTGACTCGTGGCACCGCTCTTGTCGTCCACTTTAAACGAAACCTCCCCGCAGTGATCCGACACCGCAGCCTGGATGACACTCATGTGCTTGAAGCAGTTCTTCGCCATCGTCTCCGTGAGGAGCTTTGCGTTCAGCGGCAACGGCTCGAATAGCACCGCATGGGTGAGACTGGCCTTGGAATTCACCAGCCACGTGAACCAGCCAAGATTAGCGCCCACGTCCCAAAAAACTTTCGGCTTAAACAGATCACAAACCTGCACGAAGAAATCGTTGAACTCCGGTTCCTTCTGCACCGAGTCGAAAAGCCAGCTCATGTCCCGAAAC
>JAYWEO010000385.1:0-2338 GCA_043779225.1 Prosthecobacter sp.
TTTTGTCCAGTGCATCTTCGGGCGGAAGTGGTGCTCGGCGTGGTAGCCGTTGTTGAACCAGATCCAATTATAGAGCCGGTGATAGCTGCTCACGCCCCAGGCGAGCGGCACATCAGGATTGCCGCCATAGTGCAGGTAATAGCCATTCAAGTAAGACAGACAGTGACCGAAGTAATAGAAGGGCAAATAGAAGCAGACCATGAAACGCCAGCTAAGAAAGAAGCCGAGGACGATGAGCGAGACCCATGAGACAATCTCGAAAATGCCGAACCGCGCATCGGCGGGATTCCTGCGCTTTAGCTCGCGATAGATGACCTTCGGATCGTCTCGGAAATAACCGAGGAAGGTATAAGTCCATACATTCTCCGCCTCGCCCTCGTGGCCGTGGCGATAGATGGAGAGCCAGTCAATGGTGTCGCCCTTTTCATCCTTCCGGTCACTGTTGCCCTTGTGGTGCTGTTGGTGGACGCATTCGTAAAACTGCTGGGAAAATCCAATGGTGACAGACTCCAGCCAGCTAAAGGCGCGGTTCAGGATGGGTGAGGTGAAATATGGATTGTGGAGAAAGTTGTGCGAGATGCCGTTGATGGTCCAAGAGATGCTGATCGAGTAGAGCAGTCCGCAGAGGATGACCGCCCACCACGGCAGATGCCGAAACGCAAAGAACATCGCGACGAGACACGCGCAGTGGAAAATGCCGGCCAGCACGGGAATGGCATCGGTCTTCGAATAGGCGAAAATTTTCACGGGGCGGAGAGTATGCAGGGAATGAGGAGATGCAATTGAAACGCAGAGGCGCAGAGAAGGGACTGAGAGACACGCGGAGGAAAGAACAACCGCCCTCTGCGTCCCTCTCTATTCGCCTCCGTGCCTCTGCGTTGAAAGAAGGCGGGGCTTGTTCCCGTTTGCGCGAGACGCGATAAGGCTCCCGATGAAACTTCTCCCTTCCTCCTTCCTCCGCACCGTCCTCACCGCCGCCGCGATCACCGTCTTCGGCATCCTGCCCCGCGCCTCCGCAGAAATCGCCGTCAAGAGCGGCGACAAGATCGCCTTCCTCGGCGATTCGATCACCGCGGGCGGGTGGAGCAATCCCGCCGGATACGTCCGCCTCGTCATCGCCGGGCTCGATGCGAATGGCATCAAAGCCGAGCCCGTCCCCGCCGGAATCAGCGGCCACAAATCCGACCAGATGCTCGCGCGACTCGACAAAGACGTGCTCAGTAAAAAGCCGCAATGGATGACGCTGAGCTGCGGCGTGAACGACGTGTGGCACGGCAAGCGCGGCGTCCCGCTCGACGACGCCGCGGCGGCCAAGCCCGGCGAATACGACGAGAAAGTCGCCGACCGCGGCACTTACAAAAAGAACATCACCGCCATCATCGAGAACGCGACGAAGGCCGGCGCGAAGCCCGTCATCCTCACCGCCACCGTCATCCACGAAGATCTCGGCAACGCGGAGAACGCGCGCCTCGCGCCCTACAATGATTTTCTCCGCGCGCTCGCAAAATCAAAACACTTCCCGCTCGCGGATCTGAACGCGCTCTTCCGCGAGCGCATCCAAAAGGAAAACAAACCCGGCACGAAGATCCTCACCGGCGACGGAGTCCACATGAACGGCGAAGGCAACAAGCTCATGGCCGTGGGCGTCCTCCAAGCCTTCGGCCTGGATGCCGCGCAGATCGAAAAAGCGCGCGCCTCATGGCCCTCCCTCGAAGCCGCCGCCGCCGAAGCCGCGAAGAAGGCTGCCGAAGCCAAGGCTGCCGCCGCTGCGGCAAAGGCGAAAGCAGAAGCCGCCAAGGCCCAGCCCGCTCCGGTCGCGAAGTAGGCCTACACAATCAGAGGCCCGACGCGCACAAGACGCAGCACCGGTTCACCGCTTGTGCGCGACGCAGAAAGGTCTGCGTCGAACTCTGCGACCCAGTCGTTCGCCTCGGCGGGATCGATCAGCATCTGCTGCACGCGCCAATGCTGTTTGTCTTCGGAAGGAATGACGTGCGTGTGGCGCACATTGCGCGCCTCGGGGTCGAGGCGAATGCGGCCGTGCGTGGAGCGGTGATCTTCCAGCGCCTGGCGCAATCGTGCGGCTGTCCACGGCTCGGCGTCGGCATCGGCGGATGACGGGATGGACTCCAGCGCCTGTTCGCACTCGCCACTGATCAGCAAACGCAGGAAGGCGAAGATGCGGTTGCGAATCGCGGCGGTGAACGCCTTCGCGTCGCGCGTGATGTCGCGCGCGGCTTCCTCGGCACCGGGCGGGCGCACTTCGGGCTGCTCGCCGCGCGGCTGGTAATTCGGGTCGCGCATTTTTTCCCACTCCTCGAGGAGGCTGGAATCCACC
>JAYWEO010000386.1:0-36242 GCA_043779225.1 Prosthecobacter sp.
GCCTGGTTTGGCTGCGCGTAGTTCCAGCCTGTCAGCAAGCCAGCCATTCCTAGAATCGAAGGCTGGGTGTAAGTCGCGCCGAGCGCCGCACTGGAATCCAGCACGAATTTCCCATCGTCCCACACACGGTTGAGGCCGACGGAGAAGAGCTGCATGATTTCGCGGGCGTAGTTCTCGTTCGGATGACGCCCGATGGTGAGATCCTCCTTCTGGTTTCCGCGCATGTCCAGATACAGGCCCATCGCCGGTGTAAGCGTCACATTCTTCAGGATTCCGCGGAAATTGCCGCTGTCCGCAAGCCCGGAAGTCGGCAGGCAGTAATCCACCAAAGTATCGTAATAGTCAGCAAGGATACGGCCATTGTTCTGAAGCGGGCCGGTATTGTTATTCCACGAGACGACGAGGATTTCGCTCAGGGCAAAGGCAAGGCGCTGACGCAATTGGTCCTGCGCCGTGATCGAATACTTCCACCACGCATCCGTAAAGAGGGTGGACGGATAGGGCGTGTTGATATCCGCCGTCAGCCCTGCGACGACATCGTTGGACGAATGAGTCGGCGTCTTGGTGAGCTGGTCGTCGAGCCATTGGCTGAACGTGTGGCTGGACAGGTAGCTGACGTCTGCCGGGCTCGCGCCAAAGGTGGCCTGATTCAGGAATCGAGCAGCGTGCGCGACGTTGGATGGCAAGTCCGTCGCGGTCGGCTCCGGATACTGGCTCGCATCGGGCGGAATCTGTGATCCGATCACTGGCGTGAGATTGCCCCGGATTTCACCATTGGGGAAACCCACCGAGTGGACGTTCAGATACACTTTGCCACCGGTGATCGCGTCGCGAGTCTGCTGGATATCCGTGAAAGTGCCGCCTGCGGTGAGATTCCAGATGTAGCCGCCGTCCGCTGTGCGCAGTTCTGGGTGGAACGCATCTATGTCATCAATATCAAAGACAATTTCGCCCGCAGGATGAGTCAGAAAGGCATCCGAATGGAGATGGTATCCGGTCCTCGGCGAGGAGAGGTTCTGGTAGCTGAAATGCAGGATAGCCTGCGTCTGCGCAGCGTTGAGCTGGAGGTTCGCGGACCCGCTGGCCTTCGTGGTCGACGATCCCTGCGGGCCGAGGTTCGTGGAGTAAAGAGTTCCCGTCACAGGCGCTGCAGCCGGGTAGTCATACGGCTGGAAGACGTAGGTCGGTACCGTTCCGCTGAGTGGGTAGCCCTGCAAGACACCGCCGCCGTTCGGGATCAACGGCGTGAGACCGTTCGGATTCGGATCACCCGTGACCGAGGGAATCGTGCCGATATCGTCCTGGCACCAGCCGAGGGCCACGTGATCGTCCGCATCCGTCCCGGTGTTCTGCAGGACGTCGAAATAGTATCTCTGGCCCGCGATGAGATGCAGCCACTGGGATTGCTGCGTCGCGGATGCATTCCACACCTTCTTGCCGGTGGTGGCCGTGACCGAGGCGCGCTTGACGCGATTCACATATTCCGCGTCGTTGGCAATCCAGAGCTCGGCAGTGTTGCTGGCGGCCAGCCAGAAATAGTAATTGCCCGTCTTTGGAGGAACGATGTATCCGCGCAGGCGGCGGGAGATGCTGTTCCCGTAGTCAGTGTCATCATCCAGCGCGGGGATCGTCCCGTCCGCCGTGATGGCCGTGCCGGCCAGTGTCTCACGCGTGACGCTGCCGACCGGGAAAATGGTGATCGTGACGACCGAACTGCCGGTGGGTGTGGCACCGGCAGCAGTATTGATGGCGTTCACCGCGACATTGTAGGTTCCGCGCGACTGAGGATTCGCCGTGGGGGTGCCGGTGATCTGACCCGTGGTCGTGTTCAGCGAAAGTCCGCTGGGCAGCGGCGCGCTGCTGGCATCCATCGCATAGGTCACGGTGCCACTGATATTCGGGGTGACGACGCTGAAATTGAACGGAACCCCTTCGTAGCCGACCGCAGTCAGCGCATTCGTGACGGCCGTGACTTTCTGTGCCTGGGTGGGCGCAGGGAAAAGCCGGGACTGCGGGATGATCTCCTTCGGCTGGCTGGCGCTATACCAGAAGAGCTTCGCCTCGGCAGCGCCCGAGCTGTTCCAATAGTCGATCTGGATGTCATACGGGATGTTTGCGGTCAGGTTGATCGAATTGACGTAATCGGTGGCGCTTTGCGCAGTCCATCGATCGATGAGAAGCACGCCATTCACCCACACCTTCGCGCTGTCATCGCTGCGGAAGTCGATGAAGTAGCTTTCGGAATACTTCGGAAGAATCTGGCCGGTCCAGCGAACGGAATACGCCGTGGATGCGGACGCGGGCGACATCCCCCTCGGCCCGCCGTTTGCCGTTCCCCACCCATTGTAATTGGCGGTGCTGGCAGGAACAAGCGTGGCACTGGTGACAGCCGTCGGCACCACGGTGCAATTGCTGGCCACGGTGAAGTGTTTGGAGTCAACGACCGTGACGACAAACGTCCCGTTGATCGCCGCACTGAAAGTCCCGCCCGTCACTCCCGCAATCGTGACGGAGTCGCCGGTCGTCAGCGACGTAGCCCGGTTCGTGGTGACCACGCACGGATTCCCGGCAGCGATGTCAGCAATCAACACGCTGGTCGTTCCAAAGGTCGTTCCGAAATCCACGACCGAGTCCGTGCGGGACATCTGAGCCGCGCCGGCAAAAGTAGTCTGGTTCGTCGCGTATGTGGAACTCGACGTGTTGAAGTATTTCGCAGTCAGACCGGTGCCATTTGCGATGCCTGCCGGATTGATCACCACGCTGGCGCTCGCCGCCGACCCGAGTGTGTAGCCGGTGCCCGGCATGGCCTTCACGATCGCGGTCGCGTTCGTGCGCCGGCTGGAGTTGTATCTGGGATTGATGGTCAGGACGGCCTGAGTCGCGTTGAGACTGTTGAAAAGAACCGTGGTGGTGATGCCGTCGTAATCGCCCCCCGTCGGGCCGGTTCCCTCGACGGCGGTCCCCAGTTTCTGCAGGGTGACGGTGATATTCGGCGCCGTCAGCGTGCCAAGCCGGCTCAGGCCACGCGAAACCGTGACCGATCCCACTTCCACCGGCGGAGTCAGGGCATCCGCAGGCTGGGTCGCGTTCGACTTCGTCCCGGTGACAGTGACCTGATTCAACAAGGCCACATTCGCAGCAAGCACCGTCCCATCCGGAGTCCTTCCATCCGTCATCGCGCTGTTGGGATTGTAGCCCGTGATTTTCTCAGCCCAGTCGCTCATCCCGTCGGCATCCGTGTCCTTGTCATCCACGATGACGCGGTAGTAGGTGCCCTCCACATAGGTCAGCCCGATCAGTCCCGTAGCTCCGGTTCCGATCAGTTCGGAAGGCGTCTGCGTCGCGACAGTCCAGCTCGGGCCCGTCAGCGACGTAGCCGTCTGCACCCGGTAGCGCTTTCCATCCTCCGTCGGGAACTGGACCGTCACATTTGCACCGCTCTTGCTGATGCCCGACACCTTGATGGTCTTGCTGGCGCTGAACGGATCCGTGCCGGCGGCAAGCTCATCCTTGTTCTTGATGCCATCACCGTCGTCATCGGCATCGAGCCACAAGAGGTCGTTGATCTGCGTGTCCGTCACATGATACTTCATCTGCCAGACAGCCTTGTTCACGCTCGCCATGTCCGCCCGTGCGGATCCTGCAAGGCCGAGGATAAAAATCGCGATCGCGAAGAACCACGAGGCATTCCAGATCGGGTGATGCAGGCGGCGAAGGGAAACAGTCGGGGTGCTCATACGCTGGGAGGAGGATGCTCTCAAAGGGTGCATGGGGAGATTCTGATTTACATTTTGGCACCGATAGTGTCGGCACTGAGGGGAGGGAAATGGAGGAACCCACGTTCGTGGATTTTTATCAGTTCTAGTGGGCCGGGGCGAACACGCAAGAAAAAGCTTTGCGTATAAATGGTAATTCATTGTGCTGTCAGATTTCCAGAACAGGCACACGCTGGGAAAGTCACTCCCCCCGTGAATGTTTCGCTCGCAACACGCCCAAATTTACGGCACGAAACCCTCATGATCCTCCCACGACTCGCCTCCCTCGCCGCCCTGCTCCTCGCCTCTGCATTCCATGCTACCGCCGCCCATCCTTTTATCTGCTGCGACTATGGCGGCGGCAAGGTCGCCGCAGTCGCCGCGGACGGCAAAATCGAATGGGAATTTCCCTGCAAGAGCCCGCAGGACATCTGGCGGCTGCCGAATGGCAACACCCTGTTCTGCTTCGTGAGCGGAGCCATCGAGCTCACGCCGGATCAGAAAATCGCCTGGGAATACAAGGCGCCCGCGGACGTGAAAGTCGAGGTCCACGCCTGCCAGCCGCTGCCGGATGGGAAAGTGATGATCGTCGAGTGCGGCACGAGCCGGATCATCGAGGTCGGACGCGATGGGAAAATCACCAAGGAAATCAAGCTCACGACCGCGCCCGAGGTGAAGCTGCACAACCAGTTCCGCGGCACGCGCAAGCTCGCCAACGGGCACTACATGGTCACCTTCAAAGGCGAGGGGAAAATCGTGGAACTCGACGGGGATGGCAAAGTGCTGCGCGAAATCAAAGTCCCCGGCGATCCACACGGCGCTTGGACTTTGCCCGACGGCCACCTGCTCGTGACGTGCGGCGACGGACACAGGGTCATCGAGCTCGATGCGCAGGAAAAAGTCGTCTGGGAGCTGAACGAAGCCGATCTCCCCGGCAATCCGCTCCGCCTCATGGCCGGCGCGCAGCGGCTGCCGAACGGCAACACCGTCCTCTGCGTCTATCTCGGCCACGGACACATCGGCGAACAGCCGATGGTCATCGAGGTCACCCGCGACAAAAAGGTCGTCTGGGAGTTCGCCGACCACGCGCACTTCAAGACGATCAACCAGATCCAGCTCCTTGATGTTCCGGGCGACGCGACGAAGGGCGAAATCATCCGGTGATTGATTTCCGTCATATACAATCAGATAAATCGCGGGCGTCATAAACCCTCATCAAACCAGCGCAGGAAATGCAAATAACAGTTTCATCGGGCCGACGGCGAGTGCCGCGTGGAGCACAGGACTCGCTTGCTCCACGCAGTAAAGACACCGCTGCGTGCCCCGTCCCTCGTATCGCCAGTTTTTTGCAAAGCCAGCGAACCCGCACTTTCATTAATTGACTGATTTCGTTCATAACATACCCGCCCATGCCTCCTCTCCTCCGCTCGCTCCTCGCCGCCGTCTCACTTTCCTCGACTATCGCCTTCGCTGATCCCGCACCGGACCTGAAGGACTTCCGCACCGTCGCCACGGCAAAGACGGCCACCATCGAAAAGACCAGCCTGAACGCCGGTGCCCGCCCCGGATATCTCGGCATCGAGCTCACGAACGGCGATTCCACGGCACCCGCCGTCGCCGGAGTCGAGCCAGGCTCGCCCGCACAGGCTGCCGGCTTCCAGACCGGCGACGTCATTTCCAAGGTCGCCACGGACGAGGTGCAGAATGCGCGCGCATTCCGCGAGGCCATCCAGGCGCTCGGCGAAGGCGCGACTGCCGCAATTCACGTCACCCGTGCCGGCCAGCCGCTCGACCTCACCGTGCAGCTCTCCTCCGCGAGCCAGCCGAAAGTCCTGCCCGAGCGCCAGCCCATCCTCGGCTTCCGTCTCTACGACCGGACGGATGGCGATGGCCTCATCGCCAAAACCATCCTGAACAACTCGCCCGCGGCCCGCGGCGGCATGAGGTCCGGCGACATCTTGCTAAAAATCGACGGCTCGCCCATCCGCACATCGTTCGACATCAGCATCGCGCTCGCCGACCACAAGCCCGGCGAAAAAGTGAAGCTCACGCTGCTGCGCGACAGCAAGGAGACCGAATTCGAATACCCGCTCCTCGCCGAGGCCGACAGCGACCTCGGCGTCGGCCCCGCGCGCAACATTTGGAAAAAGGACACCTTCAAGCTCGGCATCATCTGCGTCGAATACCCCGACGTCGCGCACAACGAAAAAATCACCACGGCAAACTGGACCGAGTCCATTTTCAGCAAAGGCACCTACCGCGCGAAAAACAGCGCCACCGGCCAGCCCGTCTTCGGCAGCTTCAACGACTACTACGGCGAGATTTCCTGCGGCGCATTCCACGTCGAGGGCAAGGTCTTCGACTGGGTGAAGGCCGGAAAAAAGCGCGCCGACTACAACCAGGGCACGAACCCCATCATGAAATCCGTGCTGCTCAACGAGGCGATGGATCTCATCCTCGCCCGCGACGGCAAGGACGCCCTCGATGGCTACGACGGCTTCTTTTTCCTCTACGCCGGCGAGCGCTTTCCCACGACGAACCGCGGCAGCCTTTACTGGCCGCATCGCTCAAATTTCCAGCGCAAAACCAAGGACAAGGACGGCAAGGACAAAGAGGTGCGCACCTCCTATTTCATCTGCCCCGAGGGCGGCAAGGTGATGACCTCCATCAGCGTCTTCTGCCATGAATTCGGCCACATGCTCGGCCTGCCCGACCTCTATGCGCGCCCGGAAAATCCCGGCTCCGAAGGCGTCGGCGTCTGGTGCCTCATGGCGAATGAACTCGGCAAAGGCCGCCCGCAGCACATGTCCGCATGGTGCAAGGAAAAGCTCGGCTGGCTCCAGCCCGCAGTCATTGTTCCGACGGAAAAGCAAAGCCTCATCCTCGCGCCCGTCGAAGGCGGCAAGACCGAGTGCTTCAAAGTGCTCATCCGCCGCGACGCGAGCGAATATCTGCTCTTGGAAAATCGCCAGCAGCGTGACTTCGACACCGGGCTCCCCGCCGCGGGCCTCCTCATATGGCGCGTCGTCGGCGACCATCCCATCCTCGAGGAATCCCACGGCATCGAAGGCCCGCTCGGCCCGCGCGTCTTCCTAAACTCCGTCCCCTTCCCCAGCGCATCCGGCCACGCCTTCACCCCCGACACGCACCCTTCGAGCCGCTCGCTCCTCGGCGGCGGACTCCCCGTCCACATCAACGAAATCCGCCAACTCCCCGACGGACGCACCACCTTCACCATCGGACACAGCTACCAGTAGGAGCGCCCTTGGCTTCCCGACTCCCTCTGCTACACGTGTCGCCATGCACGCCCCGCAGATCGAAGTCCTCATCAGCGTGGATGGCGTCGGGCACGCGCGCCACATCCTGGAGCCGGGCGACTACGTCATCGGTCGCAATCCCGATTGCCAGCTCCGCGTGGAGGCCGACCTCGTCTCGCGCCAACACGCGAAGCTGATCCTGAATTTCGACCACGCATTCATCGAGGACTTCGGCAGCAGCAACGGCACCTTCGTGAACGACACGCCCGTCACGGAGCGCACGCGCCTGTGGCCGAGCCAGAAAATCCGCATCGGCGCGGCGACCGTCACCCTGCGGCGCTTGCAGGGCGATGCGCCTTCGGACATGGCACTCGCGCCCGCGCAGCAGGCGGCGGGGAAGAAGTGAGCGGGAGTGTCTCGTCGTTTGGCAGTGGAAGTTGAACGTTAAGGGTTGGACGGTGAAGCCCAGCACAGCGGCGTCAGCAGAGTCTGGGCACGCATCCGCAAACCCACGACGCCTGCGGCGGGCTCAACGTTTAACGTCCAACGTTCCAACGCTCAACTTTCAACGAAGACCCTATCTGAACGGCTGCATTGCGACGAGCAGCCCGCGGCCCTGCACCCCCTGCGCGAGAGCGTGGCCTCGCCGTCCACCGCACCGCAAATACCCGAGGTCATGGACCCATCTCAAGGCTGGCACGCGGCCTTCGGTCGAAAATGCTTCCTCCATCCAGCCATGCCTCCTCCCACTTTCAAACGTCTCGACGCTCGCAAGCTTCTTGCACCGCGCCGGTGCCCGCCACAGACGCCCGTGTGCCTCCGTGCGCGACGGACTGCGGATCGTGCGGCTATAGATTGCCGCACGCACGGAAACCCGCTCTCATCCCGCACCGATGGCCCACCCCGTTGCGAACTACTTCAAGGAACTCCACGAAGTCTCCGGCGTCGGCGTCCCTGAAACCTCCGGCTACCCGGCGCTGCGGAATCTCCTCAATGCCGTCGGCGACACACTGAAGCCGAAGATCGTCGCGGTCATTCATCCAAAGGACACCGGCGGCAATCTCCCCGATGGCGCACTCTTTTCCGCAAAGGAACTCCGCAAGCACGGCGATTCCCCGACGCTGCTGAATCTCAAGCCCGAGCGCGGCGTCCTCGAAGTGAAGGGCCTCGCGCAGGACATCACCGGGCTGGAGCAGACGCCGCAGGTGCGCGGCTATCTGGAGCACTACGGGCAAATCCTCATCACGAATTACCGCACGTTCGCGATCTTCTCATGGCGCAATGGCAAGCCCGTCGCGGGCGAGCGGTATGTCATCGCGGACAGCGAGCTATCGTTCTGGAGCGTCGTTCACGCGCTTCGCCAAAATCCCGCTCACGCCAACAACGAACGCCTCTGGCAATTTCTCCGCCGCGCACTGCTCAGCACGGCGCGCATCGCCACGCCGCAGGATCTCGCAGCCTTCCTCGCAAGCTACGCACGCGAAGCCCGCGCCCGCATCGAGATCGCGCCGATGGGCACGCTCGACCCGGTGAAGAAAGCGCTCAGCGATGCGCTCGGTGTCCGCTTCGAGGGGGAAAAGGGCACGCACTTTTTCCAGTCCACGCTCATCCAGACGCTCTTCTACGGCATCTTCTCCGCATGGGTGCTCTGGCATGAGGAACACTCGAAGACCACCGAGCGTTTCCAGTGGCGGCTCTCCGCACAATACCTCGGCCTGCCTATCCTGCGCACGCTCTTCGTCCAGCTCGCCGGCGATCCGAAAAAAGTCCGCGCCCTCGATCTGAAGGAAGTCCTCGACTGGACGGAGGACTGTCTCGCCCGCGTGGATCGCGCCGCTTTCTTCGCCCGTTACGACATGGGCGACGCCGTGCAATATTTCTACGAGCCCTTCCTCGCCGAGTTCGATCCCGAGCTGCGCAAGGACTTCGGCGTCTGGTATACTCCGCCCGAGATCGTCCGCTACATGGTCGGTAGCGTGGACAAGGCGCTGCGTGAAAACTTCGATCTGCCCGACGGCCTCGCCGATCCCAGCGTCATCGTCCTCGATCCGTGCTGCGGCACCGGCGCCTACCTCGTCGAGACGCTGAAGCTCATCCGCCGCCGCCTCGTGGAAGGCTATGGCGAGAGCCAGGCCGGGCTGAAGATCAAGGAAGTCGCCAAGCACCGCCTCTACGGCTTCGAGCTGCTCCCCGCGCCCTACGTCGTCTCGCATCTTCAGATCGATCTCATGCTCACACGCTGGGGAGCCGCGCTCGATCATGAGAAGGACGAGCGCGCCGGCGTCTTCCTCACGAATGCCCTCACCGGCTGGGTGCCCGTGAAGCACCCGAAGGATCTGCCCTTCTCCGAATTTTCCGAGGAGCGCGACGCCGCCGATCATGTGAAGCAAAAGGAGCAGATCATCGTCATCCTCGGCAATCCGCCCTACGACGGCTACGCGGGCATGGCCGTGGAGGAAGAGCGCAATCTCTCCGAAGCCTACCGCACGACGAAGGAGGCACCCGCGCCGCAGGGACAGGGGCTGAATGATCTCTACATCCGCTTCTTCCGCATGGCCGAGCGCCGCATCGCCGAGGGCGTGCCGCAGTCCGATGAGCTGAAGCCCGGCCAGCCGCGCGCGGATGCTAAGGGCATCGTCTGCTACATCAGCAATTACTCGTGGCTCGACGGCCTCTCGCACACCGGGATGCGCGAACGCTTCATGGAGGTCTTCGACGCCATCCATGTGGACTGCCTGAACGGCGACAAATACAAGACCGGCAAAAAGACCCCCGACGGCCAGCCCGACCCCAGCGTTTTCTCCACCGAGAAAAACCGCGAAGGCATCCAAGTCGGCACCGCGATCGTGCTGCTGGAGCGCAGGCCGCAGAGCAAAAAGCGCGAGAAGGCCGTGAATGCCGCCGCGTATCATCCGCACGCCAAACTCAGCTTCCGGCATTGGTGGGGGAAGGACAAGCGTGCCGAACTTGAAGCGTCGTTGGATGAACCCACACAGTCGCAGTCGCTGAAGCCTACGCTCAGCTTTGGACTGCCATTTGTGCCGATGGGCATGAACGCGGATTATCACAATTGGTCTTTGCTCACCGATCTGATTCCGCAGGCATATCCCGGTGTCACATCTGGTCGTGATGAAGCCTTGGTTGCCTTCGACAAAGCTGAACTTGAGCAGCGGATGCGAAGCTATTTTGACCCTGCAATTCCGGATTCCACTGTGAAGCTCATCGTTCCTTGCCTAATGGAGCGCACACAGCGTTTCGATCCAAAAGCAGTGCGGGAGCATCTCACGAAAAGGGGATTCTTACCCGATAACATTGTCCGCTTTTGTTACCGCCCGTTCGATGTTCGTTGGCTCTATTGGGAGCCGGAAACTAAGCTCCTTGATGAGAAAAGAAGGGAGTTCTTCAAACAGGTGTTTCCGGAAAACATTTTCATCGAAGCGCGCCAACGCCAAGTGAAGGACAACTGGGACAGAGGCTACGTCACGAGCTGTATCGCTGATAGCCTCGGAAATGGGCGCTCAAGTTTCTTCCCGCTATTTCTGCAATGCGGTGAGGAAACATCCAGCGTGGTCCGTGAGCCGGAATTGTTCGCATCCGATACGTCCAGCGGCCCGCAACCAAACATCACAGACTTTGCCCGGAAGTATCTGGCGGGATTGAAGTGCCGCGCGGAGGACCTGTTCTTCCACATCGTCGCCGTGCTGCACGCGCCGCTTTACCGCGAGGAAAACGCCGGGGCGCTGCGGCAGGACTGGCCCCGCGTGCCCCTGCCAAAGACCGCCAAGGTTCTCCGCGCCGGTGCCGCACTCGGCCGCCAAATCGCCGCCCTGCTCGACCCCGAGACACCCGTCCCCGGCGTCACCGGCCTCAAAGTCCGCCCCGACCTGAAAGGTCTCGGCGAACTCACCGTCACCACCGCCCCCAGCACGAAGAAAGCCGCCCCCGATCTCGCCATCGCCGCGCGCTGGGGTTACGCGGGGCAAGGCGGCGTGACCATGCCCGGCCCCGGCAAAACAACGACTGGCACTTGCGGCGAAGGCTTTCTCGACATCCACCTCAACGCCACCACCCGCTGGAAAGACGTGCCCGAAGCCGTATGGGCCTACACCCTCGGCGGCTACCAAGTGCTCAAGAAGTGGCTCAGCTACCGAGAGTCCGCCCTCCTCGGCCGCCCCCTCACCAGCGACGAAGCCCAATCCTTCACCCACCACGTCCGTCGCATCACCGCCATCCTCGCGCTGCACGGGAAGCTGGATGCGCACTATGGGGAGAGCGTGTGAACGCCCGCGACTGCGGACCGGTTTGACCTGCATCAAAGTGCTGCGGCTGCACATCCCCTAGACTGGTGATACGCGAACACCATCCGCACATGATCATCACCCGACTCCTCGCCGTCATCATCGCCAGCCGGTCGCTCCTGCCGTCCGCATTCGCGGCGGAGCCTCCTCCGGCCACGCCCACCGCACTGCCAGGGCCGGAGGCCAAGGGCACCGATCCCGAAATCATCGGCGAGGAAAAGGCAATGCTCACCGCCGCGCCGAATGTGCCGCCGCCGATCCAGCGCAAGCACGCGACGAAGGTCGTCGTGGAACTCGAAGTACGCGAAGTGGTGAAGCGCATGGCCGACGGCGTGGACTATTTGTTCTGGACGTTCGGCGGCGAGGTGCCCGGACTTTTCATTCGCGTGCGCGAGGGCGACCTCGTGGAGTTTCACCTCGGCAATCACCAGAGCTCGAAGATGCCGCACAACATTGATCTTCACGCGGTCACCGGGCCGGGCGGCGGCGCGGCATCGTCGTTCACTGCGCCGGGGCACAAGTCGCAGTTTTCATTCAAGGCGATCAACCCCGGCCTCTACGTCTATCACTGCGCCACGGCACCCGTCGGCATGCACGTCGCGAACGGCATGTATGGACTCATCCTCGTCGAGCCGAAGGAAGGGCTGCCGGTGGTGGACCGCGAGTACTACGTGATGCAGGGCGAATTTTACACGAAGGGCAAATTCGGCGAGGAGGGCCTGCAGCCGTTCGACATGGAGAAGGCGGTGGATGAAAAGGCGAGTTACGTCGTGTTCAACGGCGCGGTCGGTTCGCTCGTCGGCGACAAGGCGCTGCGAGCAAAAGTCGGCGAGCACGTGCGGCTCTTCGTCGGCAACGGCGGGCCGAACCTGCTGTCGTCCTTCCACGTCATCGGCGAGATTTTCGACAAGGTGTATCAGGAGGGCGGCATGAAAGTGTCGCAGGAAAATGTGCAGACCACGCTCGTGCCCGCGGGCGGCTCGGCGATCGTGGAGTTCGCCTTGCAGGTGCCCGGCACTTACATCCTCGTGGATCATTCGCTGATGCGCGCGTTCAACAAAGGCGCGCTCGGAATGCTGAAGGTGGACGGCGACCCGAATCTCATCGTCTATTCCGGCAAGGAAGTGGACGCCGTGTATCTCGGCGAGTACGCGCTCCCCGGCAGCGGCTCGGGCGAGAAGCTCGCGGCGATGGAGGCGCAGATCAAAAAGGCCATCGCGGGTGACCCGAAGATCGCGGCGATGGGCAAGGAGATCATCATGGAAAAAGGCAAACGCGTTTACACGCAGCTCTGCTTCGCGTGCCATCAGGCGGAAGGCCAGGGATTGCCCGGCGTCTTCCCGCCGCTCGCGGGCAGCGACTGGCTCATGGCCGACAAGAAGCGCGCAATCGCCTCACTCATCGGCGGCCTCAGCGGCCCGGTGATCGTGAACAAGCAGACCTACAACGGCGTGATGCCGCCCTCGATGCTCAGCGACGAGCAGATCGCCAGCGTGCTCACGTATGTGAGGAATACGTGGGGCAACACCGGCGATGTCGTGACTGTCGGGGAGGTGAAGAAGGTCCACGCCGAAAGCGGAGCGCAGTAGCTCATGCGATTTGATGTCACGCAAAGCCGCAAAGGCGCAAAGAAGCGGTTCGGAAAAATCGCTCCCTTCGTCTGCGCGGCTCTTTGCGCCTTTGCGCCTTTCGGTGACATCCATGCTGCGGAACCCGGCATGGCGCTGGTGCCCGGCGGCAGCTACCGCCCACTTTTCCGCGGAGAAAAGGACGCGAAGGAAATCACCGTCGCGCCATTTTTCCTCGACGAGCGGCCGGTGACCAACGGCGAGTTTCTCACGTTTGTGCGCGAGAATCCGAAGTGGCAGCGCTCACAGGTGAAGCGTCTTTTCGCCGACGAGCGATACCTCGTGCACTGGGGCGGCGACCTCGATCCCGGAAAGGCCGACGCCGCGCAGCCCGTCACGCACATCTCGTGGTTCGCGGCGAAGTCCTTCGCAGCCTCGCGCGGCAAGCGGCTGCCGACGACGGCGGAATGGGAGTTTGCCGCAGGCGCGGGCTTCACGAGCGCGGACGGCGCGAAGGACGCGGAGTATTTGAAAGCGATCGCACGCTGGTATGGCACGCCGTCGCCCGACGTGCTCCCCGCCGCCGGCAGCGGGCGCGCAAATGTCTTCGGCATCCGCGATCTCCACGGCCTCGTGTGGGAATGGACGGGCGATTTCAACAGCGCAATCGTCACCGGCGACGCGCGCGGCGACACCGGGCTGGAGCGGAACCTTTTCTGCGGTGCAGGATCACTCGGCGCGAAGGACACGGGAAACTTTCCCGCCTTCATGCGCTTCGGCCTGCGCAACAGCCTCAAGGCCAGCTACACCGTCCACAACCTCGGCTTCCGCTGCGCACGCGACCCCGGCGCGCAGCAATCGAAATAGCCGGCTCCCTCCACCATCTCCCGCCTCATGAAAATCGCACACGCCCTTCTCATCGTTTCGGCAGCCGCCTTTGCCATGGCAGAGGAGCTTCCGCCGTGCTGTCGCAAGGCTCTCGATCTAGGCAGGCCGGCGGACCAATCGCTCTACCTGCTCGACTCGAAGTGGACTTCCGATGTCGGCAAGACCGTCCCGCTCTCGGTGCTGCGCGGCCGCACGCAGGTGGTCGCCATGTTTTTTACAAACTGCGAATACGCCTGCCCGATCATCGTGAACGATCTCCGGAGACTCCAGGCCGCACTCCCCGCCGACGTGCGCGCAAAGACGGACTTCCTCCTCGTGAGCTTCGACGCGAAGCGCGACACACCCGGGGCGCTCGCGGCCTTTCGGAAAAAGGAAAAGCTCCCCGTTGCATCATGGACCCTGCTGCGCGGCGCGGAAGACGACGTGCGGGAACTCGCCGCGCTGCTCGGCATCGCCTATGCGCCCGATGCACGGGGGCAGTTCGCGCACTCGAATGTCATCACCGTCCTCAATGCCGAGGGCGAAGTCGCATTCCAGCAGCCCGGCCTGAATGCCGGACCCGACGCACTCATGTCCGCCATCGGAAAAATCGCCGCATCGAAAAAGCCATGAGCTTTCCCGCATGCCGCCATGCGAAGAAACCTTCCGCCGGGCTGCGGAACCATTCCCGGTTTTCTTCCTCACCGGCGCAATTTTCCAAACAACTTTCAGCGGATGCTGTCTGACTTTTGGCGATGGCCCGGCAGGGCAGTGGCTCAGTTTGGAAACTGATGAAGCAGGAAACCATGAACCCATGAAGGGGATTTCCTGGGTTCATGGCTTCCTGCTTCAAAATGAGCCGCCACCCGCGGCAGCGGACTGTTGACCGGGCATGGCCGGTGCCTCAGGGTGCGAGGCTGCGATGTCCCCTGACCCAAAATCCACGGCCGAGCACGGAACGGTGACGGTGCGATTTTGGGGCGTGCGCGGCAGCATCCCGGTGCCAGGGCCGCAGACGGTGCGATACGGCGGCAATACCTCGTGCGTCGAAGTGCGGGCAGACGGGCAGATCATCATCCTTGATGCAGGCAGCGGGCTGCGTCCGCTCGGGATTTCCCTCGCCGAGGAATTCCGCGGGCAGCCGCTGGATCTGGCGATCCTCGTCACGCACACCCATTGGGATCACATCCAGGGCTTCCCTTTCTTCTCCCCGGCATACGAGACGCAGAATCGGATCCACGTGCATGGCTTCACCGATGTCCGCCGCGGATTGAACGAGACATTCGCAGGGCAGATGGAGGCCTCGTATTTTCCCGTGAGCCTCTCACAGATGCCGGGCAGCATCGTCTTCGAGGAGCTGTGCGGCGAGGTGTTTCAGATCGGGAGCATCCGCGTGAGTGCGTGCCGCACGAAGCATCCCGGGATGTGCTACGGCTACCGGCTGGATACCAGCGCGGGAAGCATCTGCTACGTCCCCGATCACGAGATAGTCGCGACGGATCCCCACTCCGAGCCGGAGGGCATCGCCAAGCTCATCCGCGGCGCGGATCTCGTGATCCTCGACGCACAGTACACGGCTGAGGAATATCGCACCCACACCGGGTGGGGGCACAGCTCCATGGAAGATGCCGTCCGCTGCGCGCGCGACATGCAGGTGAAGCGGCTGCATTTGTTCCATCACGATCCGTCGCACGACGATGAATTCCTCGACCAGATGCTCAAGGCGGCAAAGGACATCGCAGCGGGGAGCGGGATGCGTGTCGAATCCGCCCGCGAAGGGGATCAGTTCATCTCGGGAGCCAGTGCCTGATCGGTCGCACGCACCGGAGGCTGGCGGCGGGAGTTCGCGACCGCGCGCACAAGTGCTCGCAATGCCGGGACTTCACATCCCCGCGTGTTCGTGGTTCCCATTCCCGCGCGGATTCGCTCTAAATGCCCGGCATGAAACACACCCGGCTCGCCTTGGCGCTCACTTTCGCCCTTGTCCCCACGCTTGCGCACGCCCATCCCGGCCACGGCGCCGGAACCGCCGGCATCGGCTGGGGCCTCGCGCATCCTTTCACCGGACTCGATCACATCCTCGCGATGATCGCAGTCGGGCTGTGGGCCGTGCAGATAGGAAAACGCGCACTCTGGGTGCTGCCGATGTCCTTTGTGATCGCGATGACCGCCGGCGCTGCGCTCGGGATGGGCGGCGTGGCTCTGCCCTTCGTGGAGCCCGCCATCCTCGCGAGCGTCATCGGCCTCGGCGCTCTGGTCGCATTCGCCACACGTCTGCCGCTCGCTGCCAGCGCCGCGCTCGTGGCAGCGGCGGCACTTTTCCACGGGCAGGCGCACGGCAGTGAGATTCCCGCGGATGCGCCGGGATTTCTCACAGCGGCAGGTTTCATCTTCTCGACGGCTGCGCTGCATGCCACGGGCGTCATCGGCGGGCTCGTGCTCCAGCACACCGCACAGCAGCGCGTGCTTCGCGCAGCAGGCGTCGCGATTTTTTCCGCCGCGGTCCTGATCGGGCTCGGTGTGATCTGACCCGCCGCACGCGGCGCGGCGCGGAGGCCCGGAGACCGTTACTTGCCCGGCTTGTTCCCGCTCAGTTCCGCCAGGATTTTCTGCGCCTCGGCCTTCTGCTTCGCGGTCATCTGATCGCTCACCACGGCCAGTTCCACCACGGCCTCGGGATCCTTCTGGCGCGCAGCCAGCGTGTACCACACGAAGGCGCGCACCGGATCTTTCGGGCCGCCGATGCCATTCGCATACATCACGCCGAGATTGAACTGCGCCGCAGGGTAGCCTTGGAAGGCTGATTTTTTCAGCCACTCCGCCGCGGTCGCCTCGTCCTTCACGGTGCCGATGCCGCCTGCATGGCGGATCGCGAGATTGAACTGCGCGACCGCATGCCCCTGCTCAGCCGCCATCTGAAACCACTCCACGGCCTTCTTCTCGTCTCTCGCGACACCCAGGCCCTCGGAATACATGCCGCCGAGATTTGACTCGGCTGGCGCGTAGCCCTGCGCGGCGGACTTCCGATACCACGCGACCGCCCTTGCCTCGTCCTTCGCGATTCCCTTGCCGGTGGCGAGCACGACTCCGAGATTGAACTGCGCGACGGCGTTTCCCTGCTCGGCGGCTTTTTCGATCAGTTCCAGTGCCTTTGCCGGATCCTTCGGCACACCCAGGCCTTCGGCGAAAATGATCCCGAGTTTGGACTGCGCCGCAGCATTGCCACCCTCGGCAGCTTTTTCCATCCACACCACGGCTTCCGCCTGATCTTTCGGGGCAAGCTTTCCTTCGGCGATCATCGCACCGAGCCGTGCCTGCGCCGAGGGTTCATCCTGCGCCGCGGCCTTGCGCAGCCAGTCCAAGGCTTTCGCATCGTCCTTCGTCACGCCATCGCTGCCGTCGGCATACATGGCCCCGAGTTTCGCCTGCGCCGACGCATCACCTCGGGCAGCGGCCTCCTCGTACCACTGCGGCGTGCGGACCTCGACCTTGGGCATGGGAGTCGCCGTCGGCACGGGCGTCGGCGTTGCTTTCGGCACTTCCTTGTCGGCCTGCACGCTCTCGGCGGCACGGCGTTTGCATCCCGCGGACAGCAGGATGCAGCAGAGCAAAATGACCGGCTTTCTCATGTCCGCTGCTTATCGTCCGGCACGCGATGCACGCGAGTTCTTTTCCTGCCCGCCCGCGGGCCAGTGCATGCCGGCGTCAGGATTTCAAAATCGAACCCCTGCGAATCTACTCCCGGTTGAACCGGTGTACGCGTCCGTAAATGTTGTACTCCGCGACATACACATTGCCCTTCGCATCAAACGCCACTCCGTGTGGCGCGGTGACGACGCCCGTGCGCCATTTGTCCGGCTCGGTCTTGTTGTTCGCGGTCTCGTCGTCGTGATCATTCGCGCCGAACTGCGCGGCCACCTTCCCCGCCGTGTCGAGAATGGTCACGCGGCCCTTGATCTCGCCGATAAGCGCAAAATCGCCCTGCACCGCGACCGCCGCCGGCTTGAGCAAATCCTTCGCAACGACGCCGAGGAATTCGCCATCGAGCGACATGTGGACGACCCGCATGTTTTCGCGATCGCACGCGATGATGCGTGGCGGAGAAAAACGCGTGTCCAACGCGATCTTATGCAGCGTGCTGAAGTTGTACGGCTCCTTCTTTCCGCCGAACGACTTGATGTATTTCCCGGTCTTGTCAAAGCGATGCACGTGGCTGCTCGCGTAACCATCGGTGACAAACAGATCGCCATTCGGTGCGACATCCATCCCCGTCAGCCGCACGAAAGGCT
The DNA here is from genome assembly GCA_043779225.1 of Prosthecobacter sp. GTDB lineage: Bacteria > Verrucomicrobiota > Verrucomicrobiia > Chthoniobacterales > Chthoniobacteraceae > SXWH01. The sequence goes on from JAYWEO010000386.1 coordinate 18,035, forward strand.
TGCCCTCATTCGGGTCCGGCACCACTGCGCCCGCCGCATTCTTCTTTGTGTTCTTCGGCACTTTGTTTTTGAACTCATCGGGGATCGCCGATGCCGGGATGTTCATCACTTCCTTCCCGTCGAGCGTCAGCTTCAAGATGCACTGCCCGCCGAGCCGCGGCCCGTAGATGAACTCCCCATCCGCATCTTTGTGAATGACGAAGCCGTGGAGATCCGCCGGCGCATCCGGCACGTTGCGGAGGAACTTTCCATCCGCCGCATACACTTGCAGTCCAGCCTTCGGATCCATCGTGCTCACATACACGTCGCCATTCGAGGCCACCGCGATGTCACCGTGCATGTTCCCCATCATCGGGCGGCCCTCCGGAAGGTGATACCAATTTTCGACAGCCTTGTAGTCTGCCGCCGAGGCATGGCCGGGCAGCGCGGTGATGAATGCAGTGAATAGGAGGGAGCGGAGGAGTTTGCGCATGGGGTGTGGGTCGAGAGCGGACATGGCACAGCACTTCCGCCATGCACGTCAATCGCATCATCCGCCGATCCTTGGGGACGCAGCCGATCAAGGCACGGCTTCGCGTGAACCGGCCCGCCGGGGATCACCACTCCACGCGCAAGAACATGCTGGCACGCACACGGAGCATTCGGTGATAAGCACCCGACGCCGCACCCATCCCACCCGTGAAAAAAGCACTCTCCACTCTCATCTGGTCCATCGTCGCACTGCTCGGCGCAGGCGCTTATGCGGGCATCGCATTCAAGCGCGGCGAGCCGCTGAACTCCGGCTACCTCCTCACCGCCGCGCTCTGCACTTACGCGATCGGCTATCGCTTTTACTCAAAATGGATCGCCGCAAAAGTGCTCGTGCTCGACGACCGCCGCGCGACACCGTGCGAAATCCACGAGGACGGGCGCGACTTTGTAAAGACGAACAAGTGGATCGTCTTCGGGCATCACTTCGCGGCCATCAGCGGGCCGGGGCCGCTCATGGGGCCGGTGCTCGCGGCGCAATTCGGCTACCTGCCGGGGACACTGTGGATTTTGATCGGCGTCGTGCTCGGCGGTGCGGTGCAGGATTTCATCATCCTCGCATCCTCGATGCGGCGCGATGGCCGCTCGCTCGCGCAGATGCTCCGCGATGAACTCACCGGCACCATCGGGCGCATCGGCCTCGCGGCGATCCTCGCCATCATGATCATCCTGCTCGCCGTGCTCGCGCTCGTCGTCGTGAAGGCGATGGGTGAAAGTCCGTGGAGCATCTTCACCGTCGGCGCGACGATCCCCATCGCGCTCTTCATGGGCGGTTACCTGCGATTTTTCCGCGTGGGAAAAGTGATGGAAGTCTCCGTCATCGGCGTCGTGCTGCTGCTGCTCGCGGTGTGGGGCGGCAAGTTTGTCCACGAATCGCCCGAGTGGTCGCAGCGGCTGCACTTCAGCGAGATGAGCGTGGCCATCGGCATCATCGTCTATGGCTTCCTCGCGAGTGTGCTGCCCGTGTGGCTGCTGCTCGCGCCGCGCGATTACCTGAGCACCTTCATGAAGCTCGGCACGATCATCGGCCTCGCCGTCGCCACACTGCTCACGCTGCCCGTGCTGCACATGCCCGCGCTGAGCAAATTTGTGGACGGCACGGGCTTCGTCGTTCCGGGGAAACTGTTCCCGTTCTGCTTCATCACCATCGCGTGCGGAGCCATCAGCGGATTTCACACGCTCATCGCCAGTGGCATCACGCCGAAAATCATCGCCCGTGAAAGCCACGCACGCTCCGTCGGCTACGGCGCGATGTGTCTGGAATCCCTCGTCGCGCTCATGGCGATCATCGCCGCATGCACGCTGCCTCCCGGCGAATACCTCGCCATCAACAGCCCGGGAGCACCCGAGGCGACCATCGCACGCGTGAACGCCAGCGGCTTCACCGCGCTCACCGCCGAAGGCACCGCGTGGAAAAGCACGCCCATCAGCGTGACGAAAGAGGAAATGGACACGCTTGCAAAACAGATGGGCGAGAAATCCCTCTTCGGCCGCACCGGCGGCGCACCCACGTTCGCAGTCGGCATGGCGATGCTTTTCGCACGCTTCACCGGCGGCGCAGGCAGCGACCTCTGGTATCACTTCGCGCTGATGTTCGAGGCGCTCTTCATCCTCACCACGCTCGACGCCGGCACACGCGTGGGCCGCTATCTTTTGCAGGACGCACTCGGCGGCATCTCGAAAAAACTCGGCGACACGAAGAACCTCGGCGCAGGCGTCGCCGCGAGCGCGCTCATCGTCGCAGGCTGGGGCTTTTTCCTCATCGCAGGCGTGAAGGATCCCGACGGGGGAGTGAAGGCGCTGTGGCCCATCTTCGGAATCGCGAACCAGCTCCTCGCCAGCATCGCGCTGTGCCTCGGCACGACCATCCTTTTGAAAATGGGCCTCCAGCGCGGGCGCGCACGCCTCGCTCTCGTCACGCTCATCCCGCTGTGCTGGCTGCTCACCGTCACGATGACCGCGGGCCTCCAAAAAATCTTCCATCACGAGATGGATCCCAAGCGCCCCGTGCTCGGCTTCCTCCAAGGCGCGCAGCAGGCCGCGGAGAAAATGCCCGCGCTCGAAAAGACGCTCGCCGACGCGACAGGCGAAACCGCCCACGCTGCTGCGGCCAGCGCATTGCAAAAGAATCAGACCGCGCTTTTCAACAACCGCATGGACGCAGGTGTCACCGCCGTCTTCCTCGCATTCGTCGCCGTCATCATCGGCCTCAGCCTGCGCGAGTGGCTGAAGCTCCTCGGCGGCATGCGCGAGCCGAAGCTCTCCGAGACAATCCCCGTCCTGCTCCCGCTCGATGCCGTGGGCCGCCCGCCGGGACACGCGCTCAGCGCGATCGCCATCAGCGCACTACTGATCAAGGAAGTGAGCGGCGAGGCCGCCATCGAACGCGAGCGCGTGGCGCAAGCCTGCGAATGTGCAAAGGATCCGGCAAAGGCCCGGCGCAATGTCTTTCTCAGCGCCACCGAGCGGCAGTTCCGTTCACCGAACCGCTGCTGCTAGAGCAGTTCAATTAAAGGTGTAGCCGTTCGCGGAGCGCCTTGGAGTGCGGTGGCAAGCGAAGCGCGACACCGCCTTGGAAAAGCGCGAACGGTGCGCGCCGCATGGTTTGCGCGCGCAGGAAAACCCTCCGAAGGCGGCGTGGCGCTTCGCTTCCCGCCGCACTCCAAGGTGCCCGCCGTGCCTTCGGATGCGATCGAGAAGCGGCTACATTATTTATTGAACCGCTCTAAGTCCGCTCAGTTCCCCGGCTGCGGCGCGAGTTTGGCAGGTTGCTGCGCCGGTGCGATACCGGTCATCGCCTCGATGACGGCCAGGTGCTTGCGGATCTTTGGCAATGTCTGTTCGCAAAGCTGCCGGATCGTCAGGTCTTCTGATTGCGCGCCCATCTCATAGGTCGCAATCGCCATCCGGTCGGTCTCGCGAAATGCATCGAGCAGCGCCTTTTCGAGCCGGATGCCCTGGAGCTTCTCCAGCTTCGCAGCGAGACGCTGCTCAGCCGCATCGGGCGCATCCGGGATTTGGATCTTCCGCATTTCGGCGACCGTGTGCAGTACCGCACCCTGCGATGCCACCGTCTTCACGAGGTCATCGTCGAAGGCACGCAGCGACGGATTCGCGATGCGCGGCACCTGACTCGCGAGATGGCTGAACGTCCTACCAAACCTGATCGCACGGGAGAGAAAGGTGAGTTCACGTCCGTCCAGATCGGATTCAATGAGCGCGACCGCCGGCTTTGCAATCTGCGCCGATACAGATGGAACGGCGGGAACGGCAGGCACCGCAGGCTTCAGTTTTTTCGGTGCGGATTCCGAGACGCACGGAAGCGCGACGGCAGCGGCGGTGGCGAGGATGAAGGGACGCATCGGCAGAAAAATCACGAGAGAAGTTTTGCGAGCAGATCGTTCACGGCCTGCGGGTTGGCCTTGCCATGCGAAATTTTTAACACCTGGCCCTTGAGGAAATTGATGCTGCCCAGCTTGCCCGCCTTGTATTCGCCGACGGCCTTGGGGTTCGCGTCCATCACCTGCTGGCACAGCGCCTCGATGGCGCCGGTGTCGCTCACCTGCTCCAGCCCGCGCTCCTCCACGATCTGCGCGGCGGCTTTTCCGCTGGCAAACATCTCGGCGAAGACCTCCTTGCCCTGCTTCGAGCTGATCTTGCCGTCGTCGATGAGGTTCACGAGTTCGTCGAGCGAATGCGCGCTGATCGGGCAGTTCGCGATCGTCTTCTCCGCCGCGGTGAGCGCGCTGAGCAGATCGTTGATGATCCAGTTCGCGACGTTCTTCGGCTTCTTCGCGCCCTTTGCGGCGGTATCGAAATATTCTGCAAGCGGCCTCTCGCTCGCGAGCACGCTGGCATCGTAGCTCGTCACACCGTAGTCGGCGACGAAACGGTCGCGCTTTTCACCCGGCAACTCTGGACGCTTTGCTCGCACCTCAGCCATGAAGACAGTCGTGTCCACCGGCAGCAGATCGGGATCGGGAAAATAGCGGTAGTCGTGCGAGCTTTCCTTCGTGCGCTGGTGGCGCGTCTGGCCCGTGGAATCATCCCAGCCTCGCGTGCTCTGCACGAGCGTCTCGCCGCGCTGGCAGGCGTCGGTCTGCCGTTCGATTTCGTACGCGATGGCGCGGCGCACGGCAGAGATCGAGTTCATGTTCTTGATCTCGATTTTCACGCCGAGTTCCGCCTGCCCCTCGGGCCGCACGGAGACATTGCAGTCGCACCGCATCTGTCCCTTTTCCATATCGGCATCGCTCACGCCGCCGTAGATGAGGATCTGCTGGAGGCTCGTGAGATACGCGAATGCCTCCTCGGGCGATTCGATGTCCGGGTCGCTCACGATCTCCATGAGCGGCGTGCCCGCGCGGTTGAAATCAATGCCGCTGTTCGTGTCGAAGTGCGTGGACTTTGCCACGTCCTCTTCGAGATGAATGCGCGTGAGCTTCACGACCTTGCCGGGGTTCAGGATATTTTTCTGCACGTCCTTCGGATAGGCAAACTCGTGCAGCGGAACTCCGCCGCCGATGCAGATCGGCAGGTCGAACTGCGTGATCTGATAGTTCTTCGGCATGTCGGGATAGAAATAATTCTTCCGGTCAAATTTGCACTTCGGCGCGATCTCGCAGCCGAGCATGAGCCCGGCGAGCGCGGTCATTTTCAGCGCCTCGCCATTCATCACCGGCAGCGCGCCGGGGTAGCCGAGGCAGACCGGGCAGGTGTGCGTGTTCGGCTCCGATCCGTATTCGGCGGGGCAGCCGCAGAACATTTTGCTGCGGGTATTGAGCTGGACGTGGACCTCAAGTCCGATGGTGGGGATATACGCGGGCATGTCGGGAAAAAATCAGCGGGGCTCGGGCGTCACGGGTATTTCTGTCGGAGGCACGGGCACGGGCGCCGCGGGCGGAGATTGCTTGTCGTGCTTCAGCGCAAAATCGAGCGCCTTTTCAAACTCCATCTTCTCCATCAGCGCCTTGAATTCAGCGTCGGTTGCGAGGGCGAGCACCTTGTCGTGGCGGAGCAGCTTCACGTAGCTGCCGTCATTCAAGAGCTTGAAGACCTCGGGGTCGTTTTTCACGGCGACGAGCTTCGGATGCATCGCGAGCTTCTCGACGCCGGGATACGAGAGAAAGCGATCCACCGCCTCCGGACGCGAAACCATGATGCCGAGTTTCGCGAGCGTTGCGAACACATGCGTGGCGGGCACCGCATCGTAGCGCTTCAAAAATTTGCCCGACGCCCCTTCGCCGAGAGCCAAATTGAGCTTGGCCAGATTGCGCACCAGCGGGCCGGGATCCTCGGGCAGCAGGGCAGGCGCCACTTTCTTCTCGTGCTCGATGTCCTCGATCCGCGATTCCGCCACGGTGCCCACCGCACGCACGAGCCCGGTCGTGATCAGGAAAAGCAGCGAGCCGAAAGTGACACCGATGATTGCACCGAGGATTCCGAAGCTCAGCCGCACGCCTGCATTTTTCTGCTGTGCCGTGCGCCTGAAAAACCAGCGCCGCAAGCCGTGCACGCCGATGAAGGTCGCGCAGCCGACCGCCGCGCCGCCGATGATCTTCGTGATCTGCGGTGGGTAATTCAGAAAGCCGAACACGGGTGCCGCGCTCGATGCGCCATAATAGGCCGCGGCATACGCGCACGCGATGGCGGCCAGCGTCATGATCTGCCGGGCGACTCCCTGCCTCCAGCCATTCCACCCGAGCCCGGCGACGAAGATCGCCGACACGCCATAATAGGCAATTCTGAGGGTGTCTGCGCTCAAGTCCATCGAAGCTCAGACGGTGCCGCATTGCCCGCGCTGGCGCAATGCGTGATCGCACAGCACGAGCGCCGCCATCGCCTCGACCATCGGCACCGCGCGCGGCAGCACGCAGGCATCATGGCGTCCGCGCGCTTTCAGCACAGTTTCCTCGCCGGACACATTCACCGTGTCCTGCCCTTTGAAAATGGTCGCCGTCGGCTTGAACGCGATGCGAAAAAATATCGTCTCGCCATTGCTGATGCCGCCCTGGATTCCGCCGCTGCGGTTCGTCCGCGTGCGCACATTCCCGTCGCGCATCTCGAAGGCATCGTTGTGCTCGCTGCCCTTTTGCAAAGTGCCTGCGAAGCCGCTGCCGATCTCGAAGCCCTTCGTCGCAGGCAGCGAGAGCATCGCCTTGGCGAGTTCGGCCTCCAGCTTGTCGAACACCGGCTCGCCCCAGCCCGGCGGCACACCGCGGATCGCGCATTCGATCACGCCACCGACGCTGTCGCCTTCGCTCCGCACTTGCTTGATGAAATCAATCATCGTCACCGCCATCGCCGCATCGGGACAGCGGACGATGTTTGCCTCCACGTCCGCGAGCGTCACGGTCTCGGGGTTCACCTCGGCAGTGAGCGAATGGATTGATTTCACATACGCGACGATCTCCAGCGCGGGCGAAAATTGCGCGAGCACCTTCTTCGCGATCGCCGCCGCAGCGACACGCCCGATCGTCTCGCGCGCCGAAGCGCGTCCCCCGCCCTGCCAGTTCCGGATGCCGTATTTCGCCTGATACGTGTAGTCCGCATGCGACGGACGGAACGTCGTCTCCATCTCCGAATACGACTCCGGCCGCGCGTCCTTGTTGAAAACGATGACCGCAATCGGCGTCCCGATCGTCTTCCCTTCAAATACGCCGCTCAAAATCTTGCACTCATCCTCCTCCGCGCGCGGCGTGACGATTTCACTCTGCCCCGGACGCCGCCGATCCAGATCGCGCTGGATGTCCGCCTCGGAAATCTCGATGCGCGGCGGGCATCCGTCCACGGTCACGCCGACGGCCCCACCGTGCGATTCGCCGAAGGTGGAGATGCGGAAACTGTGACCGGACTGGCTGGACATGGAACCCGGACAAATGGATTGCGCGCCAGACCTTGGCAAGCGGAACCAAATGGCATTCAGGACAACCGCATCAAAATCGCGGTCATTCTGAACGGAGCGCCAGCGGGGGCGAAGGTGGCGGGCTGGTGCGCAGTGAAGAACCCCGTGGAATGCCGGAGCGGTGTTCAGTCTTATCCAATGATCTTTCGAGGACTCGCGGGATCCTTCGACTCCGTGCCGCCCCGCCTTCGCCCTCGCGGCACTCCGCTCAGGATGACCTCGCTGTTTGGATGCGAGTGCCCTGAAAGGGAGTGAGCGGCGGCGTCCCAGCCTACCCGATCGCAGCGACCGCCTCGTCCGTCGCCTCGGCGAGGACACCGAGCGCTTCTTCCATCGCGTCGCGCGGGATCGTGAGCGGCGGGGCGATCTTCACCGTCTGACCCCACGCACCGACGGGTGCGAAAAGGAGCAGCCCTTTCCACATGCAACGCTCGATGATGGCGTGCGCGAGATCGTGATCCGGTTCCTTCGTGCCGCGCTTCACCGTCTGCATTCCTGCGACGAGTCCGCGTGCGGTGACGTGACCTATGATCTGCGGATGCTTCGCCTGGATTTTCTTCAGGCCCGCGAGCAGCACAGGCTCCAGCGCGGCGGCATTCTCGGTCAGCTTTTCGCGGACGATCTTCCGCACGCTCGCGAGCGCGGCGGCGACGCACACCGGGTTGCCCGTGTGCGTGCTCGTCATCGAGCCGGGACCGAATTGATCCATCACCGATTCCCGCCCGATCACCGCGGAGAGCGGCAGCGAGCTGCTGATGCCCTTGCCGCAGCAGATCACATCCGGCGTCACACCGTAGTGCTCGAACGCCCAGAACTTCCCCGTGCGCCCGAAGCCCGCCTGCACTTCGTCGAAGGTCAGCACGATCTGATGCTCATCGCACCACGCGCGCAGCCGCTTTACAAATTCCACCGGCGCGAAGTCCGGCCCGACGCCCTGGTACGTCTCCATGATCACACCGGCGACATTCTCCGGCTTCATCCCGCGCGCGGCGATGGACGCGAGGAAATGCTCGAAGCTCGTGTCCGTCTGCCAATAGCCATCTGGAAATGGCGCGGTGATGATCGCGGGGTCCTCATTCACGATCCAGGATTTCTGCCCGCCCATGCCGCCCGCCTGCTGCGAGCCGAGCGTGCGCCCGTGAAAGCCGCGCTCCCAGCCGATGATGCCGATCTTCTTGTTCCCGCCGACCTTGATGCCATGCGCGCGGCTGAGCTTGATCGCGCATTCCGTCGCCTCCGAGCCCGTCGTGAGCAGGAACACTTTCTGCAACCCCTCCGGCGCGAGCCCGGCGAGAACTTCTGCAAGCTCCGCGCGCTCCTCGCTCGGGAAACAATAATTATGCAGCAGTCCGCTGTTCACCTGATCGAGGATCGCCTGCCTCACCTCCGGCGCGCAGTGGCCCGCATTCGTCACGAGCACTCCGCTCGACCAGTCGAGCCAGCGGTTGCCGTGCTTGTCGTAAATGGAGATGTCCTCCGCGCGATCCCACACGATCGGCGGCTGGCCGCGCATGGACTGCGGCTCAAATTTTCGCAGCCGCTCCAGCACCGGAAGCGAGTCAGGATGCGGGATCTGCGTCGCGATGCGGCGATACTTGGTTTCGACGAGCGGGACAGTCCGCGGAATGATGCTGAATTCTTTGCCCATGATCGGTGTTGTGTTTCTGCATACCGATTACTGCCACGCACTCCGTCCTGCTACTCGCATTGTCACGGCTTCCGATACTTTCGTGCGCGGCGGAAATCGCGCGGCCCTCACGGCCCGTTGCCCACCTGCACCCGATAGAATCGCTTCGCTGTCACATTTGGCACAGTGCCGGTGATGGTGCCGTCATCGATCCACAGCTTCATCGCGCCATCGCCGGAGACCACCGCCGAGCCCGGATGCCACGCAGCAAGGTCATCACTCCAGAAAACCTGATACACCCGCTGCGACAGCGTGGAGAACCGGATCTCGTAAAAGCCCGTGGTGGAATTCCGCGTGGTGCTCCAGGCATAGCGATCGAACGCCTGCGGATTCAGTCCGAAGAGATATTCCGCGAGCGCCGTGTTGCCATCCTTGTCGGTGTCGAGCGTCGCATCGGCAGGATTGAAGCGGTTCATCCCATTCGCGATCTCGAAGGCGTCAGCGACACCGTCGCCGTCGCTGTCCGCGGCACCCTGCTTGATGATCGCAAAGTTGTCCGGCGTTGCCCCGTTCTCCCGGACGAAGGTGCCGGTGAGCGTCGTGCCGTTCACGTCGAGCACGAGCGAGCCGAGGTTGTTCAGCGAAATGAAATGCGCCGGGTGATTCAGTGAGCCACCGCTGATTTGCCCTGCCGAACCGGCGACCGAGTACACCGCGCCGAAGTGGTCGCGAGGGCCGGTGAGCGGCTTGATGTATGCGCCATTTCCGGCGGGACGCCCGTCGCCGGCATTCTTCTTCATCGCGCTCGTGAGCGTGGCCGAGATGCCGTAGTGCCCGTCGAGCAGATACGACCGCTCGTAGCAGTGGCTATGACCGCTGAGCACGAGGTCCACGCCGCCCGCCTCGAGAATCGGCAGGATGCTCTGCCGCATCTCGATCAGTTCCGTCTCCGTGTCGGAATTGTGCGAGCCCTTAGTGTAAGGCGGGTGATGGAAATAGCACACGATCCACGTCGCCGTCGTCGCCGCGAGATCGCTTTGCAGCCACATCGCCATTGCGCCATTCGCCGCGCGGCTCGCAGTCATCGAGTCGAGGCAGATGAAGTGAATGTTGCCGTAGTCGAATGAATAATAGTGCTTCGTGCCCGAGGGCACGCCGCCGCATTCGCCCGCGGCGGGAAACGTGTAGATGTTGAAGAACGGATACGTGTCCACATTGGCGGTGGACTGCGCGGTCTCGTGATTCCCGAGGCACGACCAGAACGGCACTTTGCGCAGCATCGTCGGGTAAATGTTAAAAACCGCGGACTGAAATTCGCTGTCCGTCCCGGAATTGTACGCGTTGTCGCCGAGTTGCAGCACGAGGTTCGGCACGCGCGATCCCGTCCACGTGTAAAAGGCATCGCGCACGGAAGTCTGGTTCACCGTCGCGGTGCCTGCATCGCCGAGCACCCACACGCGAGTGCTCACCGCGGTGCCGGGCACCGGCGATGTGGTGAATGTGAAGCCCGTGCCGCTCGCGAGCGTGTCCGCCGAGGAACCGACGCTGTAAAAATAGGTCGTGTTCGCCGGGAGCCCGGTGAGTTCCACGATGTGCTCCGTCGTCGCGCTGATTTCATCGGCGGCCTGATTGAGATTCCCCGATGTCGTCCCGAAACGCACCCGGCCAATCACGGCGAGGCTGCTCCGCCAGCGAATCGTCATGCGGTTCGACGCGGCCTTTTGCAGATACGGCCCGCGCGTCAGCGTTCCGCTGTTCGCCGGCGTGGCGATGGCCGTGCTTTCCGGGCTGATCAGCGCGAAAGTAAGAGCAGAAAACAGGACGGCCAGTGAGGTGAGTTTCATGGGTGAAGCGAGGTGAGCGCGCCAATCGCGTGACGTGTCCTTTCCAAAAGTGAAGCCATCGCGTGAGACTCGCGCTCCGCCCCCGGCAGCGCTGCAAGACGCACCTGAAGTTCCCTCCATGCGGCGAGCGATTCCGTGATCCGTCCCGCCTGTGCGAGCACCGCAGCGCGTCGTGCCATGAGCGGCTCCTTGGTTTTCACCGAGCGGATTGCCTCCTCGATCCGCCGCAACGCAGCGTCGAAGTTTTTGCGATCCATTTCGATCTTCACTGCACACTCGATGAGCGAAGGCACACCGGGCGTCACCTTCAGCGCCTGATCGATCGCTGCGAGTGCCTCCGCCTCGCGACCCGCGGCACAAAGGAACGCAGCGAGTTCAAACACCTGATCGGGCTCCGGTCGCGGAATGCGCGTCATCGCGCGTGCGAATTCCTCCGCGGCCTGCTCCGTTTTCCCGAGAGCACGCAACACGCGCGCACGCTCCAGGATCGCTGGCGCATGTTCGGGATGCGCGGCGATGAATCGGTCCAGCGCCACTTTTGCCTCTGCAAAACATGCACCCGCAGACAAGGCGCGCGCCCGCACGAAATCCGCGCCGATGTCCTGCGTCTGCCGCCTTTCCGCCTCACCCACGTCGAGGAGGCACGCACGCCAGTCGCCGTGCTCAAGGTGGAGAACTGCGCGGCGGAGGTAGAGCGGAGCGTCGTCCGGGCGTGCTGCAATCTCACGGCTCGCCGATTCGATCAGTTCGTGGCTGGCGCCGTGCGCGAAAAGCTCCGACCGATGCAGCGCCACTATGGCAGTCGCAGACAGGATCGAAATGACGAGCCGCCGCCGTCTTGTTTTGAGGGGGATCAAAGCACTCGCACGATACATCGGACCGCCGGATTGTCGAACGTCACGGCCATGCGGCTGCGCGGAACGGACGCTCCCCACGAAACCTCACCGTATTCGGCAGCCCCGTTTTGCGCCTATCGCTTCCGCATCTTCGGACGGCTCCTGATTCCGTCGCGGATGATCTTCAGCACCCGCTTGCGCTCCTCGCCTGCGATCAGTTGACGCGGCGCGCGCACCCACTCGGAGCCGAGTCCGGCCTCCTGCGCGCACAGCTTGATGTATTGCACGAAGTGCGGGTGCGTATCGAGCTTCATGAGCGGCTGGAACCAGCGGAAAACTTTCCGCGCCTCGTCCCAGCGGCCCGCGCGCGTGAGTTCCCACAGGTGCTGATTTTCGGCGGGGAATGCGATGCCTGTTCCGGCCACCCAGCCATCAATGCCGAGGATGCTGGATTCCAAAATCAGATCGTCCACACCCGTGAAGACCGCGTAGCGCCCGCCGATGGCATTGTGGATTTCCGTGATGCGACGCGGGTCGCCGGAGCTTTCCTTCAGCGCGACGAACGCGGGCTCGTCCGCGAGTTCCGCGAACATCGCGGGCGTGATGTCGTTCCCGTAGCTGATCGGGTTGTTGTAAATCATCACCGGCAGTCCGCCGCCGCGCGCGACCGTGCGGAAATACGCGAGCGCCTCGCGCGAGTCGCCCTTGTAGCTCATCGGCGGCATCAGCATCACGCCGCTCGCGCCGAGCGCAGCCACATCGCGCACGTAGCGGATGGCCGCCGCCGTCGAGGACTCCGCGACACCGCTGAGCACCGGCACACGCCCGCGCGACGTCTCCACCGCGCAGCGGATCACCGCCAGCTTTTCATCCGGCGAAAGCGTCTGATTTTCCCCCAGCGAACCGCACATGACGAGGCCGCTCACGCCGCTCTTGATGAGTGCCTCCAGATGCCGCGCGGTCGCGGGCAGATCGAGCGATTGATCCTTCTTGAGCTGTGTCGTGCAGGCGGGGAATACGCCGGTCCAGTGGGGTTTCATGCTGCGCAGTCTTTCCGCCAAGCCGCGGCAGTCAAACTTGAACGTCCGGCACTTAAACCCGAAGCATCGGCGCGCTCTATGCCATCGTGTGCACCGGCTACATCACCATGCGCGCCGCCCGCAACTGGCACCTGCCCGCCCTCGGTGTGAAATGGCTGCCTTGGCAGTAAAAAAGAAACGGGCGCAGTCAGTGGGAGCCGAGTCTTGCAGCCCGAGCACAGCGCGCTACCATCTCCATCATGAGCACGCTGACTGAGATCGAAAATGCCGTGGCTGCGCTGCCGCAGCGGGAGCAGCAAAAGCTCTTGCGGCATTTGTCTGCGAAGCTCCGCCCGCAAACCGGTGCCGCAAGCGCGGGCCGTCGCAAACGCTGGCCGGTACCGCCGCCGAAGGTGAGCAAGACGGAATCGCAACGCAGCGCACAGCGGATCAAGGATGAATTTGGCCGCGTGGAGTTGGAGAACTGGAAGTGATTCTCGACACGAATGCGATCTCCGCTTGGTGTGACGGTGACACAGCGCTGCTCGCCGCATTGCCTGCGGATCGTCCGCTGTTTCTGCCGGCGATCGTGCTCGGTGAATCCCGCTTCGGAATCAAGGTGACGCGGGATCGAAAAGTCCACGAAGCGTGGCTGGAGGAAGTAGAATCCACCGTGACCGTGCTGGACGTGAACAGCGAAACCGCCCGGCATTACGCCGATGTGCGCGAGCAACTCCGCAAGGCACGCACACCGATTCCTGAAAACGACCTCTGGAGCGCAGCACTCGCTCGGCAGCACGAACTGCCTGTGATCACGCGCGATGCGCACTTTGATCACGTAACGAACCTGCGTCGCGTGTGCTGGTGAAAACTAGCCAGCCGTGATCGCTGCGCGTTCGTCGTCGAGGGCACCGGTCTTTTCCAGGAAGTAATCGTAGCCGCCGGGGTAGCCGGTGACTTTGCCGTCGTTCACATGCAGCACCTTCGTCGCGAGTTTGCGGATGAAATGCACGTCGTGCGAAATGAAGACGAGCGTGCCGGCGTAGTTTTCCAGCGCGAGGATGAGCGACTCGACGGTGTGGATGTCGAGGTGCGTCGTGGGCTCGTCCATGAGGAGGAGGTTCGGCGGGTCCACGAGGAATTTGATCAAGTTCAGCCGCGTCTTTTCGCCGCCGCTGAGGATGGCGGTCTTCTTGTAGATCTCGTCCTTGCGGAAAAGGAACGACCCGAGGATGCCGCGCGCGTCGTTTTCGCTGAGATCCTTGCCGCTCTCCATGACTTCCTGCAGCACGGTCTTCGCGGGATCGAGCGTGGCGGAGCGGTGCTGGCTGAAGTAGCCGATCTTGGCGCTCATCCCCGGCGTGCGCGTGCCCTTTTGAAAATCGAGGACGCCGCCGAGGATTTTCAGCAGCGTGGATTTGCCCGCGCCATTCGGACCGACGAGGACGGTGCGCTCGTCTCGCTCGATGGTGAGGTCGAGGCCGGTGTACACTTTCACATCGCCGTACGCCTGATGAATGCCCTCGAGCGCCACGGCGCGCTGGCCGATGCGCGGCGGCTGCGGGATCTGGAAGCGGAACGGCTTCTTCGGCGGCAGCGGCTTCTCGAATTTCTCCATGCGCTCGATCTGCTTGAGCTTGCTCATGGCCTGCGAGGCCTTCGAGGTCACGGAGCGGAAGCGGTCCACGAACTCCTGGAGCGAGGCGATTTCCTTCTGCTGGTTTTTGTACGCCGCGAGCGCCTGCTCGTAGTTCGCGTCTTTCTGGTCGAGGAAAGCGGTGTAATTGCCCGTGTAGGCGACGAGTTTGCGCTCATCGATCTCGTACACGCGCTCGACGATCTCATCCATGAACTGCCGGTCGTGCGAAATGAGCAGCACCGCGCCGGAGTAGTTCTTGAGGTAATTTTGCAGCCAGAGCAGCGAGAGCAGATCGAGGTGGTTCGTGGGTTCGTCGAGCAGGAGCAGATCGGGCTCCATCACGAGGAGCCGCGCGAGATGCGCGCGCATCACCCAGCCGCCGCTCATCTCCTTCGCGAGCCGCGAAAAATCCTTCTCCCGATAGCCGAGGCCGTGGAGCATTTTCTTCGCCTTCGCCTCGACGTGCGGATTGCTGAGCGCCTCGTGCTTCGCGTGGGCCTCCATGTATTCGGGGCTCTCGACGTCGCCCGTTTTTTCGAGCGCGTGCAGCCTTTCCTCCAGCTTCGCGAGATCGCCCGCGCGGCCGGTCGCGATGTCGAGCACGGTCTCATCGCCGACGGACTCGGCCTCCTGCGGCAGGTAGCCGACCATCGTCCACGCATCGCGCTCGACGGTGCCGGCATCAGGATCGTCCTTGCGGAGAATGAATGAGAAGAGCGTGGACTTGCCCGCGCCGTTCGGGCCGACGAGTGCGACGCGCTCGCCGTAGTTCACCTGCATGGAAGCACCCTCGAAGAGGACGCGCCCGCCGAGGCTTTTGCGAAGGTCACGAATGGTCAGCATGTTTTGGAAATGGTCGGATTACGGATGAGGAATGAAAGGCGACGCAGTGTTCGCAGAATCAGGGGCGGGAAGGAAGGCAGTTCCGCGCGATGCGCAAGACGACACTTCGCCGAAGATCAGAGCCACCGCCTTTTGATGAGCCACATTTTCACGACCTGTGTGAGCGCCATGTAGCAGAGCAGCGTGGCAAAAATGATCGGCCAGTACAGACCTGGCAGCGGCGTAAAACCGAGGAACGGTGCGAGCGGCGAATACGGGAGCCACGCGCCAAAGGCCATGATGAGCAGCGTGGTCATCGTGAGCTGCCAGCTTGCGCGGCCTTGCACAAAGGGGATCCGCTTGGTGCGGATGACGTGGATGATGAGCGTCTGCGTCATCAGCGATTCGACGAACCAGCCGGTCTGGAACAGCGATGCCTTGGCCGGATCCCAGCAGTCGAAAACGTAGAGCATCACGAAATACGTCGTGTAGTCGAAGATGGAGCTGATCGGGCCGATGAAGAGGATGAAGCGCGTGAGTTCGCCGATGTGCCACGGGCACGGCTTCGCGGTCTGATCGGGGCCGACGGTATCCGTCGGAATCGGCACCTGCGAGAAATCGTAGAGCAGCGTGGTGGTGAGGATCTGGATCGGCGTCATCGGCACGAATGGCAGGAATGCGCTCGCGCCGATCACGCTGAACATGTTGCCGAAATTCGAGCTGGCACCCATGCGGACGTATTTGAGGATGTTCACGAAGACCTTGCGGCCCTCGATGACGCCCTCGTCGAGCACGGTGAGGCTGTTTTCCAAAAGGATCACGTCCGCGGATTCCTTCGCGATGTCCACGGCGGTGTTCACCGAGATGCCGACATCGGAGGCGCGCAGCGCGGGCGCGTCATTGATGCCGTCGCCGAGATAGCCGACGACGTGGCCATTGCTGCGAAGTATCTCGATGATGCGCTGCTTGTGCGCCGGTGCGAGACGCGCGAAAATCTCGTGATTTTCCACGGCGATGCGGAGGTCCGCGTCGCTCATGGTCTCGACCTTGCTGCCGAGCAGGATATTGTCCGCCGGAATCCCGACCTCGCGGCAGACCTTGCGCGTGACGAGATCGTTGTCTCCCGTGAGCACCTTCACGCGCACGCCGTGGCGTTGGAGTGCAGCGATGGCGGTCGCGGCGGAATCCTTCGGCGGATCGAGGAATGCGAGATAGCCGCGCAGGATCAGATCGGATTCGTCGGCCTTCGTGTAGGCGTCGCGGCGGTCCACGTATTTGTAGGCGACGGCGAGCACACGGAAGCCGTCGGCGCTCAGCTCCTGGTATTGCTCGATGAGATCGCCGACGAGGATCGGCTCCATCGGGAAAATCTCACCGTCGAGCTCGAAGTGCGTGCATTGCGCGAAGACCGCCTCGGGTGCGCCCTTCGTGAGGAAGAGACGGTCGTGGTTCAGCGTCTCCACGCAGACGGACATCATGCGGCGCACGAAGTCGAACGGGATCTCGTCCACCTTCAGATACTCGTCGAGCGAGAGCTTCGTGTGCGCCTCGCGGTGGGCGAGCACGGCGCGGTCGAGGACATTGCGCAGCCCCGTCTGGAAATAGCTGAGCAGATACGCATCGAGCAGCACCTTCTCATCGTCCTGCTGGAGCACGTTGCAGAATTTTTCGAGGATGACGCGGTCCATCGTCAGCGTGCCGGTCTTGTCCGTGCAGAGCACATCCATCGCGCCGAAATTCTGAATCGCGTTCAGCCGCTTCACGATGACCTTGTGCTTCGACATCGCGATGGCGCCCTTGGAAAGGCACACGGAGACGATCATCGGCAGCATCTCGGGCGTAAGACCGACGGCCACTGCGACGGCGAAGAAAAACGCCTCCTTCCAGTCGTGCTTCGTGAACCCGTTGATGAAGAAGACCAGCGGCACCATCACGAGCATGAAGCGGATCATCAGCCACGTGAATTTATGGATGCCCTTGTCGAAGCTCGTCTCGACCGGCGCCGTGCTCAGGTTCGCGGCCATCGTGCCGAAATACGTGCGCGCGCCCGTCTCGACCACGATCGCCTTTGCCGTGCCGCTCTCCACGCTCGTGCCGAGGAAGCAGAGGTTCGCAAACTCGATCGGCGAAATCTCCGCGCGCGTCTCGGCGGGCGCGTGCTTTTCCGCCGGGAGCGATTCGCCGGTGAGCGCGGATTGCGTGACGAAAAGATCCTTCGATGAAAGCAGCCGCACATCGGCGGGCACCATGTCGCCGGCCGCGAGCTTCACCACATCGCCGGGCACCAGCTCGCCGAGCGGGATCTCCGTCTCCTTCCCTGCGCGAATGACCGCGGCGGTGACGCTGATCATCGCCTTCAGCTTCGCCGCGGCGGCGTCCGCCTTCGCCTCCTGGATGAAGCGCAGCGAGACCCCAAGGATGACCATGAGCGCCATCACCGTGCCGCCGCGCCAGTCGCCGGTGGCGAAGGAAACCGCCGAGAGCACCGCGAGCAAAATCACGAGCGGATTCACGAGCGTCTTCAGCAGGCGGATCAGAGCGCTGCGTCCCTTTTCCTCCGCGACGGCATTCGGGCCGAATTCCGCAAAACGCTCCTCAGCCATCTCAATCGAGAGGCCATCCTCCGTCGTGTCCATCACCTTCAGCACTTCCGTGGCATCCTGCCGTCCCGCCTGCACGAGTCGCTCGGAAACGCGCATGGCGTTCGTCTTTCGTTTCGGCGTTGCGATGTCGGATTTCATGCGATCTCTCACGTGCCTTACTGGGAAATTTTTCCGACGGGTAGGAGAAAGGCATGACAATTCCGCGACGTGGAGGAATGTTCCGCCCCGGGAGTAAAATCTTCCACGTTGCCGTGAGGGTCCGACAAAGGTCGGTGGAAACCCATATCAGCGGCTACATGGCAGGCTGACATCTTGGCCGGAGACTCATCCCATTTGGCCCAACCCCAGAAACCGTATGAACCCCTCCAAACACCGCTCCGCGTGGG
>JAYWEO010000387.1:0-7984 GCA_043779225.1 Prosthecobacter sp.
CGCATCATGTCCTCCTGCGGGAGATAAATGCGGCCCTCGTTCGCGAAGTCCTGGCCGACGTCGCGCAGGATGTTCGTGAGCTGGAAGGCGAGGCCGAGCTTCAGCGCATACTCGCGTGCGCCGGGATCCTTCGCGCCGAAGATGCCGAGGCTCACGAGGCCGACGACGCTCGCGACGCGGTGGCAGTAGAGCTCGAGCTGCTCCCACGTCGCGTAGCTCGCGCCGTCGAGATCCATCTCCATGCCGGCGATGATTTCGAGGAAGTGATCCATGGAGAGCTTGTGCCGCGCGATGATCTCGCGCACCGGCGCGGCGAGCAGGCTCTCGCCCGGCGTCTCCGCACGCACGGCGCTGCGCCACTTCGCGAGCGCGGCCTCCTTTTCCGCGCGTGGCGCGGGCTCGTCCACGATGTCGTCCACGAGGCGGCAGAATGCGTAGAAGGTCGTCATGTCGCGCCGGCGCTCCTTCGGCAGCGCGGCGAACGCGAGCGCGAGGTTCGATTTGCTCGCGCTGGTGATTTTCTCCGCCTCGGTCACGGCGTGCAACGGGCGTGGTGGTTTTGTTTCACGCGGCGATTAAGCGCTGCGGCACGCGTGCGGCGCAATCTTGGAGTGCGGCGGGAAGCGCAGCGCCACGCCGCACTCGGAGAGGATTTCGGACGGGAGCAGGGGCGGCATTCGCACCGGCGACGTTCCTCGCCCGCGCGTCGCCAAGGCGGTGTCCCGCTTCGCTTGCCACTGCACTCCAAGCTGCAAGCGAACTCCGGCGCGATGCCTTTCGCAAGGGTCGGCATTTTTCAAAATGCGACGCCGCGTCCCCTCGCGAGGACGCGGCGTGCATTGGCTGGGCTGAGCTTTGAGTGGCTGACGCCGAGGCGTCAGTCAGCGAGGACGGGGCCGGAGCCTTCGTCGCGAATCTGTGTCTTGTCTTTGTCGCTCATTGGGTGGTTCGGGCGTTTGGAAACTAGCTGCATCCCTGGCTGGTGCCGCACTCGGTGCAGCAGCCGCACGCGCCGGCGCGGACGACCTTGCTGCTGCCGCAGTGCGAGCACGGGGTGTCCATGAACATGTTGTCCATCGCGACATTCAGCCGTTCCACATGCGTGGTGGGCTTGCGGGGTTCCTTGCCGTTCTCGCTGTTGCCCTTGTAGGTCACGATATCAATGATCTCCTTTTCGCCGGTGCGATCGAGTTCGGGCACGGGGCGGTTCACGGCTTCCCTTTCGATCTCGGCGAGTTCCTTCATCGGCAGTTCGGCCTGCGCCTTGTTTGGCGACATGGCCTCCTTGTAGCCCTTGATGAACTGGCAGCCGAGCCAGCGGAACACGTAGTCCGTGATGCTTGTGGCGTTGCGGATGTCAGGGTTCTTCGTGTAGCCGGACGGCTCGAAGCGCTGGTGGGCAAATTTGCGGACCATGCTCTCGAGCGGCACGCCGTATTGCAGCGCCATCGAGGTGAGCGCGCCGACGGTGTCCATGAGGCCGCCGATGGTGCTGCCTTCCTTTTGCATCTGGATGAACAGCTCACCCGGCTGGTGATCCTCGAACATGCCGACGGTGATGTAGCCCTCGTGGCCGGCGATCTCGAACTTGTGCGTGAGCGACAGGCGCGTGTCCGTCATGCGGCGGCGTACGGGCTGGTCGGCCTGCTTGCGCAGTTCGGCCATCTCCGCCTCGAGATCCACGATCCGATTTTCGAGCTGCACCTTGTCATTGAGCACCGCCTCGACGTCGGCGAACGAACCGTCCCCGCTGGGGTTCGCAGCCTTGCTGTCATGCGTCTTCTTGTTGGCGGAGAGCGGGGCGCTGCGCTTCGATCCGTCGCGGTAAATCGCGATGGCCTTCAGCCCGAGCTGCCAGCCTTCGATGTAGGTGTTCATGATGTCCTCGACCGTTGCGGACTCGGGCATGTTCACGGTCTTGGAGATCGCGCCGCTGAGGAATGGCTGCGCGGCGGCCATCATCTTGATGTGGCCGCGATAGTGCAGCGAACGTTTGCCAAGATGCGGCTTGAATGCGCAATCGAACACATTGATGTGCTCGGGGCGCAGCCCGCTAAGAATCGGCTCGTCGAGCTGAATCATCCGCTTGTTCGTCTTGTCGGCGGGATCGGGAAGGGCATGCACGTCCTCGATGGTGTCGTATTTCTCGATGTGCGCGACGATGCCCTCCACCTCTTCCGCAGCGTACCCGAGTCCGCGCAGCGCGGGCTTCACGGTCTGGTTCACGATCTTCAGCATGCCGCCACCCGCGAGCAGCTTGTATTTCACGAGCGCGATGTCGGGCTCGATGCCGGTCGTGTCGCAGTCCATGAGGAATCCGATCGTGCCGGTCGGCGCGAGGACGGTGACCTGCGCATTGCGGTAGCCGTGCTTTTTGCCGAGGGAAAGTGCGGCGTCCCATGTGCGACGGGCCTCATTTTTCAACTCAGCAAAACGCTCGCTCACGCCGATCTGCTCGACGCTCTCGCGGTGCAGTTTCATCACTTCGAGCATGGGCTTCACGTTGTCTTTTGCGACGGGCTTCGGCACGCCGCTGCACTTCGCATCCTTGTAGCCGGGGAAGGGCCCCATCGCCTGCGCCATGCGGGCGCTCTGCTCGTAGGCGTGGCCGGTCATGATCGCGGTGATTGCGCCGGCGAGCGCGCGGCCTTCCTCGCTGTCGTAGCCGAGGCCGTAGCTCATGATGAGCGATCCGAGATTCGCGTAGCCGAGGCCGAGCGTGCGGAAGATGTGCGAGTTCTCCGCGATGGATTTGATGGGGTAGCTCGCGTTGTCCACGACGATTTCCTGCGCGGTGATGAAGATGCGCACGGCGGCCTTGAAGCGCTCGATGTCGAATTCGCCATCGGCCTTCTTGAATTTCATGAGGTTCAGCGAGGCAAGATTGCACGCCGTGTTGTCGAGGAAGAGATACTCGCTGCACGGGTTCGTGCTGTTCTGCCGCTCGGTGCCCTTGCAGGTGTGCCACTTGTCGATCGTGGTGTCGAACTGCATGCCCGGGTCGCCGCAAGTGTGCGTGCCTTCGGCGATCTTTTTGAGCAAAGTGCGCGCTTCCTTTTTCTCGCATGGCTTGCCGTCGGTCACACGCTTCGTCCACCACTCGCGTCCGGCGACAGCGGCATCCATGAATTCATCGCTCACGCGGATAGAGAGGTTCTCATTCTGGAACATCACCGAGCCGTACGCGTCGCCGTTGAACGATCCATCGTAGCCCGCCTCGATCAGCGCCCACGCCTTTTTTTCCTCCTTGGTCTTCGCCTCGATGAATTCCTCCACGTCCGGGTGCCAGTCCTTGAGCGTGTTCATCTTCGCCGCCCGGCGCGTCTTGCCGCCGGACTTCACGACGTTCGCGACCTGGTCATACACTTTCAGGAACGAAAGCGGCCCGCTCGGCTTGCCGCCGCCGGAGAGCTTCTCGCGCGTGCTGCGCAGCGAGGAAAGATCAGTCCCGGTGCCGCTGCCGAATTTGAACAGCATCGCCTCCGAGTGCGCGAGGTGCATGATGGACTCCATGGTGTCGTCCACGCTCTGGATGAAGCACGCGCTGCACTGCGGGTATTCGTATTGCGTCGCCGCGCGCTGGGCGATCTTGGTCTCGCGATTGATGAAATAGTTCCCCTCACCGCGACCGACACCGGTGCCGTACTGCTGATAGAGGCCGCAATTGAACCACACCGGCGAATTGAACGCGCCAAACTGGTTCACGCAAATCCACGTCAGCTCGTTGTAAAAGGTGTCCGCCGAGGCCTTGTCGGCAAAGTAGCCGTCCTTCATGCCCCAATCCGTGATGGTGCGCGTGACGCGATGGATGAGCTGCTTCACCGAACGCTCACGGCCACCCTTGTAAGGATCGGTGCCCTTCGCCACGTCGCCGTAAAAATACTTCGACACTGCGATTTTCGTTGCAAGCGGCGACCACGAGGCCGGGACCTCGATATTCTCCTGCTTGAAGAACGCCTTGCCGGTGTCGTCGGTGATTTCCGCAGTCCGGTGCTCCCATTTGACTTCATCAAACGGAGCCACGGAAGGATTGCTGAAAACGCGTTCAAATTGAAGGCCTTTTGGGGACAGACGGAGCGCCGAACGGCGGCTGGAGGGAGCGACTGGACGTGCGCTGTGTGGGCGACGGGAAGACATGAGCTTTTGAGTGGTGGCTGGCATTGTGAGTAACTTGGTGAAAAGTTTGGGACCACAGGCCTAAGAACCGGTGAATTGACTGGGGTGACCCTGTGAACAACCACTCTATCTTGGGCGTGGGGAGAGATGAAACCACAAGCCCTAGCGGTCTCCAAGAACAAATACCGGTGTACCAACAAAAACGTTTGGGTGGTGAATTTGTGCTTGCCAGCAGCCCGCTGGGACGCTCCCCAAGACAAAAAAAGGGTCTCAGCCCATCCTAGCCGTGGAACCCGCATAAAACGCCATATTTGCGGGCGGCAAGGCGCTAAAACCAGCATGGGCAAAGAGTGGAACGTTTGCATGGCAACCTCGTAAAATTCAGGTCACGAAACGCTGCGGCTGAGCGGCGGGCAAATCAAACGCCCATCACCCCCATTTTTCCTAGCCGATTTGCGATGCACTCGCGCTTTTCGAGGAAAAGCGCGCGCCATCACCCCCGCGTGGCAGGCGCAGCCCCTGCCTTCCAGCGCTTGTGCATCCAGATCCACTGCTCGGGATGCCGCAGCAGCGCACGTTCGAGCGCGGCATTGAAGGCGCGCGCCGTCAGCCGGATCGCCTCGCTCGTATTCTCGTGCTCGACGACCGGCACCGACTCCTCGAAGCGCAGCACATGCGTGCCATCCGGCTCGCGCCAGCTCGTCGCGGGGATCACCGGCGCGCCGGTGTCCATCGCGATGATCGGCAGGCTGCGGAAGGTGTTCGCCGGCTGCCCGAGAAAATCAGCGACCACGCCCTCGCGCATCGTCGCGTGTTGGTCGTAGATGAAGACCACGATCCGCTCCTGCGCGAGCAGATCGAGGATCGTGTCGAGCGAACCGCGCTTCGCGATGGTGCCGAATCCGGCGCGGCGGAAACGCCACGTCACATACGCATTCAGCGGCGCAGGCTTCAGCGGACGGCGCACGAAGTGAAACAGCCCCTTGAACTGCGAAAACTGCCCGATGCCCGCGACCGTCGCGACCTCCCAATTCCCGAAGTGCCCTGTGAGCAGCAGCAGCCCCTTCCCCTGCGCCAGCGCGCGCTCGGCGACCTCCACGTTTTCGATGCGGATCATCGCCTTCTTGCGCTTCGCCGACATCCACGGCAGACGGAAAAATTCTCCGAGGAACCGCACAAAGTGCCCGTAGTAGGCCTGCGCGAGCCGCACCAGATTTTCCTCGGACAAGACATCGCCGAAGACGCGCCGCATGTTCGCCATCACCGTGCCGCGCTTGATCGGCAGCATGTGGTAGAAAAGTTTGCCGAACCACGGCACCTCGATGCGCTTTGTCTCCGCGACCGCGACCGCCGATGCGCTCGTATCCGTGTGCGTGAGCGAGATTCGGATTTCGCCGATGAATGCGCGATCCATCGCCGTGCGCGCAGCCGCGCTCGGCTCGATGCCCGGTGCGCCGTAGCCGTCCTTGCGCACGGAAAAATCATACGGCTCGATTGCACCGAGCGCCGTCTCGCGCGGGAACAATTTGCAGCACGCCTCCTTCGCCGCGAAACGCGCCGCGAGGCTCGCCGCGCGACCTGCACCGTCGCCCGCATCCGCGAGTTCCTGCTCGCTGAAAAATCTCCGCCAGTCCTGCGGCGCAGTATCCCGCAGCAGCTTTTCGATGCGCGCGATCTCGACCGTGTCGATCCCGCACCGCGTCGAGGGAGGCGCCTGTGGTTCCATCACGCCTTCGCCGCGCGGACGATGAGCGCCACATTCATCCCGCCGAATCCGCGGCAGAGCACGAGCGCGATGTCGCCGCGCGGCTTCTGCGGATCGCGCGAGACGGGCAGGGTGGAAAATTCCGCGTCCACCGCATCCAGCGTCGCGATGCCGGGCACGACGCCCTGACGCAGTGCCTCCAGCGCGAGCACGAGATCCAAGATCCCCGACGCCGCGAGCAGGTGCCCGACGCACCACTTGAACGCCGTGACCGGCGGCGGATTGCCGCCAAATGCGCGCAGGATTCCCCTTGCCTCCGAGGCGTCGGACGCAGGCGTGCCGTTGCCGTGCGCGACGATCATTCCGACATCCGCCGCGGCGATTCCCGCATCCGCCAGCGCGAGTGTGATCGCACGCGCGGGCCCGTCGCCATCGGGACGCAAGTCCACCACGCCGGTCCCCTCCGTCACGCAGCCGTGCCCGAGAAACTCGCCGAGAATCACCGCGCCGCGTGCCTGCGCATCGCCGAATTTTTCCAGCATCACCGCCGCGCCGCCTTCGCCGAAAATCGTCCCCGTGCGCTCGCGATCGAAAGGCCGCAGCACATCGCTCGAGAGCAGCCCGAGCTTGTGGTAGCCGAGCACCGTCTCCGGTTCGATCGGCGTGTCGTGCCCGACGGCGGCGATGCGATCCGCCTCGTCCGTGCGCAGCGACTCCGCGGCTTCCGCGACCGCGAGCACGCCGCCCGCGCACTGGTTGGTGATGCACGCATTCGTGCCCTTGAACATGTGCCGGATGCCGACGTGGCAGAGCACATTGTTCGGGAGATTTTTCAGCAGCCACATCGGGTTCACCGCGGAGCCGAGTTCCGTGCCGAATTTCCCCATGTCGCCGCCCGACTCGGTCATCAGCGGGAGGTATTCGTAGTTGCTGCTGTACGTGCCGCCGCCCGAGCCGATGACGAGGCCGCTGCGGTCGTTGAAAATCGGCACCGTCGCCGCGTCGAGCGTCTCGCGATGCGCAGGAATGCCGGATGATTTGATCGCCTCGCCCGCGGCGTAAATGCCGAAGAGGTCCGTGCGTGAAATGCTCTTATGCAGCTTGCGATCCTCGACGAGCTCCTGGTTCTTCACGCCATTCACGCCAGCGGCGATTTTCACGGGCCATCGCTCCGCGTCCCATTGCGCGATCGGCGTCACCGCAGACTGACCGCCAATCACCGCGGCCCAGATTTTCTCCACGGTCAGCCCCGCGCCGCAGACTGCGCCGCTGCCGGTGATGGCGATGCGAGGTGAAGTGCCCATGTTTATGAGGTCAGGCTTCCACGAGATCGGGGTGGCGGAATGCGAGGCAACTGTTCGAGCCGCCGAAGCCGAGCGAGTTGGAAAGTGCCGCGCGGATGCGCATCGGGCGCGACTGGCCGGTCACGAGATTGATGTTGCTGCACTGCGGATCAGGCGTCGCAAAATTTGCGTTCACCGGCGCGATGCCGTCGCGGATTGCGAGTGCGCACACCGCAGCCTCGGCCGCGCCGGCGGCGGCGATGAGATGGCCCATGCAGCTCTTTGTCGAACTCACGGCGACATTCGGAAGGTGATCACCCATCACCGCGCCGAGCGCGACGCACTCGCTGCGGTCGTTCATCATCGTCGAGGTGCCGTGCGCGTTCACGTAGTCCACGTCCTCGGGCTTCATGCCCGCGCAAGCGAGCGATTGTCGGATCGCCTGGATCGGCCCGTCGCCATCGGGCGGCGTGTCGGTGATGCGATAGCAGCTCAGCGAATTTCCGTCGCCTGCCAGTTCGGCGTAAATTTTCGCGCCGCGCGCGCGGGCGGCCTCCCATTTTTCCAGCACGAGAAAAGCCGCGCCTTCGCCGAGCACGAAGCCGTTGCGCGTGCCGTCGAATGGCCGGCTCGCGCGCCCGGGTGTGTCGTTGTCCGTCGAGAGCGCGCCGAGCAGGCAGAATCCCGAGAGGCCGATCGGGTTCAGCATCGAGTCGAAGCCGCCCGCGATCATCGCGTCCACATTGCCGCGCCGCATGACTTTCAGCGCGGTGCCGAGCGCCTGTCCGCCGGATGAGCACGCGGTGTGTACGGCAGTCGCGTAGCCGCGGATGCCAAAATTTTTGGTGAGCAGCGCGAGGCCGGTGTTTGTCTGGCTGCG